>JAABTI010000031.1 GCA_011389955.1 Paracoccaceae bacterium | reverse complement strand
CTGACGCGGCTCGTAGCGCACAAGCTGCACGACAGCAGGAACTTCGTGCGAACCCGATATGGTGTGCACGGACACGTCCAGCCGGCCGTCATCGGTGCGCTTCACCATCAGGGAAATCAGGCCAGGTTCCTGTGCATGACGCCTGATCAGGTCGCGCACGTTGCGTGGCTGCGCGCCAAGCACATGCTCCGCGCCCTGCACGATCATCTGGGGCGTGTAGATCGACCGGCGTCCTCCCGCCTTTGCATAGGCCTTTTGCCGCTTTGTATGCGCCGGATCGCCAAAACTGTCTTTCCAGCCGATGTAGTCCCAGTAATCCACATGCAACGCCAGCGGCAGCACGTCTTCGCGCTGCGCCAGCTGGGCGAGGAATGCATCCGCGGGCGGGCAGGACGAGCACCCTTGAGAGGTGTATAACTCGACCACCACAGGCCCGGTCCCGGCATCGGGTTGCGCCGAGGAATTCCCGGCGCCAAGGCCCAACACAACCGCAGCGGCAGCTGCCCAGATTCTCAGGAAATGCATGTTCGTCTTTCTCCGTCGTCCGCATTGTCCGGGAATGTAGGCTCTTCATCATTCGAAGACCAATCAAGGTTTTGCGATCCGCACACGCCTGCCAAAGCATGGACTTTTTGTGTGCAATGGTATACACTGATCGCGGAAGACACTTGATCGCAACCCGCGCTTCGGGCAGAAGCACCCTCAGCGAACCCCTTTCATACCTGCCAGAGGGAGGCCACCAGATGCCTATCACAGTCGGAACAGATACCGCCGGAACACGCAAGACTCTCAAGGTCGGTGACCAGTCGGTTGCCTATTACTCGATCCCTGCCGCACAGGCCGCGGGGCTGGGCGACTTCAACCGCCTTCCGGCCGCGCTCAAGGTTGTGCTGGAAAACATGCTGCGCTTCGAAGATGACGGGCGCACCGTGTCGGTGGATGACATCAAGGCCTTCAGCAAATGGGCAACGGATGGCGGCAAAAGCTCGCGTGAGATCGCCTACCGTCCCGCGCGCGTGCTCATGCAGGATTTCACCGGCGTCCCCGCCGTGGTCGACCTTGCAGCCATGCGCGACGGGATCAAGGCGCTCGATGGCGACGCGCAGAAGATCAACCCGCTGAATCCGGTGGACCTCGTCATCGACCACTCGGTCATGATCGACGAGTTCGGCAACCCGCGGGCGTTCCAGATGAACGTGGACCGTGAATACGAGCGCAACATGGAACGCTACCAGTTCCTGAAATGGGGCCAGGGCGCATTCAACAACTTCCGCGTTGTCCCGCCGGGCACCGGCATCTGCCACCAGGTGAACCTCGAATACCTGGCGCGAACCGTCTGGTCGGACGAGGATCAGAACGGCGAAACCGTCGCCTACCCCGATACGCTGGTAGGAACCGACAGCCACACCACCATGATCAATGGTCTTGCGGTCCTGGGCTGGGGCGTCGGCGGGATCGAAGCCGAAGCAGCCATGCTCGGCCAACCGATTTCCATGCTCATCCCCGAGGTTGTCGGCTTCGAGCTGACCGGCGCGATGGTGGAGGGAACAACAGGCACCGATCTTGTGCTCAAGGTCGTGGAATTGCTGCGCAAGAAGGGTGTCGTCGGCAAGTTCGTCGAGTTTTATGGCGACGGCCTCGATCACCTGCCCCTGGCCGACCGCGCCACCATCGCCAACATGGCGCCCGAATACGGGGCGACATGCGGTTTCTTCCCGGTGGACGACGAAACGCTGCGGTATCTCGAACAGACCGGCCGCGACAAGGACCGCATTGCCCTTGTCGAAGCCTACGCCAAGGAAAACGGCCTGTGGCGCGACAGCGATTACAACCCCGTGTACACCGACACGCTCAGCCTCGACATGGGCGACGTCGTTCCGGCGATCTCGGGCCCCAAGCGTCCGCAGGATCACACCGCACTCACCGACGCCTCCAGAAGCTTCTTCAATGTCGTGGCTGAATACCGTGGCGAAGACGATGGCACCGAGGCCACCGACATGGCCGCCGAGGGGCCGGCCCCCGACGCCCTGATCGATCCGCGCAAATCCGCGAAGGTCGAGGGCGAAGACTACGAACTGCGCGACGGGTCGGTGGTGATTGCCTCGATCACGTCGTGCACCAACACCTCGAACCCCTACGTGATGATCGGGGCCGGCCTTGTGGCCCGAAAGGCCCGCGAACTGGGCCTGACCCGCAAACCTTGGGTCAAGACGTCTCTCGCTCCGGGGTCGCAAGTGGTGTCTCAATACCTCGAGGATGCCGGCCTTCAAGAAGACCTGGACGCCATCGGTTTCAACCTGGTGGGCTACGGGTGCACCACCTGCATCGGCAACTCCGGCCCCCTTCAGCCCGAGATTTCCAAGGCGATCAACGACAATGACCTCATTGGCACCTCGGTCTTGTCGGGCAACCGCAACTTCGAGGGCCGCATCAGCCCCGACGTCCGCGCGAACTACCTTGCCAGCCCGCCGCTGGTCGTCATTTACGCGCTGGCCGGTGACATGAACATCGACGTCACCTGCGAGCCGATCGGCACGGACAAGGATGGCAACGATGTCTACATGAAGGACATCTGGCCCACCCTCAGCGAGATCAAGGAGCTGGTCGATCGGACCGTCACGCGCGAGGCGTTCCAGTCGAAATACGCGGACGTGTTCAAGGGCGATGACAAATGGCAGTCGGTCGAAACGACGACCGGCGAAACCTACGATTGGCCGCCCGAAAGCACCTACGTGCAGAACCCGCCGTATTTCCGGGGCATGAAGGCCGAGCCTGGGAGCATCTCGGACGTCACCGGCGCGCGCGTTCTGGCCGTGCTGGGCGACATGGTGACCACCGATCACATCAGCCCCGCGGGCGCCTTCAAGGAAAGCACCCCCGCCGGTCAGTATCTCAAGGACCGCGGCGTGCCCGTGCGCGAGTTCAACTCCTACGGATCGCGCCGTGGCAACCACGAGGTGATGATGCGCGGCACGTTCGCGAACATCCGCATCCGCAACGAAATGCTGGATGGCGTCGAGGGCGGCTACACCAAGGGCCCCGATGGCGCGCAGACCTCGATCTACGACGCCGCCATGGCCTATCAGGAGCAGGGCACGCCGCTGGTCGTGTTCGGGGGTGAACTGTACGGCGCCGGCTCCAGCCGCGACTGGGCCGCGAAGGGCACCGCACTTCTGGGTGTGAAGGCCGTGATCGCGGAAAGCTTCGAGCGTATCCACCGCTCGAACCTGGTCGGCATGGGCGTGATCCCGTTCGAATTCACCGGCGGCGACACCCGCAACACGCTGGGGCTCACGGGCAATGAAACGGTCTCGATCACCGGGCTTGAGGGGGATTTCAAACCGATGTCCGAGGTGCCCTGCACCATCACCTACGAGGACGGCACCGAGAAGACGATCCAGTTGAAGTGCCGCATCGATACCGGCGTCGAGAAGGAATACGTCGAGAACGGCGGCGTGCTGCACTTCGTGCTGCGCAACCTCGCCAAATCGGCCTGATCCCCGCCTGAACACCCAGGGGGCCGGCACCCGCCCGGCCCCCGGCAACACCGCCGCCCGTCACCGCCCCTCTCGTCGCCCCAGCGCCGCCAGCGTCAGCGGGCACGGCCTGCCGCCGTAGAATGCATCGAGGATGGCGCGGAACTCCGGCCCGCCGCCGGCCTCGGCAAACAGCGTCGCGCAGGACCGCAGCTTGAGCGCATCCGTCGCGCCCAGGATCGCCTCCGGCGGCGCACCCTCATGCGCCAGAACGGCACGCGCCGCCTTTTGCAGGCGCGGCCCCAGCACCGGATGGGCAAGGTAGGCCCGCGCCTCCGCCAGCCCCGCGATCCCGTAATACCGCGCCGTGGCCGACCGGCCCAGCGTCGCCAGTTGCGGAAAGATAAACCACATCCAGTGCGTCGCCTTGCGCCCCGCCCGCAACTCGGCCAGCGCGGCGGGCCAGGTGCCCTCCTGCGCGGCA
>JAABTI010000030.1 GCA_011389955.1 Paracoccaceae bacterium | reverse complement strand
GAACCACATCCAGTGCGTCGCCTTGCGCCCCGCCCGCAACTCGGCCAGCGCGGCGGGCCAGGTGCCCTCCTGCGCGGCAACGAAACGCGAAAGATCGAACGCCTGCGTCATGGCCCTGAACATAGCGCGGCGCGAGGCCGCCGTCACCACGCGCCGGCCGCGCCCCGGATCGCACGCGCTCCCGGCGGCGTGCACGACCCCGTGGCGCGGAGTGTGGCTCCAGCTCACCGGTCTTCGACACCTGGCAAACAGCTCCCGCTCTCCTGTTGATGCCCTCCGGTGACCACCCAGATGATGCCCCGACCGGCAGCAATGCGCAGGAAGCGGAGTTTGCAAAGTCTGAGCAGACACGCAAGTATGTAGCCAGATAGTCGGGTCCACATTAACTTTGGCGCGAACTGAGCTAATGGTCTGTATCTTTTGTACATACATGGCACAAATTACGCTTATTTCAGTTATTGCGATTATTTCGTTTGTCCTGAGGAGCCATATCACCTACATAATCAAGCAAGGCGCGAGAAACAGCGCGCCATCGAATGAATAATGTGGAGTGATATCAAATGAACGCGTCTTCCAACGTGAGCCACATGGACTTCGGGAACAAGCTCCCGACTCCTGAAGAAATCGACAGCGCAGCAGACGCGCTGACGGCCATTGAAAACACCCTGAACAGCGACCGTAGCCTCAACATCGGCGATGCGACGATATCGGCATCCTTGGTGGACCTGATCACCGACTTGCTGAGCATCGTGGCGCGCGGCGAGACGGTTACGCTCGCACCTCTTTCGCGACGCCTGACTACACAGGAAGCGGCAGACTTCTTGAATGTGTCACGCCCGCACTTGATCAAGATGATCGATCAGCAAGTCCTGCCGTGTGAGATGACAGGTACGCACCGTCGGCTCGCGTTGAAAGACCTGCTTGAATACAAGGCCAAACGGTCTGCAGGACGCAACGCAGCGTTGAAGGAGATGCAGGACATCGCAGAGGACTTGTACGAGAAGTGATCTCCGCCGCAAATCGTTATACCATAACGCTCGACGCCAGTGTGCTTTTCCCCAACATGAAGCGTGATGTCCTCCTGCGCTTTTTCGAGGCAGATCTGTACCGGGCCCAATGGACGGACCAGATTCAACAGGAGTGGCTGAGGAACGCCATCGCGAAATTTCCTGAAAATGAAGCCAAACTCCACAGGACGGATAAGCTCATGCGAGAGCACTTCGCTAGCGCTTGGGTCGACGAAGAGGAATATGTCCATTTCATCGACATCGTAACCTTGCCTGATCTCAATGATCGACACGTGGTAGCGGCGGCAATAGGAGGACGTGCAGACTACATCGTCACCGATAATTTGATACATTTTCCAGAAGCCGAACTCGCGCGATTCAACCTTGAAGTCGGGTCGGCTGACAAGTTCCTATCGGGCACATTTGAGCATTACCCCGAGAGTGCCATTAGAGTACTCGCCGAGCATCGGCTGGGCCTCAAGTCAGCGCCGGGGCAGAGCGAGTACGTTATGCTTCTGCGACAGCGCGGCTTGCCTCGTCTCGCGTCTCAAGTTCACGCTCATATTGACATGATCTAACACTGATCTCTCGGCCTGAGGATGCCATCTTGAACAGAAACGTTCGGCCCTTATTGGCCAAGCTAAAATACCAAAGGTCCGCTTATTCTTGTTAGAATAGGGGGCAGTCATGCGCCACGCATGACCGTCCGCTCCGGGCTGACAGCCGCCATCTAACCGTTTCACTCAAGGATACAGGGCCGGGGTCCGATACCCTGCTTTTAGCGGGTATCCCCTGTCAGGTGGTGACCGCCAATTCCGTCGCTTCGGTTTTCGCCCTCCACCGCGCGGCGTGGTAACCCGGCCCCCCGGCGGCTGCGGCACCGACGCGATACCGTCGTGATACCGACGCGTTGCCGCCCCGGTTTTTCGCGTCTTTTCAAGCTGTTAACCGTGATTCGCGCGCGGGGAGGCGCCGCTCAGTCGCCCTGCGCCTTTTCCATCGCCGGGCGCAGGCTGTTGTCGATCACCCGCTGCGTGATCGGCCCGGCATGGCGCAGCACGATCCGCCCCTCACCATCGACAAGGTAGGTTTCGGGCACGCCGTACACCCCCCAGTTCAGCGCCATCTTTCCATCCGGATCAGCCCCCATGGCCGCGAAGGGATTGCCGAGTTCTTCCAGGAATCCCAGCGCGTTAGCGGGCTTGTCCTTGTAGTTGACGCCGTAGATCGTGACGCCTTGCGCCGCCAGCTTCTCGAGGTTGGGATGCTCCGCCCGGCACGGCACGCACCAGGAGGCCCAGAAGTTCACCAACTGCATCTCGCCGGTCCTGAGATCCGCATCGCCAAAGACCTCGGCCTGTCCAAGCCGGGTCACCTCGACATTCGGCGCCTCCTTGCCCGTCAGCGCCGAGGGCAGTTCATCGGGGTTTTCCCGGGCCATACCAACCCAGAAAATACCGGCAATAGCCGCAAAGATCAAAGGCGGCGCCACCATCATCGGTCTAAACTTCGGCATTCTCTCGCCCTCTCTTTTCGACGCTCTCCAGCTCTCGCTTCACGCGGCGCGCGCGTGTCACGCTGGCGATGACCAGCACCACGATCAACATGATCGACACCGCGTAGGATGACAGGACCGCCTCCGCGTATTTCCCGAGTTCCGGCATCATCAACCCAACCTTTCCCTGGCCAGCAGAGCACGCATCCGGCGCGCCCTGATTTCAGTTTGCGTTCTGAGAAAAACCAGGGCGACAAACAGCAGCACAAACCCCGCGATGCACAGCAAGAGCGGATGGTAGAACACGTCGGCCACGTTCTCTTCCTTGTCCAGAGAAAGCGAGGCGCCCTGGTGCAATCCCTGGTTCCAGAAATTGACCGCATAGCGCGACAATACTGCGAACACCGAACCGACAAGGCAAAGCACGCTGGTCAGATCGGCAGCGGTGTCATCGTTCTCGATCGCGGCCCAAAGCGCCATGTAGCCCAAGTAGAACAGGAACAGGATCAGGAACGATGTCAGCCGCGGATCCCACGCCCACCACGTGCCCCACATCGGTTGTCCCCAGATCGCACCCGTTACCAACGCGATCACCGTCATCGTTGCCCCGACCGGGGCCGCGGCCCGCGCGGCAAGCGCGCTGACATGGTGGCGTCGAACGATCCAGATCAACGACGCTACAAGCATCATGATCCAGCCATTGATCGCCATCAGCGCGCTTGGCACATGCAGGTAGATGATCTTGACGGTCGATCCCTGCCGGTAATCATCGGGCGTAAAAAAGAAACCCCAAACAAGGCCAACTACAAGCGCCATCAGCGAAGAGCCCGCGACCCAGGGCAAGATCCGGTCGGTCGTCTCGATGAACTTCCTCGGATTGGCATATTGCCAGATCGACGCCATCTCGTGTCTCCTTCGTAGTACGCTCGCGCAAGCGCATTCATCCCTAGCGCAGATTGACCCTGAGCACCGACGCCGATGCGAACGGCAGCAGGGCAATAACACCGAAACTGATCCCGGCCAGCATCATCATGGCCGTTGTCATGTCCAGCCCCTGCGCTCCACGGCGCGCCATTTCCGCGCCAAAAATCAGGGTTGGAACATACAGTGGCAGAACCAACAAGGACAGCAGCAATCCCCCGCGCTTGAGCCCCACTGTCAACGCCGCGCCAAACGTGCCGATAACGCTGAGCGCCGGGGTGCCCAGAAGCAGCGACAGGACCAACGGAAAATACCCCGCTTCCGGAAGGCTCAGCAACAGTGCGAAAACCGGCGTCGCCACGACCAACGGCAACCCCGTCGTAAGCCAGTGCGCCAACGCCTTGATACTGACCAGTGCCTCCATGGGAAGCGGCGAGGTGGCAAGCAGATCAAGGGATCCGTCCTCCCAATCCAAGGCGAATATCCTGTCGAGCGACAGCAGGCAGGCCAGCAACGCTCCTAACCACAGGATGCCCGGCGCAATCTTGGTCAACAACATGTTCTCGGGCCCCACGCTGAACGGCACCAAGGTGACCACGATCAGGAAGAACGCAAGCCCCAAGCCAAACCCGCCACCCGCGCGGACAGCAAGCCGCAGATCCCGTGTCAGCAAGGCAATCACAAGAACGCCCCGTCAAAGTCATCAAGGTCCGGCGCCTTGGCCTTGAACGGCCCAACATCCAGCACGCGGGCCTCGTCCAATCCCAGATCAATGTGGGTGGCCATCAACGCCAAGCCCCCACCTGCCAGATGCGCACGAACGGCTTGAGCGAACAATGCGACGGCTTGTGTATCGAGTGACACCGTCGGTTCATCCAGAACCCAGACCGGCCGCCCCGTCACGACCATTCGCGCCAGCCCCAGGCGCCGCTTCTGACCCGCCGACAGGCCACCGGCCGCCCGATCGGCAAGCGCAGCGAGATCAAATGACGTAAGAGCGGAAGCGATATCGCCGGTACCAAACACCGCCGCCCAGAAAGCCAGATTTTCACGCACCGAAAGAGTGGCCTTGATACCGTCGGCATGCGCGGCGTAGGCCATCGCCTCGCGCTCCAACCCGACGTGGCCGCTCAGCGGCGGCTGAAGGCCCGCCACCGTGCGTAGTAGCGTTGTCTTTCCTATTCCGTTGGGACCACGCAGGATCAGGACTTCGCCGGCGGCGACGTCAAAACTCACGCCTTCAAGCACCGGCACGCCGCCACGCGTCACGCTAAGATCCTGCACAGTCAATTCCATGCCGATGATTTATCCCATTGACCCGGCATGTGAAAGCCGCAGTTCATCGATCGCGCGCGACATTTGCGCCGCCGGGTTGCCCTCACAGCAGGCTGCCCTGTTCAGGCGGAATATCGTCCGAACGCTTGGACTTGCGCGCGGATGTGCGCCCTCCGATCCGCAAACGACCGTCGGCGAATTGCAGCTCAAGTGCGCTGGCGTTCTCGGCTCCTGCCTTGCGTGTTTGAACTTGTCCATCGCCCCAGACGACCACGTACCCGCGCGCCAACGTGGCCTCGTAGCCGAGGGTTTCGCGCAGTCGCTCGATCGCATCAAGTCGGTTGCGCCAGTCCAATGTCTGTCGCTGGGAAGCCACATGCAGGCGCTGACTGATATTTTCCAGATCGCTGGCGCGTCGCCTCAAATCGCTCCGCAAGGCGCGCAGGTTCAACCGCGCGGCCGTATCCCGTAGGCGTCGCGCATCCGATTGCACCGCGCGGCGCAACAAACCGGGCCGCAATGCGCCCGCACTGTTGGACAGCCGCACTTGGCGCAACTGTACTGTTCGCACCAAAGCTGCCGGCAATCTGTCAGCCCAGGTGTCCAGACGTTGGCGTGGCCCATCCAGCAGCCGCTCGGCACGTGGCACCGCCCGCGACAGATCCCGCAGGCGTTGGCCACGCTGGCTGACCGTTCCTGTCAAGGCCCGCACCAAGCGCGACGATTGTCCATCCAACCATGTCAGCAGATCCATCCGAACCGGCACCGCAATCTCCGCCGCTGCCGACGGTGTGGGCGCACGGCGGTCAGACACGAAGTCGATCAGCGTCGTGTCGGTCTCATGACCAACCGCCGAGATCAGCGGGATTTCCGAGGCAAAGGCCGCGCGCGCGACATCTTCCTCGTTGAACCCCCATAAATCCTCTATCGAGCCGCCACCGCGCGCCACGATCAACACGTCGGGTCGCGGAACCGCGCCACCAGGGCCAAGCGCGTTGAAACCCCGTATCGCGCGCGCGACCTCGGGAGCGCAGGCCGCGCCTTGCACCGCGACCGGCCAGATCAGAACCTTGCGCGGGAATCGTTCGCGCAAGCGGTGCAGAATATCGCGGATCACCGCCCCCGACGGCGAGGTAACCACGCCGATGACCTCGGGCAGGAAGGGAAGTTGGCGTTTGTGCGCTTGCTCGAACAACCCCTCGCCTGCGAGCTTTTTCTTGCGTTGCTCCAGCATCGCCATCAGGGCGCCCTGCCCGGCTGGCTGAATATCTTCGATCACGATCTGGTATTTCGACTGTCCGCCGAAGGTGGTGACGCGGCCGGTCGCAATCACTTCCATTCCCTCTTCCGGTTGCGTGCTCAGGCGCCCCGCGACCCCCTTCCAAATAACACCTGCTATAACCGCGCGATCATCCTTGAGGTCCAGATAGAGGTGGCCCGAACGCGGCCTGGCCACACGCCCCACCTCGCCGCGCAAGCGGACATGACCGAATTCCCCCTCGATCACGCGCTTTATCGCACCCGATAGCTCGGTCACGCTGAATTCGGGGGCGTTGTCGCCTGTTGAATCGTCGTCGATCAGATCTGACATGACAGGTCTTTCTCGCTTTGGCGGTCTGGCGCTTGTGTCCTGAAGTACCGCACCTTAGAACGCCCCTGATCGAAGTCCAAGCGGGAGAGCGCAATGAACATCCTGATCCTCGGCGGCGGCGGGCGAGAACATGCCCTGGCTTGGGCCGTGATGCAAAATCCCAAGTGTGACAAGCTTATTGTTGCCCCGGGGAATGCCGGTATCGCCGAAATCGCCGATTGCGCGGACCTGGATATCGAGAACGGCACAGACGTGGTTCGGTTCTGTGAAGAAAACGCCGTGGAATTCGTCATTATCGGCCCCGAAGCGCCACTGGTCGCCGGGGTCGCAGACCGCTTGCGCGACGGTGGCCTGTTGGTATTCGGTCCGGACGCGGCGGCGGCACGACTCGAAGCTTCAAAGGCATTCACCAAGGAGATCTGCGAGGCGGTCGATGCCCCAACAGCAGCCTATGCGCATTTCTCCGAGGCGGAGCCGGCACGCAGCTACATCAAGGCGCAAGGCGCACCGATCGTGATCAAGGCGGACGGCCTGGCTGCGGGCAAGGGCGTGATCGTTGCAGAAAGCGTCGAGCAGGCGCTGGCCGCCATCGATGACATGTTCGGTGGCGAATTTGGTGAGGCTGGCGCCGAAGTTGTGATCGAGGAATTCATGGATGGTGAGGAAGCATCGTTCTTCGTCCTCGTGGATGGCGAGAAGGTGCTGCCAATAGGCACGGCGCAGGACCACAAGCGCGTTGGTGAAGGCGATACAGGCCCCAACACCGGGGGAATGGGGGCCTACTCGCCAGCGCCGATCCTGACGGAAACGATCGCACAACAAGCCCTCGATCAGATCATCCGCCCAACCGTCGCAGAGCTTGCCCGGCGCGGCGCCCCTTATCGCGGGGTTCTTTATGCCGGGTTGATGATCGAAGGTGGCCACGCAAGGCTGGTTGAATACAACGTTCGCTTCGGTGACCCCGAGGCACAGGTGCTGATGATGCGAATGGGGGCGCAAGCACTCGACCTGATGCAAGCCGCAGCCGCCGGGCAACTTGCCGGTTGCCGGGTAAACTGGGCGCAGGACAACGCGATGACTGTGGTCATGGCCGCTAACGGCTATCCGGGTCCTTATGAAAAGGGAAGCGTGATAGGTGGGCTTGAAGATCTGCCCGAAACAAGCAGCGAAATCTGCTTTCACGCGGGCACAAGCCGTCGTGACGGCAAGTTCGTCGCCTCCGGGGGACGTGTCTTGAACGTCACGGCGCGCGGTGACACACTCGCCCAAGCACACGACAAGGTCTATTCGATGATCGACCGGATAGACTGGCCCGAAGGGTTCTGCCGCCGCGACATTGGTTGGCGCGCTCTTTGATGGAAGGCGTTCAGTGACCCTGTGGCACGGCGTTGCCGACCGTTCCGCCCCTCACCGTCCTGAAGCAGACTGGCAAAAACTGCATCAAGGGCAGCCAAGCGCAGTATTCAGGCTGTCAGGATCCTTGTAGGGACCGATCTCTCGCGTGGTGATGCGGCCATCGCGCAACGTGCTGATCGCGATAGCAGACCAGTCCCCGGTCGCGGTGACCATTTCGGGGATCCCATCGCAACGGCGGATGCCGCCCGGGATATGATTCCATCCGATTCTATGATTGGTCAAGCCGCTCTGATCGGCGACATGGTTCAGACTTTGCTCTGATAGACGCCACACACGAAGACGCTTGGCAAGGTGGGGCCGATCGATATATGCGAGTTCGAGGTACCCATCTCCGTCCAGATCCGCCGCGCCAACGGGGGCTAGCCAGCGGTGGGGCCGACCGATGTAGGGCGTTGCCGCAAACAGGCCACCGCCGTCATACAGGGCGAGCCTGGCCCCTTGTCGAAGGCTGCTTTCGACCACCAGAACCCGCCAATTTCCTTGAGGATCCTGAATTAGCCGCGGCACGGTATCCTCGAACACCCGATCACGCGGCAAGGCAATTCGTTTGTTGGCACCATTATCAAAGCTCAGCTCCAGCGCCCCATATTCGACCGTGTCACCGAGAACCCCATGCGCATATCGGGTTGTAGGGTCCACGTAGCGTGCTTCGCTTATTTCAGCGGTCGCCGCCCCCGCTAAGAGCGCGGCGCCACATACAAGGAGCAGGCCGGCGCACCTGATCATATCTGCTTTTCAGGCATCTGTACGATCAAGCCGTCAAGTGCGTCACTGACTTTGATCTGGCAGGTCAGGCGGGAACGTTCGGGGTCCGGTTCGAAAGCGAAATCGAGCATGTCCTCTTCCATGTCATCGCGTTCCGGCAACTTGGCGACCCAATCCGGGTGGACATAAACGTGACAGGTCGAACAGGCACAGGCGCCGCCGCAGTCCGCTTCGATGCCGGGGATATTGTTGTCCCTTGCCCCTTCCATCACGGTCAGGCCATTTGCCACATCGACGACGTGTTCGGTTCCATTGTGCTCGATATAGGTGATCTTTGCCATGTCGCGCTTTCCTATGCTGAATCTCTGCATTACCTAATCAAGCAGGCTGTGTCATTCCAGCCCCTTTTGCGGTCAGCCTGCATCCGTTGACAAGGTGCGGCATCGCAGGCGCAAGGCAAGAGTTCCCGTCACGCTTTCCCAAACTCGCAAAACAGGTTAGAACGCTGTTAACGCCCGTGGAGAGGCCGAGCAGATGACGCGCCGCGTTTCGATTATCCTGATGGCCAGCCTGGGGCTGGCGAGTTGCAGCGAAACGGGCTCGCCGGTCACTTCGGTGGACACGGAGTTGATTCGACAGACGCAGACTGCACCCGCGAACGCACCTGCCGGAACGTGTTGGGGAAAACAGGTTACACCGGCGCGCGTCGAGACGGTGACGGAACAAGTGATTGTCCAACCACCGGAAGTCATGGCCGATGGCACCGTGTCAAGCCAAGCAATCTACAAAACGGAAACCCGAACCGTCATCACACGCGAGCGCAGCGAGACATGGTTTGAAACTCTCTGCGAAAAGGATCTGACACCGGAGTTCATCGCATCACTGCAGCGTGCATTGAAGGTCCGCGGCCAATACCACGGTCTTGCGAACGGACGGATGGATGCCCGCACTCGCGCTGCGATCAGGCGCTATCAAAAAGACAATGGCATGGATACCGACATCCTGACCCTGAAAACAGCGCGTGTTCTGGGTTTGGCCCCGGTGCCGGATATCGGCGCAACACCTTAGCATAGCCACCTTACGCGCATGCAAAGGGCGCCCGCAGAGGGGCGCCCCTTGGGACATTCCTTGTCAATTGGTTCTTACTCGGTCACCGACAAGGCCACGAAACGCGGCTTTCCTCCCCGGCGCACCAGCAGCAAAAGCGATTTGCGCCCTGCTTCGCGGGCGGCTTCGATCCGGTCGCGGAAATCGTCGATACGGGTCAGGGTCTGTTGGCCTGCCTCCGTGATGAGGTCGCCGGCACGTAAACCCTTTTCGTAAGCCTCTGACGCTTGATCGACCTCCATCACAACCAGTCCGTTGGCCCGATCGCCCAGTTCAAGTTGGTCACGCAGATCTTCTGTCAGCACACTCAGCTTGAGGCCCATAATGTCAGCCTGTCCGGTCTCTTCCATCGGTTGTGCGGCCGGCACGGCGGCGGCTTCGGCCTCTTCGCGGCGCCCAAGCGTAACCTTGAGGGTTTTGGTCGATCCGTCGCGATAAACCACCACGCGCACGGTCTTGCCAACCTCGGTGTTGCCAACGGCCCGCACCAGTTCACGTGTGTCGCTTACTTCGTGCCCATCAAAGGAAAGGATGACATCACCCTGTTGCATCCCGGCTTCGCTTGCTGGACCCTCTGGCACGTCGGTCACCAGCGCCCCTCGCGTACTGTCCATTTCCATGGCCTCGGCCACGTCATCCGTGACGTCCTGAATCCGCACGCCAAGCCAACCACGGCGGGTTTCGCCGTATTCCTTAAGCTGATCAATCACGCGATCAACGACGTTGGACGCCATCGAGAAACCGATACCGATAGAGCCGCCTGTCGGTGACAGGATCGCTGTATTCACACCGACGACTTTGCCATCCATGTTGAAAAGAGGGCCGCCCGAGTTGCCACGGTTGATGGCGGCATCGGTCTGAATGTAATCGTCATAGGTGCCCGATAACGCACGGTTTCGCGCCGAGACGATTCCGGCGCTCACCGAAAACCCCTGTCCCAGCGGGTTGCCGACAGCAAGCACCCAGTCACCCACGCGAGCGGTATCGCTGTCACCGAAGGTGACGAAAGGCAACGGCTTATCCGCATCGACCTTGAGCAGAGCTATATCGGTC
>JAABTI010000029.1 GCA_011389955.1 Paracoccaceae bacterium | reverse complement strand
CAACGAAGAGGCCGCGCCTGCAGCTCCGGCAGAATCGGCTGAAGCGGAGGGTTCAAAGCCCAAGAAGCGCCGCCGCCGCCGCCGCAGCAACAAATCCAAGTCGGGAAATGGCGCACAGCAAAATGGCGAGACGGGTGACACGCAGGAAAGTGCCGGGCAGGACGCCGCACCGGACACCGCTGCGTCAGAGCCTGTTGCCGAAACAGGCGTCGGCGCCCAGGCGGCAGAGGTTGCCGGTGGCGATGCGACTGTGACCGAAAAGCCCGCCAAAAAGCCGGTCAGAAAGCGGCCGTCGCGCGCCAAGGCTGACAAACCCGAGGTGGATGACACGCAGCAGGATGTGGAAGAAAAGCCCGCTCAAGGCGAGGGTGTGCAGGAAGAGCCGAAGGCGGACAAGCCCAAGGTCAAGCGCACCCGCAAAGCACCAGCGAAACCAAGGGCCAAGCCAAAGGCAACGCCGCCCGAGCCAAGCACCGACAAGCCCGCGCCGGCACCGCAAGCCGCGGATAGCGCGGCGGTGCCTGCGCAATCTGCTGTGGCGGAGCAGGATGCACCTGCCGTTCCGGAGCAAAACCCAGAGGAGGTTTCGGCCGTAAAGTCCGAGGAGTCCGGTGAGGTTGCCAAGACGACACCCGAGAAGCCGGTGGAAAAACCCGAGGACGTATCAGAGTCCGACACAAGAGAAAAAAAGCCCAAGCGTCGTGGCTGGTGGGCTCTGGGCCGCTGATAGCAACTCCATTGAAAACGAGCGCCGCGATCCTGCCGGGTCGCGGTGTTTTACGTTGCGCAATCCGCGTGGTGGCGGCAAGGATGGCGGCAGGGGGCTGGCCCGGATGAGCAGGGAGCGGCATGACGCAGGACAAGGCAGAGAATGTGCGGCGCCGCCGCGTGTTCTACATACCCGGATATGACCCGGTCCACCCGAGACGTTATCGTGAACTGTATCGCAAGGAAGCGGCGGACCAGGCGCGGATCAGCGGCTATGACCTGGTTCTGACGCCGCAGCGTCAAAAGGGGCCTTATGGCTGGCACGTGGAGGCCTGCATCTGCGGGCAGTGGACCGAAACCGATTTCGAGGTCATGGTATGGTCCGATATTGTTCGCAGCAGCATGGATCAAGGGATCATCGCAAGCTACGTCCAGATGTTGCGCACGGCATGGATCTATATCTCGAGCGGTGCGCTGTTTCGTCTTGGCCGCCTTCGCAAGGGGCCGGTGATCGCGGCCCTGTATCCGGTAGTGTTCCTGATCGTGCAACTTCTGATCGCCTTGGCAGTGGCGTGGGGGATTGGCCAGGCGCTGTCATACCTGCATCCACTTGCGGCATGGGCGGGTGTGCTGGTGGTGCCGGTCGTGTTGCGCTGGTTCAGGCGCATCGACAATCGATTGTTCGCTTACTACCTGATGCACGATTACGCCTACTCGGCGCAGTATCGCGGGGCTAACCCCCCCGCGCTCGAGGCGCGCATGGCCGAGTTTTCCGAACGCATCGCCGGGGCGCTTCGTGCGGATGTGGACGAGGTGCTGGTGGTCGGGCATTCGTCGGGTGCGCACCTGGCGGTATCTGTCCTGTCCGATCTGATCCGTGCCGGGCAGCTACCAAAGGGCGCTAAGCCGGTTCTGTCGCTTCTGACGCTGGGCCATGTAGTGCCGATGGTGTCGTTCCTGCCGCGGGCGCAACGCCTTCGCGGGGATCTGCGGTTTCTTAGCACGCGGGACGATATCACCTGGGTCGATGTCACCGCGCCGGGCGACGGCTGTGCGTTTGCACTGTGCGACCCGGTCGCGGTGACAGGGGTCGCGCCGGATGGGCAAAAATGGCCTCTTGTCTTTTCCGCCGCGTTCAGTGAAACGCTGTCGCCCGGGCGGTGGAGGCGGTTGCGATGGCGGTTTTTCCGTCTGCATTTTCAATATCTCTGTGCATTCGATCAACCGCGCGACTATGATTACTTCCAGATCACGGCAGGCCCCTTGTCCCTGGGCGCGCGGTATCGCGGCAGGCCGGCGTCGCCGTCACGCATACGGCGTGTCGCCTCCGGGTATCGCAGCGTAGCCAGGAGCGCGGATCAGGGCAGGTAGTTGGTCGGATCAACGCTTTCGAAGCCTTTTCGCACCTCGAAATGCAGATAATTCGCATCCCCTGACCGGATCGAGGCGATGCGCTGCCCGCGACTGACGCTATCGCCCTTTTCCACGCGGATATCCGAGACGTTGCCATAGATCGTCAGCAGGTTATCTGCGTGCTTGACCACGAGGATCGGCACCTCGTCCGAATCCGATGTGATTGCAGCCACGGTTCCGCTGTCCGCGGCGACGATGGCACTGCCCGAGGGGGCCTGAATGTCGATGCCGTCGTTGCGTCCTTTCGCATAGGCGCGAATGATCTTGCCCTTTGCCGGTGTGACCAGTCGTGCGCTATCGCCGGCGTCCGTCTGGGTTTCGCCCAGGTCGGGTGTTTGCGGAACGCTTTCCTGGGACGCATCTATCTCGGGATCCTCGGGCAGAGGTTGGCTGGAAGAGGGGGGCACCGGTGCCGGGGTGCCTTCGCCGGGTGCAGTGGCGTCTGCCGCTGGATCGGGTTGGCCTGCGGCAGTGGTGGATCGATTGTCAGCTACCGGGACGGGGATCAACAGAAATTGCCCCTCGCGGACGGTGAACCGGCTGTCGAGACCATTCCAATCGGCCAGTGCCCGTGGCGTTACGCCGTAAAGCCGCGCAATGGAATAAGCGGTTTCGCCCCGCTCGACCCTGTGACGGACTGGTTCGACTCCGACTTGTGCGTCGGGGAGCGACTCTGTCGTGACCGGTTCTGCGCCGGCGGCGTCGGCGTCGTCGATCGCGTTGCCTGCCAGCGTGGTGATGTCTACGCCGGGCGGCTGGATCGGACCGGTGCCCGGCGCGCCGGTCGCTGGCGATGGTTCGGCCACGCGGTTGGGGAGCGCGATGATCTCGCCTTGCCGCAAGGGGTCATCGGGCCTGATTCCGTTGAACCGGGCGAGGCTTTGCACATCCACACCGATCCGGTTTGCAACATCGCGGAGCCGATCACCGCGTTTGGCGACCGCCACCTGGTATCCGGGATAGGAAATGATACCGCGGTTGTCCGGACGCGGGCGATCCGCCGTGGCCCGGGTGGCGGCCTCGCTGGTATCGAAACCGTTGGCGAAGTTGCCCCGCATGTCCAGATCAAGCGGCTCGCTGCACGCACTCAGAAGCGCCAGCGCTGTCGTCGTCAGTATGGCACGCCTGATCGCGCGCGAATGATACATGGGCTGGTGACTGTCATCGGGGTTTGTCATCTCGATTTCCTCTGTCGCGCCCCTTGTCACCGGGGCTTCGCGTTCATGCCCGCTCAGGTGTCGCGCCCCAATCCTTCGATGAGGGGCACAAAGCGCACCTGGCGCAATTCGTAGTACTCGTATCCCGCGTCAAGCCTGGTAACGCGGATCAGGCTTTGCACGGTATCGGACTGACCAACCGGCAGGACCATGATACCCCCGATTTTCAATTGCGCCAATAGCGGGCCTGGCGGGTCCTCGGCGGCGGCCGTGACAAGGATCCTGTCAAACGGTGCCTGATCGGGCAAGCCGAAGCTGCCATCGGCGGTCACGGCGGTGATATTGGTCAGGTCAAGCGCCTCGAAAATAGCGCGGGCCTCGCGCACCAGACGGCGATGACGATCAACCGTGTAGACCCGTCGTGCCAGTTGCGACAGGATCGCCCCCTGATAGCCACTGCCGGTGCCGACTTCCAGAACCTTGTCGCGGGGCGTGATGCGCAGGGCTTGCGTCATGAGGCCGACGATCGAAGGTTGCGAGATCGTCTGGCCGCACGCAATGGGCAGAGGCATGTCCTCGTATGCACGGTCGGCGAAATGGCCGCGAATGAACGGGCCGCGATCGATCTTTTCCATGGCCGAAAGGACACGTGTATCGGTGACGCCCTTTGAGCGCAGTGCGAAGAGGAACTGCATCTTGCGTGTGGCGTCGTCCGGCTCGCTCATTCAAAGGCCTTGATCTGATCCAGGATGTCATGCGCCGTCAGGTCCGCGCGCATTGGTGTGACCGAAATGTAGCCTTCCAGATTAACGGCGGCGTCGGTGTCGGGTGCCGTCGGGCGGTGTTGATCGCCGCCCTTGATCCACAGGAACTTGCGCCCCGACGGCGACAGGTGCGGTTCTACCCCGAAATGGCTGTGGCGGCGGAACCCTTGCGCAACGACCCGCGTTCCCAGCACCTCGGCGGCGGGCAGGGGAGGGAAATTGATGTTGTAGAACAAGCGGTAATCAGCGCCATCCTCGGATTCAGGGGTCGCCTTGAGCAGCTTGCGGATCACCTCGACGGCATGGACGCTGGCGGCCTCGAAAGGGTTATCCGCCTGAAAATTCTGCGGGCCCAGGTATTGCGACAGGGCCATCGCGGGCAGCCCTTGCAGGGCGGCCTCCATCGCGCCGCCGAGCGTACCGGAATAAAGTGCGTTTTCGGCCGAGTTGTTGCCGCGGTTCACGCCCGAGAGCACCAGGTCGGGGCGATCATTGCGCAGAACTTCGTGCAAGCCGGCCAATACGCAATCAGCGGGGCTGCCCTCGGCGGCGTAGCGTCGATCGGCCAGGCGTGCCACCATCATTGGATGGGTATAACTGATGGCATGGCCTACGCCAGATTGCTCGAATGCGGGCGCGACAGTCCAGACCTCGCCCTTCGGCCCTGCCAATTCGGTCGCGATACCATGAAGAACCTCCAACCCGGGAGCGTTGATACCGTCGTCGTTGGTAATGAGAATGCGCATCTGCCTCTGCCTTGATTAGCTCTTCGGCACTTAGTAGTAGAGCCGCGCAGGCGGGGCAAGCATGGTATCGGCAAGGCTGACGGCGCCACCTGTGAGTGCGCCTGCGCCTGATGGCTACGATACGGACATCAGGCGTCGTGCAATTGCCGCAGCAGACGCTCGGCCTCTTCTTTGGGCGCATTGAGCGCTTCACGGTCTTCGCCCGGGAAAAAGCGTGCCCGGGTCGCTGTCGCCATCGGGGCAGGCGTGAGCACCTTGACCATTGGTCCGGTGCGTTCGGTCTCGGCCGCCCAACTGCGTGCAAGCGCGATCTGGGCGGCCTTGCTGGCCCCGTATGCGCCAAAGAATTTCTCGCCGGCATGCGGATCGTCGAAAAACAGCGCAGTTCCGCTTTCACCCAGAAGTGGCGCAATGAAGGGAATAAGCTGCCCTGTCGCCGTGACGTTGCAGGCCACCGACTTTTCCCAGTCCTTGGCATCGAGGAAATAGGCTGGCGCAAGAGGGGCGGCATGGATCGCGCAATGGGCCCAGATATCGATGGCGCCCCAACGGTCAAAGATCGAGCGGCATAGCTGCGCCATGGCGTCGGGGTTGGTGACGTCCATCGGGGCCAGCGTCGTGCTGGCGCCCTTGGCCTGAATGCGATCGTCCAACTCCTCCAGGGCACCGGTGGTGCGCGCCACCGCGACCACGTGGTGGGTGTGGGCCAACGACTCGGCCAGTGCCGCGCCAAGGCCGCGCGACGCGCCAGTTATCAGGGCAATCTTTTCGCTCATGTCAGATCTCTTATAGATTTGCCCCCCGTTTGGGGCGATGCGAAGCGGAGTTCATTCCGCCGCTTTGAGTTTGAACCCCTTTTCCAGCATGTCGCTGGGCGCAACCGGGTAATCCCCGGAGAAACACGCATCGCAATACTGCGGGCAGGACGGGTTGCGCCCCTGCGCCTCGCCAACAGCGCGGTAGAGCCCATCGAGGGTGACGAACTTCAGGCTATCGACCTGCAGATGCGAGCGCATCTCGTCCTCGGACATGGTGGCGGCCAGCAACTTTTCGCGCTGCGGCGTGTCGACCCCGTAGAAGCAGGGCCATGCCGTCGGCGGCGAGGCGATGCGAAAATGCACCTCGGCCGCGCCGGCATCCAGGATCATTTCCTTGATCTTGCGGCTGGTGGTGCCGCGCACCACGCTATCGTCCACCAATACCACCCGCTTGCCCTTTATCAGGGCGCGGTTCACGTTCAACTTGAGACGTACGCCCATGTTTCGGATCTGTTCGGTCGGTTCGATGAAGGTGCGGCCGACATACTGGTTGCGGATGATACCCATCGCATAGGGAATGCCGCTTTCCTGGCTGAAGCCGATGGCGGCGGGTGTGCCGCTATCGGGGACCGGGCAGACCAGATCGGCCTCGACCGGCGCCTCGCGGGCCAGTTCCACGCCGATCTGGCGGCGTGTCTCGTAGACGGAATGCCCCCCGAGAATGCTGTCGGGCCGCGAGAAATAGACGTGCTCGAAAATGCAGAACCGCGGCGATTGGCGCCGAAACGGAAAACGGCTGTCGATGCCGTTGTCGTCGATCACGACCATCTCGCCCGGTTCGATTTCGCGCACGTATTCGGCGCCGATGATGTCCAGCGCACAGGTTTCGGAACTCAGGACGTAAGCGCCCGCAACCTGACCCAGCACAAGGGGACGGACCCCCAAGGGATCACGCACGCCGATCAGCTTGCTACGCGTCATGGCCACGATCGAGAACGCGCCCTCGACCCTGCGCAATGCATCCTCCATCCGCTCGGGGATTCCCTTTTGCAAGGACCGTGCCATCAGGTGGATGATACACTCACTGTCGGACGAGGATTGAAAGATCGAACCGCGCTCGATCAGCTCGCGCCGAAGCGCCTCGGCGTTTGTGATGTTGCCGTTATGAGCGATCGCCGCGCCCCCCATCGAAAACTCACCGAAGAAGGGCTGCACGTCACGGATCGCCGCGCCCTTGGACCCGGCGGTGGAATAACGCACGTGCCCGATCGCGAGGGCGCCGGGCAGCGTTTGCATCAGGGTTTGCGAGGTGAAGTTATCGCGCACATACCCGAACCGGTGCGCCGCATTGAAGCCAGTTTCCGGTTCGTAGGCGACAATGCCGCCGGCTTCTTGCCCGCGATGTTGCAGGGCGTGGAGACCGAGGGCGACGAAATTGGCGGCGTCATTGACACCGAGAACCCCGTAGACGCCACATTCTTCGCGCAGTTTATCGTCGTCGAAGGGATGGGCGGGAGGCATTTGCTTGGACAAGGCGGAAAGCTCCGAATCCGTTGGGCAGGACATTGCGCACTACATAAGCGCTTGACCCGCCAGTGTCACGAAAGGATCACAAAACCGTCAGGTCAGGGGCGGCACAAGACCGTGCTCTGTGATCGGCATGGCTCAGGCCGGGTCGTCACACACGCTCACAAGGCTCTCATACTGCTGCGTGATCCAGCCAAGTGCCTGTTCGGGATCGCGATCTTCGATTTGCGTGGTCATCCGGCCGAATATCTCGGCGGAGCGGCTGTCGTCGATCATCGCGACGTTCTGGCCGGTCATGATCGTGTCATAGACAAAGAAAGCGACCGCGATCAGCAGAATCCCGCGCAGCACGCCGAACAGGAAGCCCGCGCCCTGATCGAGACCGCCTATGGCAGAGCGCTGTACCACCGAGGAAAACAATGGCGTGAACAGCGATGCCACAACCAGCGCAACGGCGAACACCGCGGCAAAGGAGGCGATCACCGACAATTCGCAACTGTCCGCGATGATCGATCCGATCATCGGAATTTCCTTGACCAGCGGTTGCACCTGGGGCGCGAAGATGAACCCCACGACCGCCGCCGCGATCCACCCGACGATTGCCAGCGTTTCGCGGACGATCCCGCGCGAATAGGCCAGTACTGCCGAAAGCAGGATGACAAGCGCCACCACGCCGTCGATGATGGTAAAGCCGTCCATGTTCCTCGTGTCCCCACATGCCAAGCGCTCAACCGGCGCCGAAAACTTCGCCAACAAAAGCCGTCAGATCGCCCATCTGGGTCAGTTTCAGGCCACCGTTCCCGCCCGGCTTTCCGCCCGAAGGGGTGATAGCCGCCGTGAAACCAAGTTTTTGTGCTTCTTTCAACCTGTTTTCACTTTGACCGACAGGCCGCAAGGCACCCGAAAGGCTGATTTCCCCGAAAACAACCGTTTCGGCGGGCAGGGCCACATCCTCGCGCGCGCTCAAAAGCGCGGCGGCCACGGCCAGATCGGCGGCCGGTTCGCTGACCTTCATGCCGCCGGCCACGTTCAGGTAGACGTCGAGGCCGGCAAACGGGATATCGCAGCGCGCCTCGAGCACGGCCAGGATCATCGACAATCGACCGCCATCCCACCCCACAACGGTGCGACGCGGCTGCGACAGCGACGAGGGGGCGACAAGCGCCTGGAACTCGACCAAGACCGGGCGCGTGCCCTCGATTCCGGAAAACACCACCGAGCCGGGCGTCGGTTGTCCACGCTCCGACAGGAACAGTTCCGAAGGGTTGCTGACTTCGGCCAGACCATTGCCCGTCATCTCGAATACGCCGATCTCGTTGGCGGGGCCGAAGCGGTTCTTGACGCTGCGCAGGATGCGGAACTGATGCCCGCGCTCCCCTTCGAAATAGAGCACGCAATCGACCATGTGTTCCACCACGCGCGGACCGGCGATCTGACCCTCCTTGGTAACATGCCCGACCAGAACAACGGACATGTCGCGCCGCTTGGCGAAACTGGTCAGTTCATGCGCCGCCGCACGGACCTGCGCCACGCTACCCGGCGCGCTTTCGACATTGTCGGCCCACATCGTCTGGATCGAGTCGATGATGACCAGCTGCGGCTTTTCCTCTTCCAGCGTTGTTAGGATGTCGCGCAGGTTCGTTTCGGCGGCCAGTTTCACTGGCGCATCCGTCAGCGCCAGGCGCTGCGCCCGCATTCGCACCTGTGCGCTGGCCTCTTCGCCGGACACGTAAAGCGTCTTCAGCCCCGCGCGCGCGAACCGCGCGGCGCCCTGCAAAAGCAACGTCGACTTGCCGATGCCGGGGTCACCCCCCACCAGCACGGCCGAAGATGGTACGAGCCCGCCGCCAAGAACGCGATCAAGCTCGTCCATGCCGGAGCGCGTGCGCGGCGGAGGTACCTCCTGCGTGGTCAGATCAGTCAGGGTCACCGCCCGACCGCGCCGCGCCCCGAGCGCCTTTGACGGCGGTCCGGCGGAAAGGGGCTTTTCCTCGACGATGGTATTCCACGCCCCACAGGCATCGCAGCGGCCCGACCATTTGGTCGTCGTTGCGCCGCAGGCCGTGCAGGTGAAAGTGGTGTTCTTTGCCATCAATGCCTTCTGCCCGAGCCCGCGGCGTGGCGCAAGCGCTGTTGCCGGGCGGGCGGCGCTATCGTGCCAGTGCCCAGGCCCCGATGAGCGCCGCAAGCAGCACCGCGTGCAGCACGTCCAGCACGCGCCAGCGCGCGCCCGGCAGGACCGCCGCCAGCCCCAGGCAGGCAGATGCCAGCAACGGCATGCCCATGCCGCCACCAAGGTTCGAGACCTCGAACGCCGCCATGTATATACCGCCGGAATACAGACCGAATACCGACGGGCCGAACCGCGCCGCCATCCCGACAATCGCCACCGCCGCGGCAAGCCCGGCCGCCATGCGCACCCACCCGCCATGCCCGACACCCGCGCGCAGGAGCGCCAGCAGCAGGATCGCGGGCAGGTAGAAGTAGGATTTCAGCAGCAGAAAGGCGATAAGTACCGGACTTGGCTCCAACATTTCAGCGTACCGCCTCGATCGGACCCTCGGCGCGGCCGTGAATGAATTGGTCCAGATATGGATCGCCCGACGCGTCGAGTTGTGACACCGGCCCGGTCCACTGGATCACGCCGTCATGCAACATCGCCACCTTGTCGGCGATGGCGCGCACGCTGGTCATGTCGTGAGTGATGGCCATGGCCGTCGCGCCCATTTCCACGACGATTTCGCGGATCAGCTCGTTAATGACCCCCGACATGATCGGGTCCAGCCCGGTCGTGGGTTCGTCGAAAAATATGATCTCGGGGTCGGCGGCGATGGCGCGGGCAAGCCCGACGCGCTTTTGCATGCCGCCGGACAATTCGGCGGGGAACAGATCGGCCTGATCGGGTTTCAAGCCGACGCGACGCAATTTCTCGATGGCGATTTCACGGGCTTCGGCCTTCGGACGTTTGAGAGAGCCGCGCACCAACCGGAATGCCACGTTCTGCCAGACCGGCAAGCTGTCGAATAGCGCCCCGCCCTGGAACAGCATCCCGAACCGCGCGAGGAACGCGTCACGGTCGCCGCTGGCCACGTCGCGGCCGTCCACCTCTATACTGCCGCTATCGGGCTGCACCAACCCGAGTATGCACTTGAGCGCCACCGACTTTCCGGTGCCCGAGCCACCAATGATTACCATGCTCTCACCCTTTGGAACGTCCAGCGTCACGCCCCGCAGGACGTGATTGTAGCCAAAGGCCTTGTGGACGTCGCGCAAGGTTATCATGCCGAGAAAAACAGCTCCGTAAGAAGGTAATTCGCCGCGAGGATCAGGATCGAGGCTGAGACCACTGCTGACTTGGTTGCCCGTCCCACGCCCTGTGCGCCGCGTCCCGAATGCATGCCGTGAAAGCATCCCATCACGGCGACGATGAAGCCGAACGCCGCCCCTTTGACAAGGCCGGATACGACATCCCACGCTTCGAGGAAATCGACGGTATTGTTAAGGTAGGTGCCCGGATTGAACCCGAGCCGCGTAACCCCCACCATGTAGCCGCCCATGATTCCGATGGCATCGCCCACACCCACCAATATCGGCACAGCCAGTGTTGCGGCCAACACGCGCGGCAAGGTAAGATACTTCATCGGGTGGGTCGACAGCGTGACCAAGGCGTCGATCTGCTCGGTTACCTTCATCGTGCCGATCTCGGCGGCGATCGACGAGGCCACCCGCGCCGCTACCATGAGGCCACCCAGCACCGGGCCGAGTTCGCGCACCATGCCGATGGCCACGATAGACGGCACGACCGCCTCGGCGTTGAACCGCGATCCGCCGGCGTAGATCTGCAAGGCCAGAGCACCGCCGGTGAACAGTGCCGTCAGTCCCACGACCGGCAGAGACAGCCACCCGATCTGCACCAATGCATGGCCGAACTCGCGCCAGTAAAAAGGTGGGCGCACGGCATGGCTGAGGGTATCGGCGGCAAATCGTGCGATGCGCCCGATCAGGGCCAGCGCGCCCAGGACCGAACGGCCAATCGCGGCGATGGGGGTGGTTGCGCTCATGCGCCGTGCAGGCGCCGGGTATAGCGCCCCCCCAGCGATGTCAGGATCTCGTACCCGATGGTGTCGATCAGCCCGGCCAGGTCATCGACGCCTTGTTGCATACCCAGAACCTCCAGCGCCGCAGGCTCTTCGGGAAGGTGCGTGATGTCCACGCCGATCAGGTCCATCGAGATGCGCCCGCGCACGGGGCAGGGGGTGTGGCCGGCATAAAGGTTCAGCCCCGGACCAAGCAGCCGCATGATCCCGTCGGCATAGCCGGCAGCGATGGTCGCGATGCGGGTATCGTGCGGCGCGGTCCAGGTGTTGCCGTAGCCCACGGTTTCACCCGGGCCGAGCCAGCGACTCTGGATCACGGGTATGGACAGGTGGGCCACCGGATGCGCCTCGGCAAAGGGCAGCCCGCCATACAGGCCGATACCGGGGCGCGTCAGATCGAAGTGGTATTCCGGTCCCATCAGGATGCCGCCCGTCGCAGCGAGGGATCGTGGCACGTTCAGGCCCTGCGTCATTTCGGAAAATGCACGAAGCTGGTGCGCGTTCATCGGATGATCGGGATCATCCGCGCAGGCCATGTGCGACATTACAAGCGTCGGACCCTGTTGCATGGCAATGTCGTGCAGGGCCGCCCATTCGGGGGGCTCCATTCCGAGCCGGTTCATGCCGGTATCGAGCTGTATTCCGAACGGTGCACCGGGCAGGGCCTCGACATGGCGCAGCATCTGGTCGATCGAATTGATCATCGGGACCAGTTGCAGGTCGTGGATCATCTCGGTGTCGCCGGGCATGTGGCCGGAGAAAACGTTGATCTCGGGTCCGGGGCCAAGGGCCTGGCGTATCGCGGCGCCTTCTTCGGCAATCGCGACGAAAAACCGGCGCGCCCCGGCGCGCGCCAGCGCCCGCGCGACCTGCGCGGCGCCAAGGCCATAACCGTCAGCCTTCACCACCGCCGCGGTTTCGACCTGAGCGGAAGAGCGGGAATCAAGCGCGCGCCAATTCGCAACGAGCGCTCCGAGATCGATTGTAAGCGAGCCACTGGACATGCGCGTTTCTTGACAGCCTCTCGGTTCAGGTCAAGCGGAAAGGGTCAGCGATGGCGACGGATTGTTGCAAATCCCCTCTTTGGCGACCGCTGGGGGGAACCGCTCAGAAGCCGGTATCACCGCCATCCTGCTGCCAGGGTTTGACAAGGTTTCCGAAACGGGTGAACTGCCCCTCGAAGCTAAGTTCGATGGTGCCGATCGGCCCGTGGCGCTGTTTGCCGATGATGACCTCGGCCTTGCCGTGCAAGCGTTCCATCTCCTCGGTCCACTTGGCCATGGCGTCGAGGTCGTGATCCCCCGGTTTTTCGCGTTCCTTGTAATACTCTTCACGGAACACGAACATCACCACGTCGGCGTCCTGCTCGATCGATCCGGATTCGCGCAAGTCCGACAGCTGCGGCCGCTTGTCCTCGCGCGACTCGACTTGGCGGCTGAGCTGCGACAGCGCGATTACCGGGATGTCCAGCTCCTTGGCAATCGCCTTGAGGCCCATGGAAATCTCGGAAATCTCGTTGACACGATTTTCCGACCGCCCGGTGCCGCGCACCAGTTGTAAATAGTCCACCATCAATACGTCCAGACCATACGTCCGCTTGAGCCTGCGCGCCCGCGCGGCCAGTTGGCTGATCGGCAGGGCCGGCGTGTCATCAATATAAAGCGGGCAAGCCTCGAGTGCCTTGGCGGCATCGACGAAGCGGCGGAATTCCGTTTCGGTCATGTCGCCGCGGCGGATCTGCTCGCTCGGCACTTCGGCGGCTTCCGAGAGGATTCGCGCAGCCAGTTGTTCTGCGCTCATCTCGAGGCTGTAGAACCCCACGACGCCACCCTGCACGGTGCCCTCGGTTCCGTCTGGCAGGGTGCCGCGCTTGTATGCCTTGGCAATATTGAATGCGATATTGGTGGCCAGCGACGTCTTGCCCATCGATGGACGCCCGGCCAGAATCAAAAGGTCGGAACGGTGCAGTCCGCCGAGTTTTCGATCCATGTCGGTCAGACCGGTGGAAACGCCGGCCAGTCCGCCATCGCGCTGGTAGGCGGCATTGGCCACGTTTACAGCATCCGTGACCGCCTTGAGGAACGACTGGAACCCGCTTTCGGTCTGGCCCTGTTCGGCCAGCTGATACAGGGCCTGTTCGGCCTCCACGATCTGTTCTCGCGGCTCGTTGTCCACCTCGACGCGCGATGCCTTTGACGCGATGTTGCGGCCAAGCCCGATCAATTCACGCCGCACGGCCAGATCATAGATCATCTGCGCATAGTCACGCACCGCGTAGGCGCTGATCGCGGCGCCGGCAAGCCGCACGAGGTAGGCTGGCCCGCCAAGCTCCTTGAGGCCCTCGTCCTCCTCGAAGAACGCCTTGAGCGTGACCGGCGAGGCGAGGTTATTCTTGGCGATGCGCGAGGCTGCGGTCTCGAAGATACGCGCGTGGACGGGATCATAGAAATGCTGGGGTCCCATGATGCTGGCCACGCGATCATACAGATCGTTGTTGGTCAGGATCGCACCCAGGAGTTGCTGCTCGGCCTCGATCGAATGCGGCATCGTTTCGGCATCTTCGACCTGCGCACCGGTCGGGTTGAATGCTGCGATTTCGTTCATGTGCCTAGGTATCCAGCGTTGGTTTGATCGTGTTCGTCGGCCGCGCATCTTGGCGGCATCGGCTGACGTCGTCTTATCCAACCCCGATGGGTCGGGGCAAATTGTATGTTTGTGGGGGGAAATCTGTGGATATCCCCACGATACACTCAAAATAGCATGAAGTCCCCAGATCGCACCAACATATTGTGGTGCTTAGCCGCGTTTCGCCTGCCAGGCGCGGGGATCATCGAGAAAGGATTCGACTTCGGCAAGTGTGGCTTCATCAAAGGCGCCCTGCGCCCGGGCCTCAGCCAGGACGTCATGCCAAGTGCACAGGTGATGCAGGCGCACGCCGTGATCGCCCAGTGTCTTCTCCGTTTCCGGGAAGATGCCGTAGTAGAAAACGACCGCCGTGTGCGCGCAGGTTGCGCCGGTCTCGCGGATGGCATCGACGAAGGATAGTTTGGATCCGCCGTCGGTCGTCAGATCCTCGACCAGCAACACGCGCTGCCCCTCGTGCATTGCGCCCTCGATTCGCGCATTCCGCCCGTATCCCTTTGGTTTCTTGCGCACATAGGTCATTGGCAGGCCCATTCGCTCGGCTACCAACGCGGCAAATGGAATCCCGGCCGTTTCCCCGCCGGCGATGTTATCGAAAACCTCGAATCCGGCATCACGCATTATTGTGATGGTCAGAAAATCCATGACAGTGGCTCGGATGCGCGGAAAGGAAATTAGTTTGCGACAGTCGATGTAGGTAGGACTGGGCAAACCCGAGGCGAGCGTGAAAGGCTCCGCGGCGTTGAAATGGACTGCCTTGATCTCCAGCAGCATTCGCGCGGTCAGGCGGGCGATCTCGTCCTTCGTGGGATAGGCTGAGGGGATCATGTAGGGCGTCCTTGCTTTCGGCAGCGTGTTCTCTGGTCTGGCGATTGGTTTGCCGCGCCGATGTGGAAACAAACGGAACGGCATGGTCCGCCGCGCGCAGCTTTATCCCCCGCGCTTGGATTCGTCATCTGTTTCTTTTGCGCCTGTCGAACGGCACGAGGTCGGGTTGACCGAAATCATATGAACCGCCCATGTCTGAAGGTATCTCACGGCCGAGATATTTCGGGAACATCACATGGTCT
>JAABTI010000028.1 GCA_011389955.1 Paracoccaceae bacterium | reverse complement strand
AACGGTTTCTGGTCCATCACCGCGTATTGCATCATCATCATCCGGGCGACCCAGAAGAAGATGATGTCGAACCCGGTGATCAGGACATCGGTGGGGAAATACTTGCGCAACGCCTCGGTGTCTTCGGGCCAGCCCAGGGTGCCGATGGGCCACAGGCCGGAGGAGAACCATGTGTCGAGGACGTCTTCTTCGCGCCAGATTTTTACCTCGGCGGTATCGGCTGGAAAGCCATCTGAAACGGCCTCCTTCCTACTGGTGACTACACTGACAGACTTGCCGTAGTATTCTTCAGCGGATGCGAGCGCTTCCGCCTCGGTGGCGCAACAGAATTGTTTGGGCTGATCCGCGCCCGAACTGCTTGCCGACAGGAAGAGCGTTCCCTCACTGTCTTGCTTTTCAGGCCCATACCAAACCGGGATCTGGTGCCCCCACCAGAGCTGGCGCGAGATGCACCACGGCTCGATATTCTCCAGCCAGTGCAGGTACACCTTGCGGTCCTGGTCGGGCATGATCGTGACCTCGCCGCCGGTCACGGCGTCGATGGCGGGCTGCACGACCTTCTGGGTATCCACGAACCACTGATCGGTCAGGTAGGGTTCGATCGCCACCTTGGAGCGGTCGCCATGCGGGACCATGTGGCGGTCGGCGTCGATCCCGTCGAGCCAGCCTTCGGCCTGCGCCGTCTGGATGATCCAGTCGCGTGCCTCGTAGCGGTCGATGCCATCCAGCGCCTCGATGCAGCGGGCGATGTCGTCGCCGGGGCAGCCTTCGGCGAAATCGGCGTTGCCGCGCAGGGCGATGGCGGCCTTGGTGTTCATCACGTTGATCGCGCGCAGGCCGGTGCGTTCGCCAACGGCCCAGTCGTTGAAATCATGCGCGGGGGTCATTTTTACCGCGCCGGTGCCCTTTTCGGGGTCGGCGTAGTCATCGGCCACGATCCGCAGGCGGCGGCCGACCAAGGGCAGGATGGCGTCTTTGCCGACAAGGTGGGCATAGCGGGCATCGTCGGGGTGCACGGCGATGCCGGTATCGCCCAGCATGGTTTCGGGCCGGGTGGTGGCGACGGTCAGGTAATCGCGGGTTTCGGTGGCGGTGACGGTGCCGTCCTCGTCCCATTCAACCGGGTGCTGATAGGTTTCGCCATCGGCCAGCGGGTAGCGCAGGCGCCACATCTTGCCGTCCTGTTCGATCTGCTCGACCTCGAGATCGGAAATCGCGGTCTCGAAATGGGGATCCCAGTTGACCAGCCGCTTGCCGCGGTAGATGTAGCCCTTGTTGTACATGTCCACGAAAACGCGGATCACCGCGTCGTGGAAATTGCCCTCTTCGCCCTCGGGGGCGGCCGGCGCGCCGGACATGGTGAAGGCGTTGCGCGACCAGTCGCAGGAGGCGCCGAGGCGCTTGAGCTGTTTGATGATGGTGCCGCCCGAGGTCTGTTTCCAGTCCCAGACCTTTTGCAGGAACTCTTGCCGCGTGAAATCGGTGCGGCGCTTGCCTTCCTTGGCGAGGTCGCGTTCGACGACCATCTGCGTGGCGATGCCGGCGTGGTCCTGTCCCGGCTGCCACAGCGTGTCGAAGCCGCGCATCCGGTGCCAACGGGTCAGGATATCCTGCAACGTGTTGTTGAAGGCATGGCCCATGTGCAGGCTGCCGGTCACGTTGGGCGGGGGGATCATGATGCAGAAGGTCTCGTCGCGCCTGGCATTGGCGCCGGCCTTGAACGCGCCCGCCCGTTCCCATGCGTCGTAAATGCGGCTTTCGGCCTCGGCCGCGTTGAATGTCTTGTCCATTGCCATCGTGGTCGGTCCTGCATGATCCGTTTGCGCCTCGTCTAGCGAATTGGCGGGCAAAGGGAAAGCCGGTTGTCGCGCGCTCAGGCGCGATCGAGCTTGGTGCTGAGGTGGATCAGGGATTCCGACGAGCGCACGCCGCGGCTTTCGCCGATGCGGTCCAGCGTGTCGTCGAGGATCTCGGTGCTGTCGGCGGCCAGCTCCACGATCATGTCGAAGCGGCCCGAGGTGGTGTGCACGCGGGTGACTTGCGGCAGGGTTTTGAGCCGCGCCAGAACGGCGGCGCCGCTGCGCGGCTCTACCGACAGCAGGGCGGTGGCGTGCAGGGATGGGCGCGCGAGCGTGCCGCGGCGCAGCGTGTAGCCGGCAATGGCGCCGGTTGCCTCCAGCCGGTCGATCCGTGCCTGAACGGTGGTGCGCGCCAGCCCCAGCCGCCGTGCCAGCGTTGCCACGGGAAGGCGCGCGTTTTCCGACAGCAGGGCGATCAACCGCGAGTCCGTTTCGTCGATTTGCATGATATTCTCGTCATATCAGCGTGAATTATTGGCATACTAATCAAGTCGCCCGAAGGAATCGACGGTTATCTGATCCACACTGCCGCAAAATCAGTGAGGTGATCGAGACATGCGCGCAGACCCCTTATGGCGTGAGCCCGTGGCCCACCTGGCCCGTGTGCAGCCCGACACCGCCGTGATGTATTTCTGCCCGGCGGTGTTGCAGGCGACCGCGCGGCGGTTTCGCGCGGGGTTTGACGGGCTGGTGACATATGCGGTCAAGGCCAACCCGCGCGCCGAGGTTCTGGAGAACCTGGTGGCTGCGGGGATAGGGGCGTTCGACGTCGCGTCGCCCGAAGAAATGCGCGCGGTGCGCGCGGTGTTGCCGGATGCGGTGCTGCATTACAACAACCCCGTGCGTTCGTCCGACGAAGTGGCGTTCGGCATCTCGATGGGGGTTGCGTCCTGGTCGGTGGACTGCGCCGGCGAGTTGGACAAGCTGGCCGGCGTGCCGCGCACGGCGGAGGTAAGCGTGCGGCTGGCCCTGCCGGTGGCGGGGGCGGCCTATGACTTTGGCGAGAAGTTCGGCGCGGACGCCGAGGGCGCGGTCCGATTGCTGCGCCGGGTCGCCGAAATGGGGTTCGTTCCGTCGATGACGTTTCACCCCGGCACGCAATGCACCGACGCGAATGCCTGGGCGGCCTATATCCACGCCTGCGCCGAGGTGGCGCGCCGCGCCGATGTCCGGTTGGCCCGCCTGAACGTCGGTGGCGGGTTCGCGGCGCATCGTGCCGGGGCGCAGGGGCCGGACCTGGAGGCGGTGTTCGCGCGGATACGCGGGGAAGTGAACGCGGCTTTCGGCGCCGCTGCGCCGGCGCTGGTGTGCGAGCCGGGGCGTGCCATGGTCAACGACGCCTTCACGCTGGCGGCGCGGGTCAAGGCCCTGCGCAAGTGCCGTGCGGTGTTCATCAACGACGGCATCTATGGCGGCCTGGCGGAACTGCGCGACATCGCGCAGGGCGATCGCGTCAGCGTGCACGCGCCCGGCGGGGCGCAGCGGGTGGGACCGCGTGCGCCGCGCGTGGTGTATGGCCCGACCTGTGACAGTCTCGATCGGCTGCCTGATCCGGTGGCGCTGCCCGATGATCTGGCCGAGGGGGATTACCTGCTGTTTCACGGACAGGGCGCGTATTCTCTGGCCATAGCGACGCGGTTCAATGGCTATGGCCCCGGAGCACCGGTCACGGTGGCGCGGCTGTGATCGACTGGACAGTGCCACCTGGTAAGCTAGGGTGCCCCAAAGCAGCGAATGGGGCGTGTCATGGAAAAGTTCGGGAAAAGCCAACCGGTCACACGGGTTGAGGATCAGCGGTTTCTGACCGGTCACGGCGCTTATGTGGACGATATTGCGCTGGACGGCGCGCTGCGGGCGCATGTTCTTCGTTCGCCGGTGGGGCACGGGCGAATCACGGTGCTGGACGTTGATGCCGCGCGCGAAGCCGACGGTGTGCATCTGGTCATCACCGCTGCCGACCTGGAGGCGGCCGGCATAACCGACGGCATTTGGGGCATCACCATCGAGAACCGCGACGGCACGCCTGCGGCCGATCCCGAGCGTCCCATCCTGGCGCGCGACAAGCTGCGCCACGTTGGCGAGCCGGTGGCGATGATCGTCGCGGAGACCCTGGACCAGGCGCGCGATGCGGCGGAACTGATCGAACTGGATTACGACGACTTGCCGGCGAAGCTGGATCTTGCACCGGGGGGAGAGCCGATTCACCCCGACGAGGCGCCGGACAACCGCGCCTTCGACTGGGGTATGGGGGACGAGGATGCCTGCGCGGCGGCACTTGACCGGGCGGCGCATGTCGTCCGGATGCAGGTTGACGACAACCGCGTGATCGCCAACTCGATGGAGCCGCGCGGCTGTTTCGCCGAGTGGAACGAGGACAGGTTGCACCTGTCGTTCAATGGTCAGGGCGTGTGGGGGCCAAAGGCGCAGATCGCCCGGATTCTGGGCCTGGAGCCCGAGCAGGTGCGGGTAACCAACCCCGATGTCGGTGGCGGTTTCGGGATGAAGGCGCCGCCTTACAACGAATATTTCGTGGTGGCGCACGCGGCGCGCACGCTGGGCCGTCCGGTGCGGTGGATGTCGGAGCGCACCGAGGCGATGCTGAGCGATCACGCCGGGCGCGACCTGACGCACGAGGTGAGGCTTGGCTTTGACGCGGAGCACAGGATCACCGGCTACCGCGTCGATACGCGGTGCAACCTCGGCGCCTATAACAGCAACTTCGGGCAGATCATCCAGACGACGCTGTTTTCCAAGGTGATGATGGGCACTTACGACGTGCAGGACACATACCTGCATGTCGAGGGCTATTACACCAACACCACGCAGGTGGATGCCTACCGGGGGGCCGGGCGGCCCGAGGCCATCTACGTGTTGGAACGGGTGATGGACACGGCCGCGCGCGAGCTTGGCGTCGATCCGTGGGAATTGCGCCGGCGCAATTTCATCGCGGCCGACAGGTTTCCTTATGTCAGCGCCACGGGCGAGACCTATGACGTGGGGGATTTCGCCCGGGTTCTCGACCATGCCGAAAGTGCCGCCGATCGCGACGGGTTCGAAGCACGCCGCCAGGCCAGCGCCGACGAGGGCCGGCTGCGGGGCTTGGGGATGGCCTATTACATCGAGAGCATTCTCGGTGATCCGTCCGAGGGCGCGAAGGTGGAATTCAACGACGACGGCACCGCCACCATCTACGTGGGCACGCAAAGCAACGGGCAGGGGCATGAAACGGTTTACGCCTCTTTCCTGTCCGATCAGACGGGGATTCCGTTCGATTCCATCTCCGTGGTGCAGGGCGATTCGGACCTGATTGCCAAGGGTGGAGGCACCGGCGGATCACGGTCGGTCACCGTGCAGGCCAACGCCACGCTGGCGACCGTCGACAAGATGATCGCGGCCTTTACGCCTTATCTGGCGGAGAAGATGGGCGTGCCGGAAAGTGAAATCGGTTTTGACGACGAGACATTCCGCGCGTCCGGGTCGAACCTGACGCCCACGCTACTGGAGGCTGCCGCGATGGCGCGGGCTGACGGGCGCACGGATCTGTTGATGCACGAGGCGCGTGCCACCCTGCCGGCGCGCAGCTACCCGAACGGTGCGCATGTGGCGGAGGTCGAGGTTGACCCGGAGACGGGCAAGGTGACGCTGGATCGCTACACGGTCGTTGACGATTTCGGAAACCTGATCAACCCGCTGTTGGCGGAGGGGCAGGTGCATGGCGGCGTGGCGCAGGGTGTCGGGCAGGCATTGTGTGAACGCGTGGCTTTCGACGAGAACGGGCAATTGCTCACGGCAACTTTCATGGACTACGCCATGCCGCGGGCCGATGATCTGCCGATGATCCGCTTCGAGACGGAGCCCGTGCCCTCGACGGCCAACCCGATGGGCATGAAGGGCTGTGGCGAGGCGGGAACCGTGGGGGCGATGGCGGCCACGGCCAACGCGGTTCTGGATGCGCTATGGGCGCGGGGTGTGCGCCGGGCGGATATGCCGTTCACGCCCGCGCGCGTTTGGGAGATGCTCGATGGAACGCTTGAGGCGGCTGAGTAGGAGCCTTCTTGACTGGATCCGCCCCCGCAAACCGGCGGGGCACAGCCCGCTGGCCGAGCGGCGCGGGGCGCAAGACCATGTCATCATCCTGGACGGCACCATGTCGACGCTGGAGCCCGGGGATGAGACCAATGCCGGGCTGAGCTACAAGCTGTTGCGCGAGGCATCACCGGCGATGTCTGTCTTTTACGAGGCGGGACTGCAATGGTATGATTGGCGCACGACCCATCACGTCATGATGGGTCGCGGCATCAATCAACAGATCCGCCGCGCCTACGGTTTCCTGGCCAGCCGCTATCGGCCGGGCGACCGGATCTTCCTGATGGGATTTTCGCGGGGCGCCTACGCGGTGCGCTCGCTGGCCGGAATGATCGACCGGGTCGGACTGTTGCGCCCGGAATGTACGACGGAACGGAATATTCGCCAGACCTATCGCCTTTATTCGATGCCCGAAAGCACCGGTTCGGCGCAAGCTTTCGCGGCGCGGCATTGCCACGATACGCTACCGATCGAGGCGGTGGCGGTCTGGGATACCGTCAAGGCCCTGGGGTTGCGGCTACCGTTTCTTTGGGAAAGGGCAGAGCGCAACCATTCCTATCACAACCATCACCTTGGCCCGTCGATCCGGCACGGGTTTCATGCGCTGGCGCTGGACGAGACGCGGCAGGTGTTCGACCCGGTTTTGTGGGAATGTCCGCCGGGATGGCAGGGCGATGTTCGGCAGGTCTGGTTCACCGGCACCCATGGCGATGTCGGCGGGCACCTGGGCGGCTATGCCCCGGCGCGTCCGCTGGCCAACATTCCGCTGGTGTGGATGCTGGAGCGGCTGGAAGAATGCGGGCTGGAGCTGCCCGGTGGATGGCGTGAGCGCTTCCCGACGGACCCGGATGCGCCCAGCGTCGGAACCTGGCGCGGCTGGGGCAAGCTTTTCTGGCTGCGCAAGCCCCGTGTCGTGGGGCAGGACATGTCCGAGAGCCTGCACGAAACCGTGCGCGGGCATGACGCGGCGCGCGCGGCCGTTGGCGCGACGGGCTGAGCGTCAGGCGGCGAAGGCGAAGGTATCGGTGCGCGCGCCGTTCCAATACTTGACGAACGCCGGATGCGCGACGGTTGCGCCCGCCAGGTCACCGGGCGCAACCCAGTCGTATTGGCTGGCCGCCGACCGGACCTCGCGCGAGTTGACGCGGATCATCAGGTGATGCGGCCTCAGGTCGGATGGGTGGCTCAGGCCGGAGGATTCGACCGCCTCCTTGAGTGCGTGCATCGTGTTGCGATGGAAATTGGCGACGCGCCTGTACTTCTGGTCGATGACCAGAGCGCGATACCGGCCGGGATCCTGCGTGGCCACACCGGTGGGGCATTTGTCGGTATGGCAGGCCTGTGCCTGTATGCAGCCGAGCGCGAACATGAACCCGCGCGCCATGTTGCAGCCATCCGCGCCGAGCGCGAACATGCGGCAGATGTCGAAGGCGCTGATGAGTTTGCCCGCCACGATCAAGCGGGTCTGGTCGCGAAGGTTCAGCCCGACAAGCGTGTTGTGCACCAGCATGAGCCCCTCGTGAAGCGGGGCGCCACGGTGATCGGCGAATTCGGCCGGCGCGGCGCCGGTGCCCCCTTCGGAGCCATCGATGGTGATGAAATCGGGCACGATGCCGGTCTCGCGCATGGCCTTGGCGGTGGCGAACCATTCCCACGGGTGGCCGACGCACAGCTTGATCCCTATCGGTTTGCCGCCCGATTCGTCGCGCAGCCGCTGCACGAACTCGCACAGTGCCACGGGGGTCGTGAATTCGCTGTGGGCGGCGGGACTGTTGCAGGCCTTGCCCATGGGAACGCCGCGTGCCTCGGCTATGGCCTCGGTCACCTTGGCGCCGGGCAGGATGCCGCCGTGGCCCGGCTTGGCGCCCTGGGAAAGCTTGATCTCGATCATCTTCACCTGGTCATCGCGGGCCTTTTGCGCGAAACCCTCGGCGTCGAAGCGCCCCTCGGCGGTGCGGCAGCCGAAATAGCCGGAGCCGACTTGCCAGATCAGGTCGCCGCCATGCAGGCGGTGAAAGCGCGAGATCGACCCCTCGCCGGTCGTGTGCGCAAATCCACCCTCGCGCGCGCCCTTGTTGAGCGCCTCGACCGCATTGGGCGATATCGCGCCGTAAGACATGCCCGAGATGTTGAGCAACGACGCCTCGTAGGGCCGCTTGCAGGCGGGGCCGCCGACGGTGACGCGGAAATCGCCGTTGTCCAGGCGGGTGGGGGCCATCGAATGGTTGATCCATTCGTGCCCTACCTCGTTCACGTTGCGCAGGGTGCCGAACGGGCGCAGCCCCTCGATCCCCTTGGCGCGGCGGTAGACCAGCGCGCGCTGTTCGCGCGAATAGGGGGTTTCATCGTGGTCGCTTTCGACAAAGTACTGGCGGATCTCGGGGCGGAAGTGTTCCAGCAGGTAGCGCAGGCGTGCCGACAGGGGGTAGTTGCGCAGCACCGCGCGGCTGGGTTGCAGATAGTCGGACAGCCCGAGGCCGGCGCCGATCGCCCCCACCGCGCCCAGGCCGAGGCCCCATAACGGATACAGCAGGGCCACTCCGAGGCCGGCGGGCATCAGCAGCAGGGCAATAAGAACGGGGGTATATCGCATTGGTGCACCTTTCGCCTATGCTCCGGTGGCACGTGCCCATGACGCGCCGACCCGTTGGAGATGCGACGCGGCGGCCCGACCAAAGCCCGGGATCATGTGCGAGGCTAATGCCCAAGCGGGCCATGCGCCAAGTTAATTCTTGGCCGTCCGTTGCGGTGAGACGCAGTGTTACCCCTGGTCCATGCGCATGACCATGCAGGTCGTCGAGCCGGTCGCATACAGGCGGTCATCGTCGGCGCCACGGATTTCGCCCACGGCGACACCGGTTGATCGGCCGGCGTGCTGCGCCGTTCCGATCGCGCGCACCTGCGTGTCCAGCGGGATCGAGCGCAGGATATTCACCTTGTATTCGAGCGTCGTGTAGATCGAGCCACGCGGCACGCGGGTCATCACGGCGCAGGCCATGCAACTGTCCAGCAACGTGCCGTACCAGCCCCCATGCACGGTGCCCATCGGGTTGGTGTATTCGAACCTGGGCGCACCGCGGAACACGACGCGCCCCTCTTCGACCTCGTCCAGCCAGTAGTTCAGGGCCGCGCCGATGGGCGGACCCGAGTGCTTGCCCTCAAGGACGTCGCGCATGAATTCGAACCCGGATTTGCGAAGGGTCTCCTCCAGCGTGGGCAGCTCGTCCGGTGATGCGGCGATACGTGGGGAATGATTGGTCATGCGGCGCCTCCTTGCCGGGCTACAGTGGCCCGGCGGCGGCGTCCCCGCAAGATGCTGTTACGCGACGTTTTCCAGTTGCACGCGAGGCGTTACGCCGAGGGCGTGACAGACATCGCGTGTCAGTTCGGGGCGGTTGAGCGTGTAGAAGTGCAACGCATCGACGCCCTCCGCGATCAGGTCCGAGCACATCTCGGTGCACAGGGCCGTGGCCAGGAGATCCTCGCGGTTGTCGCGCCTGGCCTTGTCGAAGGCGTCGTCGAGCCACGCGGGAATATGCGTGCCGCAGCTTGCAGCGAACTTGCGCACGCCGGCCCAGTTCTCGATCGGGATGATGCCGGGAATGATCGGCTTGTCGATGCCCGCCTTTTCGCACGCATCGCGGAAGCGCAGGAAGGTTTCCGGCTCGAAAAAGAACTGCGTGATCGCCTCGGCCGCGCCGGCATCCAGCTTGCGCTTGAGCCAGTCGACATCGGCGGCGGTGTTCGCGGCCTCGGGGTGCTTTTCGGGATAGGCGCCCACGCGGATGGTGAACTTGCCGGTTGCGGCCAGCGCCTCGACCAGGTCGACCGAGTTGGCAAAGCCGCCTTCGGTCGGGGTGAAGCCGCCGGACCCCTTTGGCGGGTCGCCGCGCAGGGCGACGATGTCGCGCACGCCCGCTTCGGCGAATCCGTCGGCGATGGCGAGTGTCTCGTCACGGGTGGCGTTGACGCATGTCAGGTGCGCGGCGACGTTCAGGCCGCTGAAGTCGTGCAGGGTGGATACCGCATCGCGGGTCAGGTCACGGGTGGTGCCGCCGGCCCCGTAGGTGACCGAGACGAAGCGCGGCTCCAGCGGAGCGAGCACCTGCACCGTATCCCACAGACGAAACGACCCTTTGAGATCCTTGGGCGGGAAGAATTCGAACGAAACGCGCGGCGTGGTCATGATAGGATTCCTGACTTTCTGTTTCGTTCTCTTGTCGCAAACTGCGAATTGTGAAACAACCTCATAATATTCAAGGTTAGCATGAGGGATATTTGTATATGCACATAGAGTTCCGTCATTTGCGCACGATCAAGGCCATTCATGATGCAGGCGGCCTGGCCCGGGCGGCAGAGCAACTCAACATCACCCAGTCAGCGCTGAGTCACCAGATCAAGGGGCTGGAGGACCAGGCCGGCGTGGAGTTGTTCGTGCGCCGCTCCCGCCCGCTGAAACTGTCGGCGGCGGGGCTGCGCCTGCTGCGCGCGGCAGAGCGAATCCTGCCCGAGGTGGCGGCGCTGGAGGCGGAATTCACGGGGCTGCGCGCGGGCAAATCCGGGCGGCTGCATATCGCGATCGAATGTCATGCCTGTTTCGAGTGGCTGTTTCCGGTGCTGGAAGCGTTCCGCAAGACCTGGCCCGACGTGGATGTGGATATCCGGCCCGGCCTGGCGTTCGATGCGCTGCCGGCGCTGCAAAAGGAAGAGGTGGATCTTGTCGTGTCTTCCGATCCCGAGACATTGACCGGCGTCGAATTCACGCCGCTGTTCGATTATGCGCCGGTGTTCGTGGCGTCCAGCCAGCACCCGCTGGCGCAAAAGCCCTGGATCGAGGCGGAAGATTTCCGCGGCGAAACCCTGATTACCTATCCGGTCGAACGCGCACGTCTGGACCTTTTCAGCCAACTCCTGACCCCGGCCAAGGTGGAGCCGGCGGCGGTAAGGCAGGTGGAGCTGACGGCGGTGATCCTACTTCTGGTGGCGTCCAACCGGGGCGTGACCGTGCTGCCGGACTGGGTGATACGGGAGGTGAAATACTCGTCGGATTACGTGACGCGCCCGCTGACGAAGAACGGCCTGACGCGGCGGCTTTACGCAGCGACACGGACCGAGGACCTGGCAAAGCCCTACATGGCGGACCTCATCCGTCTTGCGGGGGATGAGGCACGGCGCATGCAGGCGGCCTGATCGATTCCACGGCCCTTCATTGCCGCCAAATACGCGGCCAGGACATTCCCGAATGACCATCGGTCACGCCGTGATTGGCGGGGCTTGGCAAGGACGCCCGGGGCGCGTATACGCGCGGCCTGACGAAAGGGAGCCGATCCATGCAAGGCAGCGCAAATCTCAACATAATGATCAAGGCCGCGCGGAAAGCCGGGCGGTCCCTGGTCAAGGATTTCCGTGAAGTGGAGAACCTTCAGGTGTCGATGAAGGGCGCGGGCGATTTCGTCAGCCGCGCCGATGTCGCCGCCGAAAACATCCTCCGTGAGGAGCTGATGGGCGCGCGTCCGACATATGGCTGGCTGGCCGAGGAATCGGGCGCGGCGGACGGCAAGGATCCGACACGGCGCTGGATCGTGGACCCGCTCGACGGAACGACGAATTTCCTGCACGGTTTGCCGCACTGGGCGATCTCGATCGCGCTGGAGCATCGTGGAAAAATCGTTTCGGGCGTTGTCTACGACGCGGCGAAGGACGAGATGTTCTATGCCGAAAAGGGGACCGGTGCGTGGCTGAACGACAGCAAGCGCCTGCGCGTTTCCGGCCGCTCGAAGATGATAGAGGCGATTTTCGCCACCGGCGTGCCTTTTGCCGCGAAGAAGACATTGCCGGCCACGCTTCAGGATCTGGCGCGGCTGATGCCGGAATGCGCGGGTGTGCGCCGCTGGGGGTCCGCGGCGCTGGATCTGGCCTATGTCGCGGCGGGCCGCTACGACGGATTCTGGGAACGCGAGTTGCAGATCTGGGACATTGCCGCCGGCACTTTGATCGCGACCGAGGCGGGCGCGATGGTCGGGCCGATCCGCGATGGCCGCGAGGTGCTGGCCGATGGCGAGCTTGTCGTTGCCAATGGCAACCTGTTCGACCAGTTCGCAAGGATCATCCGGGCCCGGGACAAGTAACGCGACCCGGTCCGGTCACCGGTTCCGGTCCGAGGGGTGATTGACGCCGTCGGACCACGGAACGGGGTCCAGCTCACGCGGGTTCACACCTTCAAGGCATCCTGCATTGACGCCGTATTCATCGGGGCGCGACCGGCGACGGTGATGCGTGTAGATGCCGCAAACCTTGCAAAACCAATGCTGTGCCGCGCCGGTGCCCCAGGTATAGAGTGTGAGGTGGTCGCCGCCCCGGGTAACAGTGACCCCATCGGACGGGGCGGAAACGGCCATCGCCCCACGCCTGCGGCAAAAGCTGCAATCGCAGCGTCGCGCGGTGTCCAGGCCGTTCGACAACGTGACACGCAATTCAACCGCGCCGCAGTGGCATGTCGCCTTCATCGCGGTCATCTGCGTTTCTTTCTGCGAACATTGGGGATATCGCTGCGTCCCCAGCGATAGGTGGCCGCGGGGTGGGTTGGCGCGCCGCTGGTCCTGTTCCAGTGGTTCGGGCCGCCGCGCCTGAGCCACAGCGGCAAGGTCAGCACCATGCCCGCGAGGAACCCGCCTGCATGCGCCCAGTAAGCCACGCCCCCCGCCGACAGGTCGGCAACCGCGCCACTGACAAGCTGGATCACGAACCACACGCCTAGCATCATCCAGGCCGGGAGCGGCAGAATCTTGAAGAATATGATGAAAATGAAGATGACATCGACCCGTGCGCGCGGAAACAGAAGCAGGTAGCCGCCCATTACCCCCGCGATCGCACCCGAGGCGCCCACCATTGGCACCGTTGAGTCCGGCGCGGCAAGGACCTGGCCCATGCCGGCGGCGAGGCCGCTGAGACCATAGAACCCCAGAAACCCGAAATGCCCCATCTCGTCTTCGAGGTTGTCGCCGAAGATGTGCAGAAACAACATGTTGCCTGCAAGGTGGAGCAACCCGCCATGAAGGAACATCGAGGTGACCAGGGTGACATGCCCCTGCCCCTGGCTGATGCGGGCGGGCAGAATCGCCCAGGTTTCGAAAAACTGCCTCAGTGCCCCGGGGTCGGCAAACAAGGGCCAGTAACCCATGAAAACCATGATATTCAAAACGATCAGACCATAGGTCACGTAGGGTGTGCAGCGGGAGGGGTTATGATCGCGAATGGGAAACATGCCCCGGAGGCTTGGAGGATTTTGCGGCGGCGTCAAGCGCGCTTGTGCAGGCCCTCGCGCGGACGTGACTTGACCGATGCCATCGAGACATCATTTCATACATCATGACCAAGGTCCTGCGCCATATCGGATTGCTGCCCATGCTGCTCGCCGGCGGGGTCGCTTTCGCCCAGCAGACCGATGACACCTGCCCGCCGGCACCCGATCACGCGGCGGCGTTGCAGGGCCTGATCGCCGAAGTGCAGGCCGCACCGGACGAGGCGACGGCACAACGGATCAATACCCGCATGTGGGAGTTGTGGTCGGATGCGCCCGACGCACCTGCGCAGGAAATACTCGACAGCGGCATGCGCAAGAGGTCGGTTCAAGATTTCCTCGGGGCCATTGCGGAGTTCGACCGCCTCGTCGATTACTGCCCCCATTATGCGGAGGGCTACAATCAGCGCGCATTCGTGCGCTTCATCGTGCAAGATTACGAAGCGGCTCTGGCCGATCTGAACCGCGCACTGGAGCTTTCACCCGACCATCTGGCAGCGCGGGCGGGCAAGGCACTGACGCTTTTCGGCCTGGACCGCATCGAGGAAGGGCGCGAGGTGCTTGAAGCGGCGCTGGCTCTGAACCCGTGGTTGCCCGAGCGCCACCTGCTGGATCGCGCTCTGGGCCCCGAGTTGTAGTTTCGCAGCCTGTCCATTCTTTACACGCGCGGATGGTGCGGTATGGTCCGGCCACCTTGGCCCGCGTGGTGGAATGGTAGACACAGGAGACTTAAAATCTCCAGGCCGAAAGGCCGTGCCGGTTCGAATCCGGCCGCGGGTACCAAGGAAACACCGACATGGATGAATCGCAAATGCTGGCCGAGTCGGCCCATTTGTGGACTGCCTTGTGCATAAGCTTGTGGATAACTCCGCACCTCGACGGAGTCGGCCGCAGCACCGCCCCCGGCGCTGCCATTGGCGCAGCTTTGCCAAGCCCATGCCGCCAAAAATATGTGTCTAACCTTTTGAAATATAATGACTATATGTAATCCTGAAAAAATCTGGAAGAATCCAGTAAAAAGGGGTTGCGGGTTTTGTCCTGTGGCAGTAGATACCCCTTCACCGGCGGCGCAGAGGTGCTGCTGGTAGCCGGGAAGGCGCCTTGGTTTCGGTCTTGGGGATTTTCTGGTTGTTATCAGAGGCAGTATTCAGGCGGGGTTGCGCTGGTTCAGGTTGGCGCGTCCTTGTTGTTTTGTCTCTAACGCTGTTTGACATTGCTGGTATCTGAAGAGATATGCGGGCGGTTTGGTTCATGTCGATGGATCAACGTCTGTATGTCGCGCTCCTAGGGCTTTGGCCTGATCATGGAGTGTCAGCTTCACTGTTTGAGCGTGCAACGTTTCTTTTGGAACGATGTACATCAGACAGATGACTTCATCGGGTTTAGCCACCCGATGAGATGTGCAGAGGTTCGACGTCAAGGATAGTGCCGCAAGGTGCTTTCAACTTGAGAGTTTGATCCTGGCTCAGAACGAACGCTGGCGGCAGGCTTAACACATGCAAGTCGAGCGATCCCTTCGGGGATAGCGGCGGACGGGTGAGTAACGCGTGGGAACGTGCCCTTCACTACGGAATAGCCCATGGAAACGTGGATTAATACCGTATACGCCCTTCGGGGGAAAGAATTTCGGTGAAGGATCGGCCCGCGTCTGATTAGGTAGTTGGTGGGGTAATGGCCTACCAAGCCGACGATCAGTAGCTGGTTTTAGAGGA
>JAABTI010000027.1 GCA_011389955.1 Paracoccaceae bacterium | reverse complement strand
CCGCCCGAGAGCTGGGCCGGGCGGCGGCCGCCAAAGTCGCCCATCTGCACCATGTCCAGCGCCCGCTTGACCTTTTGCTCGCGGTCGGACTTGCCGATCTTGCGCACCTCCAGCGGGAAGGCCAGGTTCTCGGCGATGGTCATGTGGGGGAAAAGCGCATAGTTCTGAAAGACCATGCCGATGCCGCGCTTGTGCGGCGGAATGTTGTTGATCGGCTTGCCGTCAAGCTTGATCTCGCCGTGTGTGGCGGTTTCGAAACCGGCCAGCATCATCAGGCAGGTTGTCTTGCCCGACCCCGAGGGCCCCAGCATTGTCAGGAATTCGCCCCTCGGCATCGCGAGGTTCAGATCCTTGACCACCAGCTGCACGCCATCATAGCTCTTCTGGACGTGCTCGAATTCGACGAATGCGTCGTTGCTGTTTTCCTTGGACAAAGTGTCTCCCCGTTTCGCTTTGCGCGGCTGATGCCGCTTATTGGTTATTTTTCGGCTTTGGCCGTTAATTGATCTGAACTAAAGCGCGTCAGTCGCTTGGTTGCAACCGGGTTGCGACATTTTTGGTCGATTAGCGACACATGCAATGCGTGCTGACCGTCATTCGGGCAAAAAAAGGAAATCTGCCTGCCGTGTCGCGGGCCCGGTTCCGGGCCCGCGCAATCCTTGGGCGAGTAACTGCACCTGTCAGCACCCGTGAAGGTGGCGATCAGTTCAGGATCTCGGACACGGCCTTGGCCGTCTTGGAGACCACCTCGTCGGCCTCTGCCCGCGTCAGGCAGAACGGCGGCGCGAAGCCCAGGATATCGCCCTGTGGCATCGCCCGGCCGATCACCCCGTGCCCCGCAAGCGCTCCGGCGATCTGCGCGCCGACCTTGTCACCGGCATCGAAGAATGTGCGCGTTTCACGGTCCTTCACGAATTCCACCGCGCACAGCATGCCTTCGCCGCGGATCTCACCCACGTTGGGGTGGTCGCCCAGGGCATCGTGCATCGCCTCGTTCAGGTAGGCGCCGACCGATCCAGCGTTCTCGATCAGGTTCAGATCATCGATCAGCTTGAGGTTGGCGATTCCCGCCGCCGCCCCGATCGGGTGCGCCGAGTAGGTCCAGCCATGGCCGATCGGGCCGGTTTCATCGGTGCCCTGTTCCAGCACCTTCCACATCTTGTCGCCCACGATGGACCCGGACAGCGGCGCATAGGCCGAGGTCAGACCCTTGGCGATCGTGATCAGATCGGGCGTCATGCCGTAGTGATCGGAGCCGAACATGCTGCCCAGCCGGCCAAAGCCGGTCACCACCTCGTCGGCCACCAACAGGATGTCATGCTTTTGCAGCACCTCCTGGATCGCGTCCCAGTAGCCCGCGGGCGGCGGCACGAGACCCCCGGTGCCCAGCACCGGCTCGCCGACGAAGGCGGCAATGGTGTCTGCGCCCTCGCGTTCTATCAACGTCTCCAGTTCAGCCACGCAATGGGCGGTGAACTGCTCTTCGGTCATGTTCAGGTCGGGCCGGCGGAAGTAATACGGCGCATCGGTGTGGATCACCTGCGCCATCGGCAGGTCGAACTTCTTGTGGAACAGTTCCAGCCCGGTCAGCGACCCGGTCATCAGACCAGAGCCGTGATAGCCGCGCCAGCGCGAGATGATCTTTTTCTTCTCAGGGCGGCCGAGGATGTTGTTGTAATACCAGATCAACTTGATGTTGGTCTCGTTCGCGTCCGAGCCGCCCAGCCCGAAATAGACCTTGGACATGCCCTTGGGCGCGCGGTCCAGGATCATCTTGGACAGGGTGATGCTGGCCTCGGTGCCGTGGCCGACATATGCATGGTAATAGGCCAGTTCGCGTGCCTGATCGGCGATCGCCTCGGCGATCTCCTGGCGGCCGTAGCCGACGTTGACGCAGTAGAGCCCGGCGAACGCGTCCAGCAACCTGTTGCCATCGCGGTCCTCGATGTGACAGCCGCTGGCGGTGCGGATCACGCGGTTGGGCGCCTCGCCGCGCGCGAATTGCGCCAGGTGGGTCGAGGGGTGGAAAAAGTTCTCGCGGTCCCACTGGTCGAGTTGGTCGTTCTTTAACATGCTGGTCTTCCTTTCCTGGGGGAGCTTGCGCGTGCCGCCCCTGCTTGATCTTTCAGAAATGCGCCACCGCCGGCGCGGACTGCGCGGCGGCGGCGTCCGTGCGTCATGCCCAATCGCGGCAGACGTATTTTATGTCCATGAACTCTTCCATGCCTTTCCTTGCGCCTTCGCGGCCAAGACCGGATTGCTTGGTGCCGCCGAACGGGATCGGTGCGCCGGTGACCTTGGTGCGGTTGACCGCGACCATACCGAATTGCAGCGCCCGCGTGACGCGATAGATGCGGCGCGGGTCGTGGCTATGCAGGTAGGCGACCAGCCCGTACTCGGTAGCGTTGGCTTTGGCGATGACCTCCTCTTCGGTGTCGAAGGACGCGATCGGCGCAACAGGGCCGAAGGTTTCCTCGGACATGATAGCGGCATTGTCGGGCACATCCACCAGAACGGTAGGCTGATAGAACAGCCGGCCCAGCTTTTCGGCGCGCGAGCCGCCGCAAGTCAGGCGTGCGCCATGCTTGAGCGCGTCGGCGACGTGTTCTTCCTGCTTCTGCACAGCCTTTTCGTTCATCAGCGGCCCGATATCGGGGTCGTCCATACCCACGCCGATGCTGAGCGCCTGCGTCGCCCTGGTGAAACGGTCGCAGAACTCCTTGTAGATGGCGCGCTCGACATAGATGCGGTTGGCGCCCAGGCAGTCCTGACCCGAGGTGGCGAACTTTGCCTTGATCGCCTCTTCCACCGCGCCGTCCAAATCGGCCCCCTTGAACACGATCACCGGGGCGTGGCCGCCCAGCTCCAGCACCAGGCGTTTCACGGTGTCCGCCGATTGTCCGTAAAGCAGCCGGCCGATCTCGGTCGAGCCGGTGAATGACAGCACCCGCACCCGCGCGTCACGCGTCCACGGCTCGACCACAGTCGAGGCGCGTCCCGTCACCACGTTGAACACGCCCGCGGGAATGCCCGCGCGCTCGGCCAGTTCGGCCAGCGCCAACGCCGAGAACGGCGTCTCGCCCGACGGGTGCGCGACCACGGTGCAGCCAGCCGCCAACGCCGCCGCAGCCTTGCGCGTCAGCATCGCGGCGGGGAAGTTCCACGGTGTTATCAGCGCCGCAACGCCGACCGGTTCCAGCCAGAGTTCGACCTCGGCATCGGGCAGGTGGCTGGTAACGCCCTCGATGTTGGGGCGCTTGGTTTCCTCGGCATAATATTCGATGAAGCTGGCGGCGTAATCGATCTCGCCGCGGGCCTCGGACAGCGGCTTGCCCTGCTCCAGCACCATGATGCGGGCCAGATCCTCCTTGTGCTCGATCATCAGGTCGAACCACCTGCGCAGCAGGATCGATCGATCCTGCGGCAACATCAGCGACCACGAGCCGAAGGCCGCCTGCGCGGCGTCCACGGCGCGGGCGCTGTCGGCAGCCGAAAGGCTGGCGACCTGGCCAAGCGTGGTGCCGTCCGCCGGGTTGTGCACTGATAGCGTCGCGCTGTCGCCAGCGCCGCACCATTTGCCATCAATGTATGAAAACGACCGCACGAGGCGGGGGTCGTTTAGATCGCTCAGCGGTGATTGGGCCGCGAGTTGCGACTGCGTCATTGAAGCCTCCTGCAGGGTTTGATTGCGTTCACCCCGAAGATGCATCAAGTCGGCACGTCAGTGGGCCTGAATTCCCGCGCCGAAAAAGAATATTCTGTCGCGAAACAGGCGTCCGGCAGTCAATTCTTCTGCAGACCCGCCAAAAGCTCGACCGGTGGTGTGCCGGCCGCCTTCACCGTCTTGGTCACGATGTAGGTATAATACCGCGCCAACCCTATGCGCGCCTCCAGCAAGGCATCGATCAGGCGCTGGTATTCGTCGATGTCGCGGGTAACGACGTGGAACAGGTAATCGAACCCGCCGCCCAGCGACCAGCAGCCGGTGATTTCCTCGTAGCCCTGGATCGCGCGTTCGAACGCGTGGAAATGGGCCGAGGTGTGGCCTTCGAGTTCGGCCGCGACGAAGACGGCGACATGCGCGCCCAGATTGCGCAGGGACATCCGCGCGCTGTATCCCTCTATAATACCGGCCTTTTCCAGCCTCTTGAGGCGCTCCCATGCCGGGCTGGCGGACAGGCCCACCCGCGCGGCCAGTTCGGCCTTGGTGATGCGCCCCTCGGCCGACAGAACCCGCAGGATCGCCATGTCACGCGCGTCGAGCTTGATCATGCCGCTCATCCCTCTATCACATGGCCGACACCGGCAGCGCGGACCAGCGCGATCATGTGGCTGGCGATGGCAGTATCCTGCGCGCCCGTGCCCGTCAGATCGCAGATCGTGATATCCTGAGGGCTGAACCGGCCCGGCGCAGCGCCGGTAATGACCTGCCCCAGTTCAGCCGGGATTCCCCGCGTCCACAGGCCGGCATCCTTGGCGCTGCGCAATTCGCCCATCATCTCGACCTGGCTGACACGGTCGGCGACATACAGGTCGGCAACGGACAGGGCTGCCGGGTCTATCTCGTTCTTGCCGGACTGGTCCGACCCCATGGCGGTGACATGCAGCCCGGGATGCAGCATTTCGGCGCGCAGCACGGGGTCGCGCGCGGGGGTGGTGGTGACGACCAGCTGGCTCTGCGCCACGAGGTCGGCGGGATCGCTGGTAACGCCGGCCCGGACATCGAGCGATGCCTTCAGGTCAGCGGCACAGGCGGCGGCCTTTTGCGTGTCGCGCCCCCACACGAGCACCTCTTCGAACGGCCGCACGAGGTGCGCGGCCTGCATCTGCAACCGCGCCTGCACCCCGGTGCCGATGACACCGGCGGTTTTCACCGTGGCGGGCGCCAGGTGCCGGGCGGCAACGGCGCCGGCTGCGGCGGTGCGCAGATCGGTCAGGTACCCATTGTCGAGGAACAACGCCTCGACCAGCCCGGTCTGGGCAGAAAACAGGATCATCAACCCGTTGAGCGACGGCAGGCCAAGCTTGGGATTGTCGAAGAACCCCGGGCTGACCTTGATCGCGAACCCGTCGAAACCGGGGATGTAGGCGGTTTTCACGTCCACCTCGCCGTTGGCAGCCGCCAGTTCCATCGACAGGACTGGCGGCATGACGACGTCGCCTTTGGCCAGGGCGACGAAGGCGCGTTCGATCACGTCGACCAGGGCAAGATCCAGGTCCGCGACACCGCGCAGCTCGCTCTCGGTCACGATCTGGATATCATGCGCCATGGCGTTGCCCCTTTACCGTCAGGTCTCCCAATTGCACATCCTGCCCGGCCACGACCCGCGTGAACAGCCCCATATCCGGATTGCGGCCGGTGATGATGGTGGCAACCGGCCCGTCGGCCAGTTTTCCCTCAAGCTTGCCGGCCTGCAAGGCGGCGATGCCAACCACGCAGGCGCCCTCGGCGATGAGGCGGTCCTCGTGATACACGGCCTGCATGGCACGGTATATCTCGGCCTCGGTCACCAGCACGACCTCGTCCAACAGGTCGCGGCACATGTCGAAGGTCAGCCGGTTGTTCAGCCCGATCCCTCCGCCGAGGGAGTCGGCAAGGCTTGCCACTTCGGTCACGGCGACGGGATGACCGGCGCGCAGGCTTTCATACATCGCCGCGCCCCGATCCATGCTGATGCCGATCACCCGCACCGATGGCTTGATCGTCTTGGCCGCCAGCGCCACGCCCGCGGCCAGCCCACCACCCGAAAGCGGCACCAGCAGCGTGCCGATATCGGGGCGCGCGGCCACGATTTCCAACCCGATGGTGCCCTGCCCCGCCACCACCAGCGGATCGTCGAAGGGCGAAATCTGCGCCAGGCCCTCTTCGGCTTCAAGGCGTTCGGCCTCGGCCTGCGCGTCATCCTGGCTGTCGCCGACGATGCGCACCTCCGCGCCCAGGGCGCGGATGCCGTCCACCTTGGCCTGCGGCACCAGCCGCGACATGCAGATCACCGCGCGCATTCCCTTTTGCCGCGCAGCATAGGCCACGCCGCGCCCGTGATTTCCGGTCGAGCAACAGGTAACGCCCGCCACCCCGTCCAGACCCGCGAGGGCGTTGAGCGCGCCACGCAGCTTGAACGCGCCGATGGGCTGCATGCTTTCCAGTTTCATCAGCCCTTCGGCCCCGGCGAGCGCGGACAGGTTGGCCGAGGGAACCAACGGTGTGGCGTCGGCCACCCCACGGATACGATTGGCGGCGGCATGGATGTCGGCCAGCGTCGGACGCATGGAAACCTCGCGATCAAGAGTTGGCGGTTGTGCACAACACGGCCGCGCCGCATTGACATAAATTCTGTATCACCAAGTTTTTACATTATTTTCCAAAAACGACCATTCGGGTTCGTTTTTGGAACTGCGCAGATGTATACATTTTGCCAAGGCTGAACGGCAACCCTTCTGAAATGGATGTATCATGACAGCCCCCGACGTTCCCTTTTCCACCGCCGAATACGAGCGGCGACTCGCATTGACCCGCGCCGCGATGGCGCAGGCCGGCCTTGACGTGCTGTTTGTCGAAGACCCCTCCAACATGGCGTGGCTGACGGGTTACGATGGCTGGTCCTTTTACGTGCACCAGGGCGTGATTCTCACGCATGAGGGCGCGCCGGTCTGGTGGGGGCGCAACATGGACGCCAACGGCGCGCGGCGCACCGCGTGGCTGCCTGGCGATTGCCTGCGCCCCTATGGCGACAAGTATGTACAGTCGACCGAGCATCACCCGATGCAGCACCTTGCCGGGCTGCTGACGGAACTGGGGTTCGAGGCAGCGCGCATCGGCGTCGAGATGGACAATTACTATTTCTCCGCCAAGGCCTACACCACGCTTCTGGCGCAACTGCCGAAAGCGACCATCGTGGATGCCACCGCGATGGTGAACTGGCAGCGCGGAATCAAATCGGACGAGGAAATCGCCTTCATGCGCAAGGCGGCCCGGATCGCGGAAAAGATGGTGGATGGCGCTATCGAGCGTGCCCGCCCCGGCCTGCGCAAGAACGAACTGGTGGCCGAGATCTACCGCGATGCGATCATCGGCGCGGACGGTAGCTGGGGTGACTACCCGGCGATCGTGCCGATGTGCCCTTCGGGCGCGGATGCCTCGGCTCCGCATATCACGTGGAACGGCGACGAGCTGACCAACGACCAGTGCACGTTCTTCGAACTGGCCGGCGTTTACCGGCGCTATCACACGCCGTTTTGTCGCACCATCTACCTGGGCACCCCGCCCGACGAGATGCGCCGCGCCGAGGCGGCGCTGGTCGAGGGGCTGGAGGCGGGGCTGCAAGCCGCGCGCGCCGGCAACCAGGCCCGCGACATCGCGCGGGCCCTGGCGGCGCCGCTGGAGCGCGCAGGTATTGAACGGGGCGCAAGATGCGGCTACGCCATCGGCCTGAGCTACCCGCCGGACTGGGGCGAGCGCACGGTCAGCCTTCGGGACGTCGACGAAACCGTGCTGCAACCGGGCATGACATTCCATTTCATGCCGGGCATCTGGTCCGAGACCTGGGGGCTTGAGATCACGGAATCGATCCTGATTACCGAGAACGGCCCGGCGGAGACGTTTTGTAACAGGCCCAGAAAACTGTTTGTGAAGGACTGAAGCACATATGAGCAGCCGACTGCATGACGCGACTCAAATCCTGGACCATCTGATCAGCTTTCCGACGATTTCGGCGGACAGCAACCTCGAGATGATCGTGCACATGGCCAACCGGCTGTCGGATGTGGGCGCGCATGTGGACCTGTTCCACGACGAAACCGGCACCAAGGCAAACCTGTTCGCCACGATCGGCCCCGAACGTGATGGCGGGATCGTGCTATCGGGACATTCCGACGTGGTGCCGGTGGCCGACCAGAACTGGAGTTCGGACCCCTTCGGCATGGTGGAGCGCGACGGGCTGCTTTTCGGGCGCGGCGCCTGCGACATGAAGGGGTTCCTTGCGGCGGCGCTGGCCGTCGCGCCGGACTATGCGCACCGCGCCCTGCGCCGTCCGATCCATTTTGCCTTTACCTATGACGAGGAGGTGGGCTGTGTCGGGGCGCAGGACCTTGTGCGCGAATTGCAACGCCGCGAGTTGAATCCCGCCATGGCGATCATCGGCGAACCGACCTCGATGCATATCGTGGAAGGGCACAAGGGATGTTGCGAATATTCCGCCCATTTCCACGGGCTGGAGGGGCACGGGTCAGCCCCTGACCGGGGGGTGAACGCGGTGGAATACGCCGTGGCCTACGTGACGCGGCTGCTGGAATTGAGCGCGGCGCTCAAGCACCGCGCGCCGGTCGGCGGGCTGTTCGAGCCGCCCTGGACCACAATCAATATCGGGCGCCTGGCCGGCGGTGTGGCGCATAACGTCATCGCCAACCACGCCGAGGTGGATTGGGAAATGCGCCCTGTGCAAGACAGCGACGCCGATTTCGTCAAGAACCAGATCGCAGCGTATTGCAATGACATCCTGCTGCCGCAGATGCAGACAACCTATCCCGAGGCGGCAATCACCACCTACGTGGTGGGCGAGGTGCCGGGGCTGGAGCCGATGGAAGAAAACGAGGCACGGCGCCTCGTGGCCGAACTGACCGGCGTCAACAGCGCCGAGGTGGTGGCCTTCGGCACCGAAGCGGGGTTGTTCCAGCGCATGGGCATGTCCGCCGTCCTGTGCGGCCCCGGCAGCATCGAACAGGCCCACAAGGCCGACGAGTTCGTTTCGCTGTCGCAGCTTGATAGCTGCCTGAACATGCTGGAGGGGCTGGGCGAAAGGATGGACGTTCTTGTCTGATGGCAGCCAGACCGAGGATGCGCGCGCACGTCTGACGCGGCTGCATGACACGTTGCGGTCGCGGATATGCCTTCTGGATTACGCGCCCGGGTCGCGCCTGTCAGAAGAAACCCTTGCGGCCGAGTTCGGCACCTCGCGCACGCCGCTGCGCCGCGCGCTGGCACGGCTCGAGGACGAGGGTCTGATCCAGACACAGCACGGCGTGGGCACCATCGTGACCGATGTCGATCTGGCCGAAATGGGCCGCACCTACGAGCTGCGCCGCGAACTTGCGGGGTTGGCGGGCCGGCTGTCGCCGGTCGAGGTGACGCCCGACATCGTGGCGAAAGCGCGCGAATTCGTCGCGTGCGGGCGCCAGTTGGCCAGCCGCCCCGACGCGCGCGAGTTTGCCCGCGTGAACATGGATTTCTTCCATTTCGGCGCCTCGCTGACACAGAACGAGGCCCTGCGCGAAACATCCGAGAGGCTGTACTACCGGACCGCGCGGATCTGGCTGAAATCCATCTCGCGGCTCGATCTGAGCGACGAGGTGCGGATTTTTCTCAGCGAGTTGGAACAGACCGCCGCGGCGATCGAAGGGCACGACTTGCTGGCGGCGGCGTTGATCCGGCAGGCGCATATATCGATGTGCGAGGCGCGCCTGACGGGCTGACCGGCACTGTCACCGCTTCAGGTATCCCAGCCGCGGCTCGGACAGGGACGTGACGATGATCGTGCCATCCGCCGCCGTGATCGCGCCGGTGGTCAGGGCATAGCCGCCATCGGGATCCTGAAGGGTTTCCAGCACGGTGCCGTCCGGCGCCATGCGCAGGATGAAACCGTGCCGCGTGGGGGCGGGTTTCATGGCGTCGGGCAGGCGCATGATGACACGCCTGAGCTGCGGTTTATCGGAAAGCCTGTCCATCACCGGGTTGCGCGGGCTGACCAGCCCCACCCAGTAGGTGCCGTCAGGGGCGTTGTTGATGTTGTCGGGAAACCCGGGCGTGTTCGTCAGCAGCACCTCGGGCGCGGCGTCGGGCGCTTGCAGGGCGTAGCGCAACACCCGGTATTCGCCTGTTTCCACCACCAGCAGATGTGCGCCATCGGGGCTTACGGCGATACCGTTGGGAAAGGTCAGGCCATCTGCGAACACCGTCGTTTTGCCGCTGGAGGGATCATGGACCAGAACACGGCCGTTGGCGGAATGTTCGACCAGATCCAACACAGACGCCTCGAGCGTGCCGCCGACCGCGCGCGCGCCGAACCGCGTGGATGCATCCGAGAAATAAATCCTGCCGTCGGGGGCGATATCGACATCATCGGCATAGCGGATCGGGCTGCCGCCATCCGTGGTGTCGGCCAGCAGACTGACCTTGCCGTCGCGCGCCACCGCCACCAGACCGCGAAAGGCGTCCGCGACATAGAGCGTGCCATCGGGCCCGAACTCGACCCCAAGCGGGCGGCCGCCGGTGTTGGCGAACATCTCGGCATCGGCGCCGCCTACCTCGGCGCGCATGATATCGCCGCCATGCGTGGCCATGTAGACCATCCCGTCAGGTCCGATATCGGCGTCCTCGGGGCCGACGTGATCGCCGATATCCGTGAAACTCAACGCCGCAAGCCGCGTGTTGGCGGCAAAATCGCCGGTATATCCCGGGCTTTCCGGCGCGTCCCACGCCACTGGTTGCACGGTCACGGGCCAGAACGCCAGGTAAGCCAGCAACAGCACGACGAGCGTTCCCAGAGCCTTGAGAATCAAGCGCATACCTTACCCCTTTCCCGGGTTGGGCCGCGCTCCTGCTCCGGCGTCAGGACGCGGCCACCATCATGCCCTCATCCTTGAGTTGCGCGTGCGCCTCGTCAAGAGACTTGGTGGCGCGCTCGATCAAGGTGTCCGCCTCGGTCCGGGTCAGCACCAGCGGCGGGCTGATTATCATCCGGTCACCCACATGGCGCATCACCAGCCCGTTGGCAAAGCAGCGCTCGCGGCACATGTATCCGGCGGTTCCGGCATTGGCGGCGAATGCGGCGCGGCTGCCCTTGTGCGGAGTAAGCGCGATGGAGCCCATCATGCCGACGATCCGCGCCTCGCCCACCAACGGGTGATCGGCCAGCGATTGCCACTTTTCCTTGAGGTAGGGGCCGATGTCGTCGCGCACATGGCCAACGATGTTCTCCTCTTCGATGATGCGCAGGTTTTCAAGCGCCACCGCCGCCGCCACCGGATGGGCGGAATAAGTATAGCCGTGGTTGAACTCGCACGCGCCCAGAACGGCGGCGATCTCGTCACTGACGATCGATCCGCCGATGGGCTGATAGCCGCTGCTCAGGCCCTTGGCGATGGTCATTATGTCGGGCGCCCAGCCCACCGTCTGGCTGCCGAACCAGTTGCCCGTGCGTCCGAAGCCACAGATCACCTCGTCGGCGATCAGCAGAATGTCGTGTTCGTCGCAGATGCGGCGGATCTCGGGCCAGTAGCTGTCGGGCGGCACGATGACGCCGCCGGCGCCCTGCACCGGTTCGGCGATGAAGGCGGCGATGCGATCCTCGCCCATTTCCTCGATCGCGCGCTCCAGTTGCCGGGCGCGTTCCAGGCCGAATTCCTCGGGGGACATATCGCCGCCCTCGGCCCACCAGTTGGGCTGGTCGATGTGATGAATATCGGGAATCGGCAGCCCACCCTGCGCGTGCATGCCGGTCATCCCGCCCAGCGACGCGCTACCGACGGACGAGCCGTGATAGGCGTTCTTGCGGCTTATGATCACCTTCTTGTCCGGCTTGCCCTTTTGCGCCCAGTAGGTGCGCACCATGCGGATGTTGGTATCGTTGGCCTCGGATCCGGAGCCGGCGAAGAACACGTGGTTCAGGTCGCCGGGGGCCAGCTCGGCCAGCTTTTGCGCCAGCGCGATCGCGGGCACGTGCGTTGTCTGGAAGAAGGTGTTGTAATAGGGCAGTTCGCGCATCTGGCGCGCCGCCACGTCGGCCAGCTCGTCACGGCCATAGCCGATGTTGACGCACCACAGCCCGGCCATCGCGTCAAGGATATCGTTGCCTTCGCTATCGGTGATCCACGCGCCCTTGGCCCGGGTTATGACGCGCGCGCCCTTGGCCGCGACCTCGTCCTGGGTCGAGAACGGATGCATGTGGTGCGCGGCATCCAGCGCCTGCAATTCGCTGGTGGGCATGTGGTTGGTTATGGTCGTCATGGCGGACCTCATTTGAAACCGGGGTTGGGACGCGCGGCCGGACTACGCGGACCGCAAAGTTTTGTCCAGAATATGATCAAATTTTTTGCTGTCAATCGAATCAGCGATCGACGTCCGAAATCTCCAGGATGCGGCGGATTTGCTCCATTCCCTGGAGCATATCCTCCCGGATGGCGCGAGCCGCGCCCTCGGCATCGCCGGTGCGCATGCATTCCAGAACGGCCTTATGCTTGTCCGGCTGGTTCTGCGTGCCAACCCGGCCGATCATCACCCGCAACGACGGGCCGAAGCGCAGCCACAGCCCATCGGCGATTTCCGCAAGAATCGGCGCCCCCGCCAGTTCATAGATCCGGCTGTGAAAGCGATAGTTCATTTCAAGGTAACTGCGCAGATCCCCCTGCTGGATCGCATGATCCACGGCATCGTCCATTTCCGTGAGCACCCGGTGATCCGCGGGTGTCGCCCGCTCCGTCGCTCGCAGCGCCATGTGGGATTCAAGCCACTGCCGCGCAAATATAATCTCCGATATATTGGCATCCGTCAGATGCGGAACGATCACCCTGCGGTTGCCTTGAAACTCCAGCGCACCCTCGCTGGTGAGTCGGCGGATCGCCTCGCGCACCGGGGTCATGCCGGCATTGAGCCGCTCCGTCAGGCCCTGAATCGTCACCGCCTCGCCGGGTGCGATTTCGCCGAACAGGATCTGCGCACGCAGCTTCTGATACACCTGCTCATGCGCCGGGATACGCGCGCCTTGTGGCATGGAAACGCCCACTTTTCGTGCGCCATCTTTCATATCGTCACCCTTCCCGAGCAGTCGCCGTTACATTGCCTTGCCAGTTTATCGATGCCGTGAAAACATTACCATATTGCCTTTTGCGGCAAAACTTGATCAAATTATGATAGGGCACGGAAGACCCGAAACCAACAGGAGAGACAATATGCGATACCACCTGATGACCATGACCGCGACGCTGGCGCTGGTCGCCGGGGCCGCCGCGGCCGAAGAAGTACGCGTCTATAACTGGTCCGACTACATCGACGAGGATCTGCTGACCGAGTTCGAGGAAGAAACCGGACTCGACCTGATCTATGACGTGTTCGACAGCAACGAGATGTTGGAAACCAAGATGCTGGCCGGCGGGTCGGGCTATGACGTGGTTGTGCCCTCCGGCACGTTCCTGCAACGCCAGATCCAGGCGGGCGCGTTTCAGAAGCTGGACAAGTCCAAGCTGCCCAACCTCGACAACATGTGGGACGTGGTCCGCGAACGGACGGCGCAATACGACCCCGGCCACGAATACGCGATCAATTACATGTGGGGCACCACGGGCATCGGCGTGAACGTCGGCGAAGTGACCAAGCGCTTGGGCGAGGATGCACCGATCGATTCGCTGGAGTTGATCTTCAACCCCGACAACATGAAAAAGCTGGCCGATTGCGGCGTGCATTTCCTTGACGCCCCGGCCGAAATGATCCCAGCCGCGCTGAACTACATCGGGGAAGACCCCAACAGCCATGACCCCGAGGTCATCGCCAAGGCCGGCGATGTATTCGGCGCAATCCGCCCCTACATCCAGAAGTTCCACAGCTCGGAATACATCAACGGCCTGGCCAACGGTGACATCTGCGTGGCCGTGGGCTGGTCCGGGGACGTGCTTCAGGCGCGCGACCGTGCTGCCGAAGCCGGCAACGGCGTCGAAATCGCATATCACGCGCCCAAGGAGGGCGCCCAGATGTGGTTCGACATGATGGCGATTCCCGTGGACGCTCCCAACCCCGATGGCGCGCATACGTTCCTGAACTTCATGCTCGATGCCAAGAACATGGCGCAGGCGTCCAACTACGTCTATTTCGCCAACGGCAACAAGGCATCGCAGAAGTACCTGAACGATGACGTGATCAACGATCCCGCGATCTATCCCAGCGAAGAGACAATGGACAACCTGTTCACCACCACGCCCTATGGCGCCAAGGTGCAGCGGGTGGTCACCCGCCTGTGGACCAAGATCAAGTCGGGCACCTGAAGATCCGGCACCCGGACCCGCGCAGCCCTCTGCGCGGGTCTTTTCATGACAACAGGGATCATCATGGCACAGACCGAATTCGCCCCGTGGAATGACCCGGAGGCCAAGCCGCTTATCCAGTTCAAGAACGTGACCAAGCGCTTCGGCGCGTTCACCGCCATCGACGACCTCACGCAGGATATTTTTGCGCAGGAATTCTTCGCCCTGCTGGGGCCATCAGGCTGCGGCAAGACGACGATGATGCGCATGCTGGCAGGCTTCGAAAACCCGACCGAGGGGCAGATCCTTCTGTCGGGGCAGGACATGGCGCAGGTGCCGCCGAACAAGCGCGCGGTCAACATGATGTTCCAAAGCTACGCGCTTTTCCCGCATCTGAGCGTGTGGGACAACATCGCCTTCGGGCTGCGCCGCGCCAGGACACCGAAACCCGAGGTCGAGGAGCGCGTCGACGAGATGCTGCGCCTGACCCGGCTGGAAAAATTCGCGCGGCGCAAGCCGCACCAGATTTCCGGCGGCCAGCGCCAGCGTGTCGCCTTGGCCCGCAGCCTTGCCAAGGCGCCGAAACTGCTGCTGCTGGACGAGCCGCTGGGCGCGCTTGACGCCAAACTGCGCCAGGACACGCAGTTCGAATTGATGGATATCCAGGAAAAGACAGGCACCACCTTCGTGATCGTCACCCACGACCAGGAAGAGGCGATGACCGTCGCCAGCCGCGTCGCGGTGATGGACGAGGGGCGCATCGTGCAGGTGGCCACGCCGGCCGAGATCTACGAGGCGCCGACAACCGTCTATGTCGCCGATTTCATCGGTGATGTGAACATCATCGAGGGCGCCGCGACCCCTGCGGGCGATGGCTATGACATCGCATGGGCGGAGGGGCGCCCACCGTTTCACGCCAAGACGGCAACGAAGCTGTCGAAGGGGCAGAAATGCTATCTGGCGATTCGGCCCGAGAAGATCGCGATTTCGACCGAAAAGCCCGCTGATGCCGACAACAGCG
>JAABTI010000026.1 GCA_011389955.1 Paracoccaceae bacterium | reverse complement strand
GATGCTGCTACAGGTGCATGACGAACTGATCTTCGAAGTGCCCGAGGACAGGGTCGATACCCTCACGTCCCGGGCTCGCAATGTTATGGAAGGCGCCTGCGCCCCGGTGCTGTCGCTCGATGTGCCGCTGATCGTGGATGCCGGCCAGGGCCCCAACTGGGCCGAGGCGCATTGACCGCGGGCAGATCCCGGTTTGCCACTGATCGGCGCGCGGCCGGGTGGCCGGTGCGGTAGAGGCGAAAAAAGCCCGCCACGGTGAAATCACCATGGCGGGTTCAGGCGGCGTCAATTGCGCCGCTGTCCTGTGCGGGCTGGTTTTAATTCATTCCCTCGGCGATCGCGTCGGCACAGGAATCCGCGACTTCCGAGCGATACTTCTCGCTCACGTTGTCGACCCATCCGGCATCGACGACGAAGTTGTCACGCTGGTAGCGCGATTCTTCCTTCAGTAGCGCGATCTGATCGGGCTGCTGCTCGGCCTTGACCACGCAAAGCGGCGTGAACGCCTGCACGATGGCCGACTCCGCACCGGCGGCGCGCATGTCGCGTGCCGTGCTGCCGGTCACCCAGCCACCCCAGGCGAACCCGATGATGATGGCGACGACCGCGCCGCCCGCTGCGCCCCAGACGACAGGTTTCGTGGATTCTGGAAGATTCATGGTAAATCACCTTTGTTGTTGTGGTTTGTTTCCCAACAAATCCCCAATAACGGCAGGAGACCCTGGGCCAACATCTGTTTCGGCCTCTGTGCTGGTCGGGTATCATCAACCGGGTCGTCGCACACCACTGGTAATATCCTTTCTGGGCCCGACGCGCGCGAGGCAGATCAAACGCCGCCGCAAGGCGCGGCGCCACGGCGGGGTGCACCCGGGCCGGACAACCCTGCCGAATGCCGCTTTCCTGACCCACTCCGCCGTGTCTGCGACGCAGCAATTTTGCCGAATCGGGTAATCCGGTGCATCCTGCAAACGCCGTGACCCCGAAAGGTGCCCCATGTCCCGAGTAATCAAGCAGATCCTCTGCCCCGTAAACCTGCGCCACGTCAAGCTGGAGCAGCACGCCTACCAGGAAGCCGTCGAAATAGCTCAGCGCCTTGGCGCCAAGTTGATCGTCGCCACCGTCGCGCCCGAGTTCGAGCGTAACCTCAACATCTACGATTCGGAGAAATACTGGGCCGGAGAATTGCAGAAATTCATCGAGGCCAATCCCCCCGAGGGCGTGGAGGTCGAGGTCATCGTGCGCAAGGGCGCGGTGCACCGGCAGATCGTCAAGTTGGCGGATGAACGCAAGGTCGACCTGATCGTGATCGAGGCCGCGAACCCCCGGATCAAGGACTACCTTCTCGGTACCACGGCCAGCCATGTCGTCGCCCATTCCGAATGCTCGGTCTACGTCGTCCGCTAGGCCGCGAATCGACGGTTCAGCCCCCGGAACGTCCGTTTCGGGCGAAACGCCAATCGTGACCGCCCCGCGCGCTGCTCCGGTATTGCGCTTGAAATCGGGCGTGTTTTGGCGTCCGGTACGGGCGACCAGACGAAAGGACAGGCGCATGAGCGACCCCGAAACACCCCCCACCGATGCCGACCTTGCCGCCGCGCTGGTGCGCGTCCTGTCGGTCGAGCCGGTTGAGCAGGACTTCTTTCGTGGCATTGCCACTCCCCGCGGGCGGGGCCGCTCGTTCGGGGGTCAGGTGATTGGCCAGGCCCTCATGGCGGCCACCGAAACGGTCGAGGCCGACCGCCCCGCGCATTCGCTTCACGGCTATTTCATGCGCCCCGGAGACGCGACAAAACCCGTTTTATATCAAGTAGAAAGGGACCGCGACGGCGGCAGTTTCACCACCCGCCGCGTGGTTGCCATCCAGCACGGAAAGCCGATCCTGAACCTGGCTGCATCCTTCCACGTGGCCGAGCCGGGGCTGGCCCACCAGGATGAAATGCCCGATGTTCCGGCCCCCGATATGCTTGAGAACGAAGAGCAGCTCGGCGAGCGTCTGGCAGACCAGTTGCCCGAGACGTTCCTCAAGTGGCTGCGCATGCCGCGCCCGATCGAGATGCGCCCCACTGTCCTGCGCCCGCCTTTCGATCCATCCGCCCGCGAGGCGGTGCAAAACCTCTGGTTCCGCGTCCGCGCCCCCATCGGCGACGATCCCCGCCTGCACCGTGCCGCGCTGGCTTTTTCCTCTGATTTCGGGCTGTTAGGCGTTTCGATGTTGCCGCATGGACGTGGATTTACCGATCCCGACATGCAATTCGCCAGCCTCGATCACGCGCTGTGGATTCACGATGATTTCCGCATGGACGAGTGGCTTTTGTATTCCATGGACAGCCCGTGGGCCGGTGGCGCGCGCGGCTTTAACCGTGGCCGCATCTTCACCCGCGATGGACGGCTGGTTGCCAATGTCGCCCAAGAGGGGTTGGTGCGCGACAAGACTTTGAGAGACAAGGAAAAGTAGCGTTAAACCTGCGGCAGTTCATCGGAGGGAATCACCGGAAAGAAGCTGCCCTGCGACCAGAGGCCGAACCAATCCTGCCCGTCAACGCGATGATGCGTGCCGATCTCGACCAGCCGGTAGAAACTCTTGCGGTCGATCAGCGCCTCGAGACCCGCGCGCACCATCACGTAAGGCGCAGGTTCCCCCGTTTCCGCATCACGCTCCACGCGAATAGGTGCATCTGGCCCCGCCGACACGCTGTCGCCGACGTTGGTTTCAAAGGTCAGAGCCTGGTCCTCGCCGCTGCCTTCCACGGTGAAATCAACCGCGACAAAGGGGGCGTCATCAACGATGATTCCCACCTTTTCCACGGGGGTGACAAGGAAATAGTCATCACCATCCTTGCGCAGGATGGTCGAGAACAGGCGCACCAGCGCCGGTCGCCCGATCGGCGTGCCCTGGTAGAACCACGTGCCATCGCGCGCGATGCGCATGTCCAGGTTGCCACTGAATGGCGGGTTCCACTTGTGAACAGGCGGCATACCCTTGCCTTGGGCTGCTTTCGCGGAGGCGGCGATGCTCTCGGCGCTCGGGGTCACGTTCATTTGTCCGCTCATTGCTTTTGCCATTTCCCTCTTGCGCGATACACTCTTACATCAAAGTAGTGTCGCAGCAGGAGTTTTGCCATGTCCGATCAAGAAGATCTGGTTGCCGAGATCGAGGCGCTGGAGGAACGGCTGGCGCTGGCGCGGTCCTCGATCACCCGCCGGTTCATCGGGCAGGAGCGGGTCGTCGACCTGACCTTGTCGGCGCTTTTGTGCGGGGGGCACGGCCTGCTTGTCGGGCTTCCGGGCCTTGGCAAGACCCGGCTTGTCGAAACCCTGTCCACCGTGATGGGCCTTGATGGCAACCGGATTCAGTTCACGCCGGACCTGATGCCAGCCGACATTCTGGGCTCCGAGGTGCTGGATACTGATGCCGAGGGGCGCCGCGCGTTTAGGTTCGTACCGGGGCCGGTGTTCTGCCAGCTTCTGATGGCGGACGAGATCAACCGCGCCAGCCCTCGGACGCAATCGGCCTTGTTGCAGGCCATGCAGGAAAGGCAAGTCACCGTGGCAGGAGAGGATCGACCGCTCGGTTTGCCATTTCATGTGCTGGCGACCCAGAATCCGATCGAGCAGGAAGGCACCTATCCGCTTCCCGAGGCACAGCTGGACCGTTTCCTTGTCCAGATCGACGTGAGTTACCCCGACAGGGGAACGGAGCGCGACATCCTGATCGCCACCACCGGCGCTCAGGAAGACGAGGCGCACGTTGTTTTCACCGATGCCGACCTGCTGAAGGCGCAGACGCTACTGCGCCGAATGCCTGTCGGCGAGGCTGTGGTGGAGGCGATTCTTGACCTGGTGCGCGCGCTGCGCCCTGAGGATGCAGCTGCGTCCGATCATGTGCGACAGGCCGTGGCATGGGGCCCGGGGCCGCGCGCGGCGCAGGCGCTGATGCTGATGGCGCGGGCCGAGGCGATGATAAGAGGGCGTTTGGCGCCATCGGTCGAGGACGTGGCGGCGGTGGCACACCCGGTGCTGATTCACCGGATGGCCCTCAACTTTGCGGCGCGCGCCCGAGGCGACAGCCTCGCCGATCTGATTGCCGCAACCGGGGCCGGTGTGACCGGCCGGGAGGTTGCCGCTTGAGTCGCGATGCCCGCACTCTGAGGGCGCGCGCCGAGGAACAGGCCGCGCCGCTGCCGCCATTACTGGCGCGGGCCGAGCAGTTGGCCGGCGCCGTTATGATGGGGGAGCATGGGCGCCGGCGTGCGGGTCTTGGCGCCGACTTCTGGCAGTATCGACCGATGCAGCAGGGCGATAGCCTGCGCAACGTCGATTGGCGCCGCTCGGCCCGCGGTGACACGCAGTTCGTACGCGAACACGAATGGCAGATCGCGCAAACCGTCATGCTTTGGGTGGACGGCTCTGCCGCGATGCGCTTCGGCAGCTCCGATGCCGTGCCCCAAAAGCAGGACCGCGCGCGGTTGCTGGCCCTGGCCGTATCGATCCTGCTGGATCGTGGCGGCGAACGTGTCGGCTTGTTGGGCGATGACCTTCCGCCGCGCAAGGGGCGCGTGCAGCTCATGCGGCTTGCACAGGCATTCAACCGCGAACACGAGGCCGATTACGGCCTGCCCGAGATTGGTGGCATTATCCCCCATGGTCGCGCGGTCGTGATATCGGATTTCCTGGGGGATCTGGAGCCGGTGCAATCGGCGTTGACGGCGATGGCGGACAAGGGCGTGCAGGGCATCCTTGTGCAGGTTCTTGACCCCAGCGAAGAGGTTTTTCCCTTTCACGGCAGAACCCGCTTTCAGAGTATCGGCGGATCGCTGTCGCATGAAACACTCAAGGCCGATGCGCTTCGGCCGCGATACTTGCAACGGCTCGCGGCGCGCAAGGCCGCGCTGAATGACCTGACACGGCTGACGGGCTGGCGTTATCTCTGCCATCACACTGATGACAGCGCGCAATCCGCCCTGCTATGGCTGTGGCGCGCGCTTGATGGCGGGGGGGCGGCATGATCCCCGGCCTCGCCTTCAGCGCGCCGTGGCTGTTGCTGGGCCTTGCGGCACTGCCGGTTCTCTGGCTGCTGCTGCGCGCCGTGCCTCCCGCCCCGATCAGGCGACGGTTTCCCGGTGTGGCACTGCTGCTGGGGCTGAGCGATGACGACACGGTCACCGACCGCACGCCGTGGTGGTTGTTGCTGCTGCGGATGTTGGCGGTGGCGGCCATGATTGTGGCCTTGGCGGGGCCGGTGTTGAACCCCCAGGCCAAGCGCGCCGTGCCTGACATGCCGTTGCTGGTGGTTCTGGATGGAACATGGGCGGGCGCTGCCGACTGGATGGCGCGCAAACGGGTGCTGGAAAGGGTTCTTGCCGAGGCGGGGCGCAACGCCCGGCCGGTGGCGATCATGCGCTTGACCACGCCCGAACGCCCCGAGTTCCAGGCTGCGGGAAGCGTGCAATCGCGCCTTGTCGGTCTTGAGCCGCAACCGTGGCAGCCGACGCCGCCAATGATCGAGACCGCGCTGACGTTGTTACCAGACGGTCGGTACGAAACGTACTGGATGTCCGACGGTCTGGCCCGCGAAGGACGGAGCCGGCTGCTCGCCGCACTTGAGCAGCGCGGTCCGGTGCGCGCCTACGAGAGCGGACAACCGACACTTGCCCTGATGCCGCCGCAGTTCAGGGATGGTGCCGTGCAGTTGCGCGCGCAGCGATCGATGGGCGCGCAGGCGCGTGGCGCCGTCGTGGCGGCGCATGGCGTCGATCCTGCGGGTGTGCCCCGGGTGCTGGCGCGGCAAACCCTCCTGTTCGAGGCCGGCGCGACAGAGGCAAGCGGGACGATGATCCTGCCGGCCGAACTGCGCGCGCGTGTCGAACGGTTTCAGATCGAAGAAGAGCGCAGCGCCGGTGCGGTGGCGCTTGGCGATGACACGCTGCGCCGGCGCGAGATCGCGCTGATTGCGGGGCAGGACAACCGCGAAGGGTTGGAGTTGCTGTCGCCGCTGTATTACCTGCGGCAGGCTCTTGCGCCTACGGCGGACCTTCTGGACGGGGCATTGATGGACGTGCTGCCCGCGAACCCGGATGTCATCGTTTTGGCCGATGTCGCGCAACTGTCCGAGTCCGAGCATGAGGAGCTGCTGGAGTGGACGCGTCAGGGCGGGCTGCTGCTGCGTTTCGCCGGCCCGCGCCTTGCGGCCAGCGATGTGAGCCGCAAGCAGGAGGACGCGCTGATGCCTGTGCGTTTGCGGGCGGGCGGTCGGAGCGTCGGCGGCGCGATGAGCTGGGGGTCGCCCAAGTCCCTTGCGCCGTTTCCGAAAGGCAGCCCCTTTGCCGGGCTTGCACCGCCCGACGATGTGACGGTCAGCGCGCAGGTCCTGGCGCAGCCCGACCCGACGCTGGCCGACAGGGTGATCGCCCAGCTCGATGACGGCACGCCCCTCGTCACCCGCAAGCGTGTCGGGGCGGGGCAGGTGGTGCTGATGCATGTCACCGCCACGGCAGAATGGTCCACCCTGCCGCTGTCGGGTCTTTTCGTGCGTATGCTCGAACGTCTTTCCGCCGCGTCGCTTACCGCGCGTCCGGACGCAGATGCGTTGGAAGGGCAGACATGGCAACCGCAGCGCGTGCTGGACGGTATGGGCCGGGTGCAGGACGCGGCAACTCTGCCGGGCGTTGCCGGTCAGGACGTGCTGAACGCGCCGCTTGGTCCCGATCTGCGCCCCGGCGTCTACAGCAGCGGAGACCGCTACATCGCGCGGCATGTCGTGGATGCGGAAACGAAACTGACCCCGGTCACGTGGCCCGCGCGCATTCCCGTGGAAGGGATGAACAAGCCGCCTGAAACGCCACTGACCGGTCATTTGCTAAGCTTGGCCATTGTGTTGATGCTGGCGGATGTACTGGCCTCGCTGATCGTGTCGGGCCGTTTGAAATCGGCGCGCATGGCAGCAGGTGTCGCCGCGCTCTGCCTGGTCTGGGGGGGCTTGGGCCCTGTCCCCGCTCACGCGCAGGAACAGCAGGCTCGGAGCGAGGACGCCTTCGCCATCGCCGCTACACAGGAGGTGGTTCTTGCCCATGTCCTGACCAGCAACAAGACGCTCGATGATACCGCGCAGGCGGGGTTGCGCGGGCTGTCTGAAACATTGTTCTTTCGCACGTCGGTGGAACCGGCGGACCCGGTGGGCGTGAACCTGGAATCCGATGACTTGGCATTCTTTCCGTTTCTCTACTGGCCGATTGCCCCGGATCAGCCCACGCCTTCGGATGAAGCCTATGAAAAGCTCAACCGCTACCTGCGGTCCGGGGGGATGATCCTGTTCGATACGCGCGATGCCGACATTGCCGGCTTCGGCGCGTCCAGCCCCAATGGGCGCAAGTTGCAGCAACTTGCCGCGCCTTTGGACATTCCACCGCTGGAGCCGGTGCCGGAAGATCATGTGCTGACGCGCACCTTCTATCTGTTGCAGGACTTTCCCGGCCGTCATGCAGGCGGCGATGTCTGGGTCGAGGCCGCGCCACCCGACGCCGAAAAGGTCGACGGCATGCCGTTTAGAAACCTGAACGACGGGGTGACGCCGGTTGTCATCGGCGGCAATGACTGGGCAGCCGCCTGGGCCATGGACGAGCGCGGCAATGCCTTGTTTCCCGTCGGGCGCGGGCGAGGTGGTGAGCGGCAGCGTGAAATTTCGTATCGGTTTGGGGTGAACCTGATAATGCATGTGCTGACTGGCAACTACAAATCTGACCAGGTCCATGTGCCTGCATTGTTGGAAAGGCTGGGCCAATGAACGGGCAGATCATATTCGATCCGCTGCTGCCTTCGTGGGTGCTGGCCGTGCTGGCGGGTGCGGTGCTGCTGGGTGGCGGCGTTGCCCTTTGGCGCGGGCTGTCGGGCTGGGCGCTGCGCATGTTGGCGGGCGCCGTCCTCATCGCGGCGCTTGCCGGGCCGTCCTATCAGCGCGAAGATCGTGAGCCGCTGTCCGATATCGTCCTGTTGCTGGAGGATCGCAGCGCCAGCCAGCGCCTGGAGGATCGCTTGCCGCGCACGGAGCAGGCGGCCGAGGCGCTTGGCGCGGCATTGAAGCAACGCCCGAACACGCAGGTGCGCCGCGTCGAACTGGGCGATGGCCGGGGCGACGAGGGAACCCTGATGATGCAGGCGCTTGGCGATGCGCTGGCCGAGGTGCCGCGCGGGCGCGTGGCGGGCATCATCGCGCTGAGCGACGGGCGCGTGCATGACATGAAACATGCGCCGGATCTGCCCGCGCCCATGCATCTGCTGCACACCGGTCGGCCGCAGGACTGGGACCGCCGCCTGATAGTCGAGGGTGCGCCGGCCTTTGCGATTCTTGACGAACCCGTCACTCTTACGTTGCGGGTCGAGGACACAGGCGCTGCGCCCGACGGTGCCGATACGGCGAACCTCGATATCTCTCTGGACGGCGAGGCGCCCCAACGGTTCGAAGTGCCGATCGGCCGCGAGATCGAATTGCCGCTGACCTTGCCGCACGGGGGGCGCAACGTGATCCGCTTTTCCGTGCCCGAGGCCGAGGGGGAACTGACGGCACGCAACAATGCCGCCTTGGTGCAGATCAACGGCGTGCGTGACCGTCTTCGCGTTCTTCTGGTTTCAGGCGAACCGCATCCAGGCGGCCGCACCTGGCGAAACCTGCTGAAGTCCGACAGTTCCGTGGATCTGGTTCATTTCACGATCCTGCGCCCGCCGATGAAGCAGGATGGCGTTCCGGTGTCGGAACTCTCGCTGATCGCATTTCCGACGCGGGAACTGTTTTTGGAGAAGATCGACGATTTCGATTTGATTATCTTCGATCGGTACAAGCGGCGCGGTATCCTTCCGTCGATATACCTCGATAACGTGCGCGACTATGTCGAAAAGGGGGGTGCGGTTCTGGTGGCCGCAGGCCCCGATTTCGCCAGCGCCGATTCGATCCACCGCTCGCCTCTGGGGGAGATCATTCCGGGCAACCCGACCGCGCGCGTGATCGAGCGGGGCTATACACCCAAGATTACCGATCTGGGCCTGCGTCATCCGGTGACTTCGGGCTTGGTGGAAGGTGCGGCGAAGACGGGTGACTGGGGCCGCTGGATGCGCCAGATCGACATCACCCCCGAACAGGGGCAGGTGGTGATGAGCGGTAGCGGTGACCGACCGCTTCTCATGCTTGACCGGGTCGGTGAGGGTCGTATCGCGCTGCTGGCGTCAGACCAGTCGTGGTTATGGGATCGCGGGTTCGAAGGCGGTGGGCCGCAACTGGAGCTTCTGCGCCGGTTGTCGCACTGGATGATGAAGGAACCGGAGCTTGAGGAAGAGGCCCTGTGGGCCGAAGCGACCGGCCAGACCATGCGCATCATTCGACGCAGCCTAGGCGACGATGTCGACCAGGTCACGATCACGCGTCCCGACGGAGAGCAGGTCGAAGTGGCTCTGAGCGAAGTGAAGCCGGGCCGCTTCGAGGCGCAGTACGAAGGCCCGCAAATTGGGCTCTATCGCCTGGAGGAAGGGGATCAGGACGCGGTCGTGGGTCTGGGCCCTGCCGCGCCGCGAGAGTTCGAGGCCACGATCGCCACCGGTGAGGTACTGAAACCTGTTATCGATCCACTGGGCGGTGGTGTGATGGCACTTTCGGAGGGTTTGCCGCGCATCCGCGACGTGCGGAAGGGGCGCCCGGCCGCCGGGCGCGGATGGATCGGGCTGACGCCGCGCAGCGCCTACGAGACGATTTCGATCACGCGTGTAGCGCTGCTGCCGGGGTGGCTGGTACTGCTGTTGGCGTCGGCATTCGTGATTGCAGGCTGGTTGCGCGAGGGACGGCGCTAGCGTGCGGTCTCAGCGTTCCAGTGAGACAGAAACGGTTTCTCCCGACCAGCCATCGCGAGAACAACGTACCTTGATGAAAACCTGTCGAACGCCATCTTTCACCATGATACCGGTCAGGGAGCGCGTGAATGGTTGTTCGTCGACATGGGGATGATGCAGCTTGCGATAGCCGAGCCTTTGTCCCTCGGCATCAAGCACCTCCCATCCGTCAGCGTAGTGATCCCAGCCGGTATCCGGGTGGGTCAGCGTTACCGAGATGCGCCACCCGATATCGCCCCGCTGGACATCGACGTTTTCAACCGCAGGGGTCTCAGACAGCGCGGGGGTGGTCAAAGTCAGAAGGAATATGGAGAGTGTTCTGAAAGTCATTCTCGCATTGTAACTGGGCTGCTCGGCCAGTGCATGTCACGACTGCGTGTGAGCATTTGAGCGGCGTGGCCCTGCCCGTGATTGTTGCCCGCCGACGGTGGCAGGGCTAGATCGCAACAGTGAAATGTGAAGACCGCAAGTCGAGTGCGGACTTGCTTGTGGCAAGAATTGGGTATATTTTATTACCAATCATAGGGGGTTTTCATGGAAATGCCGGAGCCGAGGCCAGAAATTCTGGCAAACAAGGCGGGTCTGATCGCCCGACTGCAATCCGTCTTGTCCCGCGATGCGGTGATAGAAGACCCCGCCGAGACGCAAGCGTATGAATGCGATGCCTTGGTTGCCTACAAATGCGCGCCCTTGGCGGTGGTGCTGCCGTCTTCAACCGAGGAGGTCGCCGCCGTGCTCAGGATTTGCAACGATATGGGTATTCCGGTGGTGCCGCGCGGTTCGGGCACGTCTTTGGCCGGTGGTGCCCTGCCAACGGCGGATTGCGTGATCCTTGGTATCGCGCGGATGAACGATGTCCTGGAAACCGACTATGACAATCGCATCATTCGGGTTCAGTCCGGGCGCACCAACCTGAGCGTTACCGGCGCCGTGGAAGAAGAGGATTTCTTTTACGCGCCCGACCCATCCAGCCAGCTTGCCTGCGCCATCGCGGGCAATATCGCTATGAATTCCGGCGGCGCGCATTGCCTGAAATACGGTGTGACCACCAATAATCTTCTGGGCGTGACCATGGTGATGATGGATGGCACTGTCATCGAACTCGGCGGCGCCCATCTGGATGCCGGTGGCCTTGATCTGCTGGGGCTGATCTGCGGCTCCGAGGGGCAGTTGGGTGTCGTGACCGAAGCCACGTTGCGCATTCTCGCCAAGCCCGAGGGCGCGCGTCCGGTGTTGATGGGGTTCGACAGCAACGAGGTTGCCGGGGCGTGTGTGTCTGACATCATCAAGGCGGGTGTGCTGCCCGTCGCGATCGAGTTCATGGACCGCCCTTGTATCCGCGCGACAGAGGCGTTCGCGGGCGCGGGGTACCCCGATTGCGAGGCGCTGCTGATCGTCGAGGTCGAAGGCTCCGATGCCGAGATCGATGAGCAGTTGGCGCTTATCCTCAAGATCGCGCGCCGCCATTCCCCGGTCGAGTTGCGCGAAAGCCGGTCGGCAGAAGAAAGCGCGCGGATTTGGCTGGGCCGGAAATCGGCCTTTGGCGCGATGGGGCAGATCAACGACTACATGTGCCTCGATGGCACGATACCGGTGAGCCAGTTGCCCTTTGTCCTGCGGCGTATCGCGGAGATGAGCGGCGAATATGGCCTGGATGTCGGCAACGTGTTTCACGCCGGGGATGGCAACATGCACCCGCTGATCCTGTATGATGCGAACAAGCCCGGCGATTTGGAAAAATGCGAGGCTCTTGGCGCGGAGATCCTCAAGCTGTGTGTCGAGGTCGGCGGTTGCCTGACCGGTGAACACGGCGTTGGGATCGAAAAGCGCGACCTGATGACAACGCAGTTCACGCATGACGATCTGGACATTCAGATGGCGGTCAAGGACGTGTTCGACCCCAAGTGGCTTTTGAATCCGGCCAAGGTTTTCCCGCTAGATGTATCGGGTCCGCGGCGCGCGGCATAGCGAAGTGCTCCGCGCCTTCTGCGCGCCGGGCCGGCTTGTCCTATTGAGAATTCCGACAAAGAAGATGTGGCATGGATGTGATTGAAACCGAGGCGACACTGGCCGAACGCCTGCGCGATGCGCAGGGGCCGATCCGTGTATTGGGCGGCGGCACGCGCAGCATCGGGCGACCCGTGCAGGGCGAAGCCCTGAGCGTCGCGGGGTTGAGCGGCGTCGTGGATTACGAGCCCGGCGCGCTGACGCTGGTGGTGAAGGCCGGAACACCGTTGCAGCAAATCGAACAGACGCTGGCGGCCGAGGGGCAGCGTTTGGCATTCGAGCCGATGGATCATCGCGGGATACTTGGCGTCGATGGCACCCCGACGATCGGCGGGGTGGTGGCAGGAAACGTCAGCGGCCCGCGACGGATCGCCGTGGGGGCCTGCCGCGACTTCCTGCTCGGGGTGCGGTTCGTTGACGGAGCGGGCCGCATCGTCAAGAATGGCGGGCGGGTGATGAAGAACGTTACGGGCTACGACCTCGTGCGTCTCATGGCCGGCAGCCACGGGACATTGGGCGTGGTGAGCGAGATCAGCCTGAAGGTCTTGCCGACACCGGAAACGGTAGCGACCCTAACCTTGCACGGGGCCGATGGCGAACGCGCGCTGGCGGCGATGACCCGCGCGATCACGAGCCCGTTCGAGGTGACCGGCGCCGCGCATGTGCCGGGGCCGGACCCCGCCGTGCATCTGCGGCTCGAAGGGTTCCCCGGATCGGTTGAATACCGGGTGCAACAACTGAAATTCCGCCTGTCGGATCTTGGTGAGATCACGGTCGAAACCCTGCCCGAAAGAAACGTGGAACTGTGGCGCCGCATCCGGGATGTTGAGGCGTTGCAGTCCGCCTATGCCTTGTGGCGGGTATCGATGAAACCGGGCGCCGTATATTCGGGGTTGTTGCCGGCGTTAGAGCAATGGGCGCAATGTGACACCCTTATGGATTGGGCCGGTGGGCAGTGCTGGATCGCGCTGTCGGAAGACGAGGCGGTTTCGCTGGCCGAGGCGCATGGCATCGAGGATGCAGCCGGTGGCGCCGCGTGGCTGCATCGCAATCTGCAGGAGGCTGTCGCGGATCGCCAGATCAACCAGGGCGGGGGTGGGCACGCGACGCTCATCAAGGGGCCAGACGCGCTGCGCGCCACGGTTTCGGTGTTCCAGCCCGCACCCGCGCCGGTGGCAACCCTCGCGGCCGGGTTGCGCCAAAGGTTTGATCCGCAGGGAATTCTGAATCCGGGGTTGATGAACTGATGCAAACCAATTTCACACCAGAGCAGTTGCAGGATCCCGCGTTCGAGCGATCGAACCAGATCCTCAGGGCGTGCGTTCATTGTGGGTTTTGCACCGCGACCTGCCCGACATACCAGGTGCTGGGCGACGAGCTGGATAGTCCGCGTGGCCGCATCTACCTGATGAAGGACATGTTGGAGAACGAGCGTGTTCCGGATGCGAAAACCGTCAAGCATATCGACCGTTGTCTGAGCTGCCTTGCCTGCATGACCACCTGCCCGTCCGGCGTGCATTACATGCATCTGGTGGATCATGCCCGGGATTATATCGAGCAGACCTACAAGCGTCCGATGGGCGAGCGCGTGTTGCGCTGGACCCTGGCGCGCATTCTGCCCTACCCGATGAGGTTTCGCGTGGCTCTCCTCGGGGCCAAGGTGGCACGGCCTTTCGGGCGGCTGGTGCCTGATGCCCGCCTGCGCGCGATGCTTGAAATGGCGCCGAAGCAGATCCCGCCGGTCAGCCGCAACGATGACCCGCAGACGCATTCGGCGAAAACCGCGCGCCGCAAGCGTGTGGCGCTGATGACGGGCTGTGCGCAAAGGGCACTGAACACCGATATCAACGATGCTACGATCCGCCTGTTGACCCGCCTTGGGTGTGACGTGGTGGTGGCGCAGGGTGCGGGCTGTTGTGGCGCACTGACCCATCACATGGGCAAAACCGACGAAAGCCATGCCACGGCGGCGAAAAACATTCGCGCCTGGGCGGCGGAAATGGATGGAGACGGGTTGGACGCGATCGTCATCAACACGTCCGGCTGTGGTACCACGGTCAAGGATTACGGTCACATGTTCCGCAATGAGCCGCTTGCCGAGGACGCTGCGCGCGTGTCCGCCTGTGCCATGGACGTGTCCGAGCTGCTGGAGCAACTCGACCTTCCCGAGGGCGCGCAACAGGATATCACCATCGCCTATCATGCGGCCTGTTCCCTGCAGCATGGCCAGCAGATCAAGTCGGCCCCGAAGATGCTGCTCAAGCGGGCAGGCTTCAAGGTGGTAGAACCCGCGGACAGCCATCTGTGCTGTGGTTCGGCCGGTACCTACAACCTGATGCAGCCCGAGATTTCCAAGCAGCTAAAGGATCGCAAGGTGCGCACGCTGGAGGCCAAACAGCCCGATGTGATCGCCACCGGGAATATCGGCTGCATGATGCAGATCGGGTCGGCGACAGATGTGCCGATCGTTCACACGGTCGAGTTGCTGGATTGGGTCACGGGCGGGCCGCGTCCGCCAGCGTTAGACCGAACCCCGGATACGCGTGAACCGGCCATTCCGATGCTGCGTTAAGGCCAAATTGGTGCCCGATTTACCCGGTATCACCGACGTGATCGTCATCCCGGGGGGCCTAATGATACGCATCTATTTCATCGCGATTGTCGCATTCCTGCTGGCGTCGGGGATCCGGGCGCAGGACAACGCGTTGACGCGTCTGGAAACGGGAAACGATTCGCGCGGATGGGAGGCCGTCGGGCGACTCGACATTGACGGGTTGGGGTTTTGCACCGGGGCGCTCATATCGCCCAGTCATGTCCTGACGGCGGCACATTGCCTCTACGACAAGAAAACCGCAGACCGAATCGATATGGCGCGGATGGAATTTCGCGCAGGCTGGCGCAATGGCCGCGCGGAAGCTTATCGCAAGGTGCGGCGCGGCGTCGTGCATCCCGGCTATATCTATGCGGACAAGGCACCGATGAACCGTGTGCGCCACGACCTGGCGTTGCTGGAGTTGCAACGCCCGGTGCACACCACCCGCATCGCGCCATTCGACACCGATATCGCGCCACGCACAGGCGATCGGATCGGCGTGGTGTCCTATGCCCAGGGGCGCTCGGAAGTTCCATCGCTGGAAGAGGTATGCAGCGTTCTGGGGCAGGATGAGGGAATACTGATCATGTCCTGCGACGCCGAGTTCGGCGCGTCTGGCGCGCCGGTGTTCACCTTCAGGGACGGCAAGGCGCGTATCGTGTCGATCATTTCGGCAAAGGCCGAAGCGCGCCAAGGGAAGGTATCCCTGGGTATCGAGCTTGGCGCTTCGCTGGAACTGTTGCAGGCGCGCATGGCGACGAGCAGTAGCAAGTTCCTTCGTGCCGACAGCAATCAGGGCGGCGCCGCGCGCTCTGTCTCGGGGGCGAAATTTGTGAAACCCTAGCAAACCTTGCAATGGCCGGGTGGGCAACAACTGGCCCACCAGACTTGTTTATCCGAACACCCGGCCCAA
>JAABTI010000025.1 GCA_011389955.1 Paracoccaceae bacterium | reverse complement strand
CGAGGCTGATATTTCGGATATGGAGACATTTTTGAATGAACTTCGTTTAATCCTTCCCGTCATCGGCGTTGACTTTCTTAGAAAGCCGAATACCGAAAGAAAAATCGCTGCCACAAACAGCGAGGACAGCACTATTGTTTTTACTCTTGCGAACAGCCGGAAAGGTATCAGTGCACAAGCTGTCGAAGCGGATGGGGAATTTGTTGTCTTAGCTGGAAGCAAAGGGTCTTTGAACGAGTCCCCGTCTTTTCATGAGAAAATCAAGGCGCAGCGCCAAGCCGTGATTGAAAGCGAGCGAGCAAAGAAAGTGGAAGATAATGAATTTGAGCTGATTGAGGATGTTTCGTTTTCAAGTCCTTCTGCAGCGGCAGTATTTCTGTTCGGAACCTCCCGAAATGGCCGCACAGACTGGCTGGTGTCCGGTAGAGGCCAGACCTATGGTGACTGGAAAGATGAAAAGTTTTCGAGCGTAGATACTTTAACTCAAGAGTGAACGCGAGCCTGTCGGGCTTCAAGCAGCTTACGGATCACTTGCTGATGAATTTAGAAAGAAAATTTCAGTTTGTCGTCTACAAGATCACCTTTCCAAACGGCAAAATTTACGTCGGTAAGGATATCGGCCAGCACGGCCATACCATCCGCTATTTCGGAAGCTGGAACCCCGACCGGGTGGAGTCGGACTTTACCAAGGACGACCTGCGCGACTTCACCCTGCGCCGCGAAATCCTGTTCGAAAGCGACGACAAGGCCGAAGTGGGCCGCCGCGAGATGGAGCTGATCGTGGAGCTGGAAGCGAACAACCCCGACAAGGGCTATAACCGCGTGCCCAAGTTCCGCGCGCCTCTGTGACAGGGCGCACTGGAATCGAAGCGCGCGTTGCAATCTAGGTTACAAGTCTACGGGCGGCTCAGGACCCTGCAACAAGCGCGCGAGGGTGGATATTTAGGGGGATAAAATAAAAGCTTAGAGCGTTTTATTGTTTAAAAACACGAACTTAATCATGATTTATGGTGCCCGGGGGCGGAATCGAACCACCGACACGAGGATTTTCAATCCACTGCTCTACCCCTGAGCTACCCGGGCACGGGTGAAGGCTAACCTTCGGGTGGATGCGTTCTAGGCGAGGCGTGGGAGGCTGTCCAGAGGGTTTGGCAAAAAATTCAGTGTGGCTTTTGAACCGCTTGCTCGGTTGCCTCTATCGCCTCCTCAATGTCTTCGGGTTCGTGCGACGGGATGGCATAAGCACCCGTCAACCATTTGCCGAGATCAAGGTCCGCGCAGCGGCGTGAGCAAAAGGGTCGAAAGCGGGCATCGGACTGCGCCGCACAGATGGGGCAACTCATGTCAAAACCTCCGACAGGGGTTGGCGTTGTCTTTGGCGCTGTAACTCGTAGTGACCTAAAGGGGTCCAGCCAGCCAACGTGGTTTCGATCGCGTCGCCGCGGAACGCCGCGCGCAGGGCATCCTCGAACACGCGCCTCTCCTTCTTGGGCATGGGGGCCAAATCCATGGTGATCTGCCCGCCGAGGCCGCGCAGGCGCAACTGGCGCGGCAACTCGCGCGCCGCGGCGATATTGGCCTTCAGCCCTGCCGCCAAGCTAGTATCGGGTCCGGTGTTGACATCCACGGCGACAAGGGCGCGTGTCGCCTCGACGTAGATCGACGCCTTTCCGGGCAGCGGTGCATGCGCATCTCGCAATGCGTCCATCGCGTCGAGAACGCCGTGGCTGTCGAAGCTGCCCGGCGCGTCAATCACCGCGGCAGGATCGGACCAGTCGCGCCAAGCAAGCGCATGCGCCCCGTCCCCGGCAACAAGCAACTCCGGCTCACCCGGAAGATCGGCTGTCACGGCGCGGGCCAGATCAGCCATGGCGGCGATATCCTCGGCTATCTCGTCCGGATCGGCCTGTGCGCAGGACGAGCGCAGGATCAGCCCCATCTCGTCCCCCTCCATCACCTCATGCGCGATGGCAAGCAAGGTATCGCGCAGCTCGTCGTCGCGGATGCGGCGGCTGATGTTCAAGCCCGGCGCATCCGGGGTCACGATCGCATACCTGCTCTTGAACAGAATCTTGGCGGTCACGGGAATCGCCTTGCCGGGTTCGGCATGGCCTGTCACTTGCACCAGCATCGGTTGTCCCGGCGAAATGCCGCGCACCTGCCGTACGAAAGCGGCGCCATCCGGAGTGGACAGGAACATGCCACCCATACCCTTGACCGGGCGGTCGGCCTTGGCGCGGTAGACGGCTCCGGGGCGCGGGCCTTCATTCCCGATCAGCAGGTCGTCAAGGCGCCCGTCCACCATCAGTGCGGCCGCCTCTTGCCCACCCAGATGGTCCAGAATGATCTGACGTCCCTTCATGCCTGCCTCCAGACCGGGTATCCGGCCGCTTGCAACAGTCCCGCCGTCTCGGCCAGAGGCAAACCCACCACAGCTGTGAACGAGCCATTGATCCATGGAATGAACGCACCTGCCATGCCCTGAATGCCGTAACCCCCTGCCTTTCCCTGCCAGTCGCCACTGGCCAGGTAGGCGTTCAACTCCGCGTCGGACAGGCGCTTCATGCGTACTGCCGTCGTCACGTCGCGCTGCCACAACTCGTCACCGCGACGCACAGCGATGGCGGTGATCACCTTGTGCCGCCGCCCGGAGAGAGCCAGCAGGAATTCCGCCGCCTCACCCGCATCGGCGGGCTTGCCCAGGATACGCCGACCGAGCGCGACGGTCGTATCGGCGCATAGCACAACCTCGTCCGGTCCGGCCGCGACGGCCTGCGCCTTCTGACGCGCCATGCGCTGGCAGTAAGGGGTCGGCAACTCGCGCGGTTGCGGTGTCTCGTCTATGTCCTGGGGACGGATACCATCAGGCACAACGCCGATTTGCGCCAGCAATTGCTTGCGGCGGGGACTGGCCGATCCGAGGATCAGGGGCATTTACTTGAAACGGTAGTTGATCCGACCCTTGGTCAGATCATAGGGGGTCATTTCTACCTGCACCTTGTCGCCTGCAAGAACACGGATGCGGTTCTTGCGCATCTTGCCCGCCGTATGCGCGATGATCTCATGGCCGTTTTCCAGCTCGACCCGAAACGTCGCATTCGGCAGGAGTTCCTTCACGACACCGGGAAATTCGAGCGTATCTTCCTTGGCCATGGTCTCTCCTTCGATATACGCCCCACCTATCTGCGGGACGCGCGATAAATGGGCCTGTTCGCGGTTTTTTTCAAGGGGAATCTTGGCGCATGTCGATCTGTTCTAGCTTGCTCAGACGCGGGGCCTGCTCGGGCCAGTGCGCCATGTTCAGAACATTGCCATCCGCGCGCACGATGCGCACATCTTCCAGGTTGACTTGCGCCAGCGTCCAGCCGGGGGTGTCATGTTGGCCGTCCGCAATGACCCCAGTGGCCGGAAACCCGCGGTCGGACGGTCCGAAAACCCCGCCGCGGCCCGTGTTTTCCTCGACTGAATACAGCTCCGGCGCGATTCCCGTTAGGGACGACATCACCGTAACGCATTGATTCTCAAGCGCGCGCGCCATCGATCCGATGCGCACACGCCAAAAGCCTTCCAACGCCTCGGTACAACTTGGCACCAACATGATTTCCGCGCCAGCCTCGGCCAAGGTGCGCGCCAGAAGGGGAAATTCGCTGTCGTAGCAGATCAAAACGCCGATACGGCCCAGCACGGTGTCGAACACGCGCAACCCGCCGCCCCCCACGATGCCCCATTCGTCCCGCTCAAACCGGGTCATGATCTGCTTGTCCTGGTGGGACATTCCCCCATCGGGCGTGAAGAAATAAGCACGGTTGACCACTCCGGCGTCTGTCTCGACGGGTCCGGACGCTCCCAGAACATGCACACCGAACCGCTCGGCCAAGTTCGCATGCAAGACATTGGCCACCGCCATGCGCTCGGACACCGCCTTGATCGACCTCTCGGGATCGGCAGCCGCCTCGGCGCCGGCGAGACTGGCCAGTTCCATGGCGCCATATTCCGGGAATACCAGCAACTCGGCCCCCTGCCCGGCCGCCTCGGAAACCCAGCGGGTCAACTTGGCCTCGTATTCCGACCACTCCTCGAAGCTATCAAGCGGATAAGTGGCAGTAGCGATATGCATGGCGTTTTCCGTCTCTTGTGGCTGTTCGGACCGTAAACCTGCCTCAATGGGAACTTCAAGCCACACCAAATCCTGTGCCGTGTGACAAAACAGGACGCGGCGGCGGCTAAAGCGCGCGCATCCAGAATTGCAGGTCTTTTTCGGTTTGCTCCCGCTGGTCCAGATCCTTCCACGCAAACCGTGCAATCGCCCCGCGCACCGGTGCGTACCCCCGCGCGCGCCAGAACAAATCCAGCGGACGGTAGTCCTGAGACTTCAGCGAATGATCCTCAGGTCGCTGAACGGCGCAAAACGCCACATGGTGCGCGCCCAGGCGCCGCGCGTGCGCCTCGCGCAGATCGAAAAAGCGATGCCCCGCCCCCTGCCCCCGATAGGCCGGCAGCAACACGGATTCGGCGCAGTAGAACACATCGTTCAACGCGACCCCCGCGCCCGACAAAGCCTCCCCGAAATCCTCGGCATGATCGCTCATCGGTGTCCCCGTGGCCGCCCCCACGAGTGCATCTCCGTCAAATGCCCCCACGACGATCGCACCGGGGCTGTCACGGTAGATTTGCAGATATTCGCGCTCGTATGCGGCATCACCGTCATAAAGGTAGGGCCAGTCACGAAAGACGGCGATGCGCAGGCGCGCCACGTCATCGAGCGCGGATTCGAGCGCGTTTCCGGTCAACGCCGTGATCATCAGCTCGGTCACGGCGCCGCATCCTCCGTCGGGGGGCCCCATTTGCGAACGAGGTGTTGCAAGATCTGGTCCCGCGTCTGCCTGTAGGCGCACAGTTTCTCCGCGCGCGTTTCCCCCAACCCGGTCGGATCCATGATCGGCCAGTATTCGACATGAAGATGGAAATAGCGCGTCAGATCGAGCGCTCGGCGCTGACTGGCAGGTGACAATGCCACGATCAGATCGAACGACGACAGGTCATCGCCCCATTGTTCCATTGCGTCGAAACTGCGCGACCGATGCCGTGACAATTCGACCCCGATCTCGCTGCACACGGCGATGGAGAACCCGTCGATCTCCATGTCATCCGTCACCCCGACCGATTGCACGTAAGTATCGCTGCCATAGAACTTTTTCATGATACCTTCCGCCATCGGCGAGCGAACGGCGTTATGGTCGCAGCAAAACAGAACCGACTGTGGAAGCGCCTCTGACAAGAAGTCACCCTCCGTAATGCAGGACGCAAATCAGGGTGAACAGGCGGCGCGCCGTGTCGGCATCGATCTCGGCCTTTCCTTCCAGCCGCTCCTGAAGGATGCGCGCTCCCTCGTTGTGGATGCCCCGACGGGCCATGTCTATCGTTTCAATCTGGCTGGGCGGCATGGTCTTGACCGCGTCGAAATAGCTTTCGCAGATCGCCCAGTAATCCTTGACCACCTGCCGGAACGGCGACAGAGACAAGTGGAACTCTGCCACCTGGCCCATGTCCTCGGTGGTGATATCGAACACCAGGCGCCGCTCGCGGATCGACAGCGCCACCCGGTACGGGCCGTCCGGCACATCGCGCCCGTCTCGCGCCGGTAGCGCGAAACTGTTGTCCTCCAGCAGATCGTACATCGCCACCTTGCGCTCCTGCTCGATCTCGGGGGTCGGCGGAGGCAGGCTTCGGTCGTCCAGTTCGATATGGCTGATACGGGCGGTCATGAGGTGCTTTCGCTATGGTCGTCTGGGGATGGACTGTGCGTTTCGCCATGGATAGCCTCGTTGGCCCGGCGGCACAATCATTCCCGCGCGCCCTCAGGCCAAGACCAGCGCCACCGCGACCAGCCCCAGCCCGATCATCCGCAATCGGCGCGACAACGGAGTCAAGTAACCCCGCTCGGGCCGTAACGGTGACAGAAGAAAGGGCACGATCACCATCGGCAGTGCCAGCGACCGCAACCCCGGACCCGTCCCGGGCGTATCCAGAAGCGGCCCCGCCAGCAGCAGCACCGACAGAAGAGGCCAGCCGAAATACAGCATCCTGCCGCGCCGGTCGCGTGTTATACGAAGGCTAGGGTCGTCAATGCCGGGCAAATCGACAGGTCGCACCCATGTCGGCAGCATCGCCGCGATCGCCCCGAACACCAAGCCACCAACCGCCCAGGTCAGGAAAAGCCCACCGGCCGCCGCCGGCCCCTGCCATTGCGCCAGCACGCCCGTCGCCATGACCACCCAGCCCGCGTAGAACGCATGTACCAGCAGGGCAGGATTGTCCGGCCGCCGTGGCCCGCGCATCGCCGCCGTGCCCGCCAGCACGTCGAAGGCCATCAGGAACAGTGCGCTGCACAGCAACCCCTGGCGCAGCGGCGTCGGCCCGCCCACCCAAAAGGCCCATAGCAGGCACAATAGCCCCATCGCCAGCGCAAGAGCGCCGGCAGAAACCGCGGGGGATTGTTTCAGTTCATCGGGTGTCATCGGTCTCCGTTATTGAGCTTGTCCAGCCGTGCACGCACACTCAGGCCGTGCGCCTCCAGGCTCTCGGACGCGGCCAGCGTCTCGGCCGCCGGACCGATCGCCGCCAACGATGCAGGCGTCATCCGCGCCAGCGTCGTGCGTTTCAGGAAATCCATCACTGACAAGCCCGACGAGAACCGTGCCGACCGAGAAGTGGGAAGCACGTGGTTCGGCCCGCCGATATAATCTCCGATAGCCTCCGGCGTCCACTGACCCAGGAAAATTGCACCGGCATGGCGTATCCGGTCCGACAGCGCCTCGGCATCCGCGACGCAAAGCTCAAGGTGCTCGGGCGCGATCCGGTTGGCCAGATCGGCGGCCAGTGTCATGTCGGGCACGGTGATGATAGCACCGAAATCGCGCCAGCTTGCCGCCGCGATATCGCGTCGCTGCAGGGTTTCCAGCCGTTTAGCCATCGCATCGTCAACCGCGCGGGCAAGGGATGAGTCGTCGGTTATCAGGATCGACTGCGCGCTTTCATCGTGCTCGGCCTGCGCCAAAAGGTCCAGAGCCAGCCAATCAGGATCGTTATCCGCATCCGCCAGGATCAATATCTCGGACGGTCCGGCGATCATGTCGATCCCGACCTTGCCGAACACGCGCCGCTTGGCCGCAGCGACGAAGGCGTTGCCGGGCCCGGTGATCTTGTCTACGGGCGGGATCGTTTCGGTGCCGTAGGCCAGCGCCGCGATCGCCTGCGCACCGCCAATGCGATACACCTCGTCCACGCCAGCCAGCCGCGCCGCCAACAGGACCAGCGGGTTGGCCTGCCCGTCAGGGGTCGGCACCGCGATCGCCAGCCGCTCGACCCCGGCCACGCGCGCCGGGATCGCGTTCATCAACACAGATGACGGGTAGGATGCCAGCCCCCCGGGCACGTAGAGCCCCGCCGCCGACACCGGCGTCCAGCGCCAGCCGAGCGTCGCGCCTTCCGGGTCTGTCCAGCTCTGATCGTCGGGCATCTGCCGGGCGTGATAGGCACGAATTCGCTCCGCCGCCAGTTCCAAAGCTTCGCGCTCGGAGTCCGGCACCTTGGCGATTTCGGCGTCGATCTCTTCGCCGGTGAAGGCCAGCGTCGCGGCACTCAGGCGCAGCCGGTCAAACCGTTCCGTCAGTTCGATCAATGCGGCATCGCCGCGTGCACGCACATCCGCGATGATGTCTGCCACGATGTGGTCGACATCGGGGCTGTCTTCGCGCTTGGCGCCCAGCAGGGCCGCAAAGGCAGCTTCGAAATCGGGTTGGCTCGCGTCAAGTATCTGGGGCATGGTCCCTCCGGGAGGTTTCCCGGTCGGACATAGCGGGCCATGCCGCCCGCCTCAAGCCCTCCCGCCAGCAGGGCGCACGACGTAAACCGAACAGTCCGAGTGGCGCACCACCCGCGCCGCGTTCGGACCCAGCAGATAGTCGCGCAACTCGGGCTTGTGCGAGCCGATCACGATCAGGTCGCTGCCTATTTCCTCGGCGGTGTGCAGGATTTCCTCGTAGGCCTTGCCGGTGGCGACAACGTGGCGCACGCCATCATTCGCCTGCTCGCCAATCGTGTCGCGCACGAACTCGTCCAGCATCTCACGCGAGCGCGCCACGGCCTTGTCGTGAAAATCGCGGTCGAAATAGCTGCCCACGACGCTCATGCCGAAATCGGGGACCACGGTGATGACATCCAGCCGCGCGCCGTCCATGATGGCAAGCCTGTGCGCGATGCGCAGCACCTCGGTGTCGGTCTCGGGCTGGTTGATGTCGATGGCGCAAAGAATCGAGTTGCTCATGCCGGCACTTCCTTCTGTTTGCGTTGCCGCAGGTACTGGAGATACGCGATCCCACCCAACAACAGCAACGCCGGGATGAAGATCAGTTCCTGTGGGGGCTGGTCTGCCGGCACCTTGACCTGCGTGATGCGTACCGGGTCGTCTCCATAGAAATCGAACCCAGAAAGCTCGCTCTCGACCGGCGTGCCGAACATCGGTTGATCCAGTTTCATCACCCCGTCCTCGGGCAGCAGGATAAGCCCCATCCGCTCTGCCCGCTCCGCCCCCGGGGCCTCGGTTTCCACGTTCAGCATAAGGCTGACATCCTTCGGCTCGAACGTATCGAAATCGGGGCCCGAGACGACAACGCGCAGCCGGTCGCCCACGTCCATGTCATCAAGGGTCTGCACAAGTCCCATCGGCGGACGCTGCTCGAACGGCGGGACGATGCGATCCATCACGTAGTCAGGTCGGAAAAGCACGAAGGCGATGGCGACCAACGCCAGACTTTCATGGATGCGGTTGCGAGTAACGAACCATCCCATCGTGCCCGACGTGAACACCAGTATCGCGATGGTCGCCACGATGAACACCGTCACGCCCTGCAACAACGTGACATCGATAAGTAGCAGATCGGTGTTGAAGATGAACACGAACGGAAGCACGACGGTCCGCAGCGAATAGAAAAACGCGGTAAATCCGGTGCGAATGGCATCCCCGCCCGACACCGCGGCGGCCGCAAAACTGGCCAGGCCCACCGGGGGCGTGACATCCGCCATGATGCCGAAATAGAAAACGAACAGGTGTACCGCGATCAGCGGCACGATCAGCCCCGATTCCGCGCCCAGTTGCACCACAACGCCCGCCATCAGCGAACTGACGACGATGTAGTTCGCCGTGGTCGGCAGGCCCATACCCAGGATGAGGCTCAGAATACCGACGAAAAGCAGCATCAGGATCAGGTTTCCACCGGACATGAACTCGACCAGGCTCGCCATCACCTGTCCCACGCCCGTCAGGGTGACCGTACCCACGATCACGCCCGCCGCGGCGGTGGCCAAACCGATGCCGATCATGTTGCGTGCGCCGGCGATCAGGCCGGCGATCAGGTCACGCACCCCCTCGATCGCGGCGTTGGCGATCTCGTTCTGACCACGGAACATCGCCTTGATCGGACGTTGTGTCAGCAGGATCACGAACATCAGCATTGTCGCCCAGAAGGCCGACAGGCCCGGCGATTTGCGCTCGATCATCAGGAAATAGACCAGAACCACGATCGGCAGCAGGAAATACAAGCCGGCCTTGTATATCTCCGACACCACCGGAAGACGCACATCCTCGGAATTGGGATCGTCCGGCTCCAGGTCCGGCACCTGCGCGGCCAAGAGCAGGAGCGCCACATAGGCCAGCGCGACCAGCACCGCCAGTACCCATCCCGCGTTTTCCGGCACCAGCGCCACAACCCACATCACCGGGTATTGCACTGCATAGCACAGCGCCGCGAAGCCTGCGAAAAATGCGAACATGCCGCCAATCGTCTTGCCCAGACTGACCGTACGATCACCAAGCGTGGGCATGTTGTTCTTCACGGCTTCGATATGCACGATATACACCAGCGCGATATAGCTGATCGCCGCCGGCAGGAAGGCGTGCGTGATGACCTCGACATAGGAGATGCCGACATATTCCACCATCAGAAAGGCCGCCGCGCCCATCACTGGTGGCATGATCTGGCCGTTGACCGAACTGGCCACCTCGACCGCGCCGGCCTTTTCGCTGCTGAACCCGACGCGCCGCATCAACGGAATGGTGAAGGTGCCGGTGGTAACCACGTTGGCGATGGACGACCCCGAGATCAGCCCCGTCGCCGCCGATCCGACCACGGCCGCCTTGGCCGGTCCGCCACGCAGATGGCCCAGGGCGCCGAACGCCATCTTGATGAAGTAGTTGCCCGCCCCCGCCTTGTCGAGCAGCGCCCCGAACAGCACGAACAGGAACACGAACTTCGTTGACACGCCAAGCGCGATGCCGAAAACGCCCTCGGACGTGATCCACATGTGGCTCATCGCCTTTTGCAACGATGCGCCCTTCCAGCGGATCACGTCGGGCACCCACTCGGACCAGCCGAAGAAAACGTAGGCCAGGAAAACCGTCGCAACGATCGTCAATGCAGGGCCAAGCGCGCGCCGCGCCGCCTCGAATAGCAGGATCAGCCCCGCCAGCGCGAACCACTTGTCCACATCGTCGGCCCGGCCGCCCGACTGCACGATCTTTTCGTAGAAGAAATAGCCGTAAAGCGCGATCAATGCGCCCGACACGGCAAAGACCCAGTCCATGATCGGAATGTGGCGCCGCGGGCTGGAGGCAAAGGCCGGATAAGCGGCGTAAGCAAGGAACATCGCAAAGGCAAGGTGGATCTGGCGCGAGTTGTTGACGATGTCGCCGGGCAATACGTAATTGGCCAGCGGCGAGGCCAACAGCACCTGAAACAGCGACCATGCCAACGCCACGACCGCCAGCAACATCGCCACCGATCCCGCGGGGTTGCGTGCGCCGGCGTCGCTGGCGGCGACGAGTTCCTGAAGCGCCTCCTCCGAAAGGCCACCGCCCTTCTCATCGTTCTTCGACATCGACACCGCTCCCCGTGGCTAAAGGCGCCGGTTCTCGGGCGCGTCTGTTGGCGCGGGCCGCGTTCCGCCCCGCGCGGAATCGACGGGCGCCCCGCGCAGGGGGCGCCCGGACCGGATCACATTACTCTATCCAGCCCTTTTCGCGATAGTACTTTGCAGCACCATCATGTAGCGGCGCCGACAAACCGTCCGAGATCATCTCCTCGGGCTTGAGAATCGAGAACGCGGGATGCAGCCCTTTGAAGTCCTCGAAGTTCTCGAAGACCGACTTGACCACGGTATAGACCGCATCTTCAGACACGTCGGTCGAGGTCACGAAGGTCGCGCCGACACCGAAGGTCGTGGTGTCGTCGGGATTGCCGCGATACATACCGCCCGGGATCGTCGCCTTGCGGTAATAGCTGTTCTCTTCGATCAGGTTCTGCACCGCCTCGCCGGTCACGTTGACCAGAACGCTGTCACAGGCGGTGGTTGCTTCCTGAATCGAACCCGAGGGGTGCCCGACAGTGAACACCATCGCGTCGATCTGGTTATCGCACAGCGCCTGGCTCTGCTCTGCTGATTTCAATTCGGTCGCCAGCTCGAAATCGTCGGTGGTCCAGCCCATGGCGTCCATCAAAACCTCCATGGTGCCGCGCTGACCCGAGCCGGGGTTGCCGATATTGACACGCTTGCCCTTGAGATCCTCGAAATCCTCGATCCCGGAATCGGCACGAGCGACCACGGTGAACGGCTCTGGATGGACCGAGAATACCGCGCGCAGACCCTTGAACGGACCGTCCTCTTCGAACCGGGCCGAACCGTTATAGGCGTGGTACTGCCAGTCGGACTGCGCCACGCCGAATTCCAGTTCGCCGGCACGAATCGTCTTGATATTGTAAACAGACCCGCCGGTCGACTCGACCGAACAGCGGATACCGTGCTCCTTGCGGCCCTTGTTGACCAGCCGACAAATGGCGCCGCCCGTGGGGTAGTACACGCCGGTCACGCCGCCGGTACCGATTGTGATGAATTCCTCTGCCGACGCCGCCGGCGTCATCAACGCCCCGAGCGCTGCCGCGGCTGCTGTGAATTTGATCTTGTTGAACATATGGCTCTCTCCCTTGTTTGATATGTGGTTGGTTCTTCGATGTTTACACGCGCCAGTATTCTCCCAGGCGGTGATTGCGAGCCTCGACCTCGGCGATACGGTTCATCGCGTCGGGGCCGGAGCGCGCCACGAGCATGCCGATGATGGTTTCAACCAGCACCAGCGTCGCTGCGTAGGATGAAAAGAATTGCGGACTATCCGTGGGCAGGATGAACCCGACCGTTGCATATTTCAAGGCTGGGCATGCGTGGGTATCGCTCAGAACGATCACCGCCGCCCCTTGCGCCGCCGCCATTTCAGCGCACAGGATAGCCCGGCGCGCAAAGGGTGGCTTGGTGATGACCAGCACCGCATCGCGCCCCATCAACTCCGACATCGTGGCGCCAAGGGACGCGCCGCCGCGCCCCGCGACCTGCCAGTCCGGCGTGAAATAGCGGCCCATGTAGGCCATGTAGTCGATCAGGCCAGTGGATCCGCACGCACCGAACAACACTACCCGGCGCGCATGATGTAGCGCGTCCACCGCCACCTCCAGCCGCGCAGGATCGGTGGTCTGGCTCATGTTGTCTATGTTCGCGATACAGGCCGCCGCCTGCCGTTGCAGCAGCGGCTCGCCTTCGACCGCCTCGCTTTGCAAGCGAAGCGCGCGCTGCGAAAAACTCAAGTAGCGCCGCCCGACCGCGTTGCGGCTCAGTTCGCGCATGGCCTCGTAATCGGCGAAGCCCAGTGCGCGCGCCAGACGCGAAAACGTGGCCGGCGCAAGCCCCGATGCCGCCGACACGGACCGCAGTGAGCGCGTCGCAACATCTACCGGGTTTTCCGCCACGAAATCCGCCGCCGCCCTCAGTCGAGCGCTGAGGTCGTCATATTCTTCGGCGATCCTGTCATTGATCGTCGGCGGGTTTTGCATCTGCGCTCCGGTTCCCAGATTGTGGCCTGAACCACCGTTCCATCCGTTTTATATGTTGTCAATGTTTGAAACAGGTGTTTCACTGATCGCACGCATGCGCTGCAAGGTAACCCATGTCCCACATCTTTCCCCGCCACACCAAAGCCGCCCTTCCGACCGTTTCTCATGGCGAAGGGGTTCATCTCTACGATACCAGTGGAAAACGCTATCTCGACGGATCGGGTGGCGCGGCCGTGTCCTGCCTCGGGCATTCGGACAAGGCGGTAACCAAGGCGATCAAGGCACAACTCGACGATGTGGCATTCGCACATACGAGTTTTTTCACCTCCGGCCCCGCCGAGTCACTGGCCGATGCACTGGTCGCGCATGCCCCCGAAGGACTGGACCGGGTCTACCTCGTCTCTGGTGGCTCCGAGGCGGTAGAGGCCGCGCTGAAACTCGCGCGGCAGTTTTTTCTAGAAACGGGTCAACCCGAACGCCACCGCATCATCGCCCGCCGCCAGAGCTATCATGGCAACACACTGGGCGCGTTGGCCACGGGGGGCAACATGTGGCGGCGCACCCCGTTCGCCCCTTTGATGATCGAAACTACACACATAGCGCCGTGCTACGAATACCGTGGCCGCACCGCGGGCGAATCCGCATGGCAATACGGGCAGCGCGTCGCAGACGAGCTCGAGGCCGAGATCAACCGCTTGGGCCCCGAGACGGTGATGGCCTTCGTGGCGGAGCCCGTCGTGGGCGCAACCGCCGGTGCCGTGCCCCCGGTCGAAGGCTATTTCACCCGTGTGCGCGAAATCTGCGATCGTTACGGCGTCCTGCTGATCCTGGACGAGGTGATGTGCGGAATGGGGCGCACCGGTACGCTCTTCGCCTGCGAACAGGACGGCGTGCGCCCCGATATCTTGACAGTCGCCAAGGGCCTTGGCGCGGGGTATCAACCGATCGGCGCGATGCTGTGCAGCGGCGAAATCTACGCCGCCATCGAAGGCGGGTCGGGATTCTTTCAGCATGGTCACACCTATATCGGCCACCCCACCGCCGCCGCAGCGGCCGGCGCGGTGTTGTCACGGCTTGTCGATGATGGCCTTCTCGATCGCGTCACCCCGATGGGCGAACGGCTTGATGCCGCTCTGCGCGACGCATTCGGCCAGCACCCGCATGTCGGCGACATCCGCGGCCGGGGCCTGTTTCGCGGCATCGAACTGGTCGAAGACCGCAGGTCTCGACGCCCCTTCGATCCTGGCCGCGCCATGCACAAGGCGCTGAAAAAGGCCACCTTCGAAAATGGCCTTATCTGCTATCCGATGGGCGGCACCATCGACGGGCAAACCGGGGATCACATCCTGCTTGCGCCGCCCTTCATCATCGCAGACACCGATATCGAGGAATTGGTCGGGAAACTGGACAAAAGCCTGCAGCAGGTGCTTGACTAGGCGCGTCATGCACGGAGGCCACCATGGCACAGGATCGATCGCACTGGGATAGTGTCTATCGCCGCAAAACGCCCGAAAGCGTTAGTTGGTTTCAGGATGATCCGCGCCCCTCGCTCGACGCGCTGTCGGCCTGCGGGCCGGGCCACCGCGCGCTCATCGATGTCGGCGGCGGCGCCTCGGGCTTGGTCGACGCCCTTCTGGCGCGCGGGTGGCAGGATCTGAGCGTTCTGGACATTTCCCAACCCGCCCTCGCCCACGTCCAGGCCCGGTTGGGTCATCAGGCACGAAAGGTGCACTGGATCGTGGCCGATCTGACCGATTGGCGCCCCGATCGCAGCTATGACATCTGGCATGATCGCGCGGTGTTTCACTTCCTGACGGCACCCGAACAGCGATCAGCCTATATCGCCGCGCTGCGTCAGGCGCTGCGCCCCGGCGGGTTGGCCATATTGGCCACCTTCGCCCCCGATGGCCCGGACAAGTGCAGCGGCTTACCGGTCCGCAAATACGGCGCACCCGATCTCTGGGCGGAACTGGGTGATGAGTTTCACCTGCGGCACGCCTTCCGCGAGGTACACCACACCCCCAGCGACGTGCCGCAACCCTTCACCTGGGCGGTGTTCCAACGCGATGATCGTCGTGCACCGCACCAAGCGCCGCCAGTCCATCCTGTCCGAGGGTGAACACCGTTTCGGCCTGCGCGGGTACGAACCCGAGCCGCGCATAGAACCGTTGCGCGGCGGGGTTGTCGTCGTAGACCGTCAGCCTGATGAATCCCGCGCGCCAATGCAGGGCGGCATCCTGCGCCACCGCCCCCAGCAGGCGCTGGCCCAGACCGGCGCCACGGGCGCGCGGCGAGACCCACAAATCCGACACATACGCTCCGGACGTACCACGGGTTGTAGAAAAGGCCGGCGAATACACCGCAACACCCCATAACGGGCCTTGACCAACCTCGGCCAGCTGGGCGCGAAACACCGGCGCGGGGCCGAACGCGGCCTGCATCAGCTCGTCCACGCCGGCCACATGCGCATCACCCAAGTCATGAGAAAGCGCACGCAGCGCCTCGTGCAGGCGCGGCGCATCGCTTCGCTCCGCCAGCCTGAGAGCAATACCGTCCACCGCGCCCATATCTACTCGGCGGGTAGCGCGGCACAGTCGATCGGACGCAGATGCAGGGTCACCGCGTCACCCTTGGCAAAGGGGTGCTGGTCGATCATGTTGATGGCCTGAAGCTGGGTATCGCCGGCACGCAGGAAATAGCGTACCGCCTGGCCTTGGTAATCGACCGCCTCGATCGTTGCGGGCACGCTGATCGTGCCCTCGTGCTTCGCGTTCTTGTCTGCGACAAGCAGCTTTTCCGCCCGCACGACAAGCTTCGCGGGGCCCGCACTTGTCAGGTTGGGTGCCTTTTCGATTGGAACGGTCAGCGTGCCGAATGTCGACGTATCCAACTCTGCCCCCTTGGCGTTACGGCTCTTGCAATCAGCCGTAAGGATGTTCGAGGCGCCAAGGAAATTGGCGACGAATTCCGATGCGGGCGTGTTGTAAACCTCCTCGGGCGCGCCGACCTGTTCGACACGACCATTGCTCATCACCACGATCTGGTCGGACAGGGCCAGCGCTTCGGACTGGTCATGCGTCACG
>JAABTI010000231.1 GCA_011389955.1 Paracoccaceae bacterium | reverse complement strand
CGAAAGGTCGGCGTTCTTGAGCCGCCGCGCCGCGGGCCCGTCAAGCAGCGCATGCATCACGGCGTAGATGACAAGCCCGGCAATGCCGAGGACGATGATCTCTCCATACGTGTCAAATCCGCGGAAATCGACAAGGATCACGTTGACCACGTTGGTGCCACCGCCGCCTTCGTAACTGTTGGCAAGGTGATAGTCCGAGATGCTGCTTACATCGCGCAGCAGGAACGCAAACGCCAGCCCGGCCGCACCGGCGCCCGCGCTCAGAGCGATCAGGCCGTCGCGCAGTTTCAACCCCGGCGGACTTTCCTTCGGCGTCGTTTTGGGAAGAAAGTGCAGAACCAGCAGCAGCAGCAGGATCGTCACGGTCTCGACCGAGATCTGGGTCAGCGCCAGATCGGGGGCCGACAGGTAGACGAACCCCGCAGAGATCGACAGGCCGATCACACCGACGAGAACCAGCGCGCGAAACCGGTGGTGGTGCATGAAGACAACGGCGGTCGTGGCGACGATCAGCGCGAGCCAGCCGACAACGATCATTGGCGGCACCGGCAGCAATTCGCGGGTCGGCGCTGCCAGGCCGCCGCCGGAAAAGGCGATGGCCCCGAGCGCCACGGAGGCCGTGATGAACACGGCGAGATAGCGGCTGATCGCGCCGTTGTGCATTCCCTCGGTGATCCGCCGCGAGAGCGCCGCGGTCGCCGCGACGAGGCCGTCGAAGATGGCCTTGGCTTCGGGGCGCGGGGCGGCGATCCATGCCCGGTCCAGCGGACGATGCAGCAACAGCAACACCGCCCCGCCGATCACCGCGATGATCGACATCCACAGGGCCGGTTTCACGCCGTGCCAGATCTTCAGGTGCGGGTGAAGGTCGGCGCCCGTTACGGCATTGGCGGCCGCGGTGACGATGCCTTCGGCGAGGAACGGCATAACTCCAATCAATACGACCAGCACGGCGAGCAGGGCCGGCGCCACCCACATCCCGAACGGTGGATCGTGCGGCTGATGCGGGTAATCGTGGCGCACCGGACCGAGGAAGACATGCCCGATGAAGCGCAACGAGTAGGCCACTGACAAGAGTGCGCCAATCGTGGCCAGGACTGGCACCGCGTAAGGGCTGCCGGCCCAACCGGTATGCCACGCCTCCTCGAGCATCAGTTCCTTGGACAGGAAACCGTTGAACAGCGGGATGCCCGCCATCGACAGCGCGGTCACGGTGCCGATCAGGAACGTGATCGGCATCAGGTGTCGCAATCCGCCCAGCCGCTTGATGTCGCGGGTATGGGTTTCGTGGTCAACGATCCCCGCCGTCATGAAAAGCGCGGCCTTGAACGTCAGGTGGTTGACGATGTGAAACACTGCGGCGATTGCCCCAGCCTGCGTTCCGAATCCCAGCAACATCGTCAGCAGGCCGAGGTGGCTGACCGTGGAGAACGCCAGCAGCGCCTTGAGATCGTCCTTGAACAGGGCGATGAGCGCCCCGAGGACCATGGTGACAAGCCCGGTCGTGGCGACGATGTAGAACCACGCATCGGTCCCGGACAGGACCGGCCACATCCGGGCCATCAGGAAGACCCCCGCCTTTACCATCGTGGCCGAGTGCAGGTACGCGGAAACCGGTGTCGGGGCCGCCATGGCGTGCGGCAACCAGAAATGGAACGGAAACTGCGCGGACTTGGTGAAGGCGCCCAGCAGGATCAGGATGAGGGCCGGCAGATACCACTCCGAGGCGCGGATCGCATCGCCGTTCTGCAGGATCTCGGTCAGGTTGTAGCTGCCCACGATATTGCCAAGGATCAGCATGCCACCGATCAGGGCCAGCCCGCCGGCACCGGTGACGGCGAGCGCCATGCGCGCGCCCTGCCGGCCTTCGGGCAGATGTTTCCAGTAGCCGATCAGCAGAAAAGACGAAAGCGAGGTCAATTCCCAGAAGATCAGCAGAAGCAGCACGTTGTCAGAGATCACGATCCCCAGCATCGCACCCTGGAAAAGCAGAAGGTAGGTGTAGAACTGTCCCATCGGGTCCTTTGCCGACAGGTAGAAACGCGCGTACAAGATGATCAGCAATCCGACACCGAGGATCATGCAGGCGAACAGCAGCCCCAGCCCGTCGAGAAAGAAGGAGGCCGTCAGACCGAGCTGCGGCAACCACAT
>JAABTI010000230.1 GCA_011389955.1 Paracoccaceae bacterium | reverse complement strand
GGCACGGTGGTGACCGGTCGCGTTGAGCGCGGGATTGTCAAGGTGGGCGACGAGATCGAGATTGTCGGGATCAAGGACACGACCAAGACGACCTGCACCGGCGTGGAGATGTTCCGCAAGCTGCTTGACCAGGGTCAGGCGGGTGACAACGTGGGCGTTTTGCTCCGGGGCACCAAGCGCGACGACGTCGAGCGCGGCCAGGTGCTGGCCAAGCCGGGCACGATCACCCCGCACACCAAGTTCGAGGCCGAGGTCTACGTTCTGAGCAAGGAAGAGGGTGGACGTCACACGCCGTTTTTCAAGGGCTACCGTCCGCAGTTTTACTTCCGGACCACGGACGTGACTGGTTCGGTGGAGCTGCCGGAAGGCGTGGAGATGGTGATGCCGGGTGACAACGTGCAGATGCAGGTTGAGCTGATCGCGCCGATCGCGATGGAAGAAGGCCTGCGTTTTGCCATCCGCGAGGGCGGCCGCACCGTCGGTGCCGGCGTGGTGGCAAAAATCCACGAGTAAGGCTTACAGGTTCACACCTGAAACCTTTTTACAGGCGAGTAGCTCAACTGGCAGAGCAGCGGTCTCCAAAACCGCAGGTTGGGGGTTCGAGTCCCTCCTCGCCTGCCATCTCATGAAGCACGGAAATTATGGCAGCCGAAAAGACATCACCGCGCGACACCATGTTCTGGGCTGCTGGCCTGTTTGTGCTGCTGGCCGGCGTGGTCGGCTTTTTCCAGTTTGCCGGCGAGGTCATGACGCTGTTCCGGGTGCTCGGGCTGCTGGTTGCGGTGCTGGTGGCGGCGCTGATCGTTGGTCGAACCGAGCGCGGTCGCGAGATGTTCGGTTTCGTGCGCGAGGCCGATGTGGAGCGGCGCAAGGTGGTCTGGCCCACGCGCCAGGAGACCCTGCAGACCACGCTGATGGTGCTGGTGATCACCATTATTGTGGCCATCCTGCTGTTTTTCATGGACTCGCTGTTCGGCTGGATGGTCCGGCGATTGATCGGCGCGGCTGGGGGGACCTGATGGCCAAGCAATGGTATGTCGTGCACGCTTTCTCCGGCTTCGAGAAGCAGGTGCTCAAATCTCTCCGGGAGCGAATCGAGCGCGCCGGCATGGAAGATCAGTTTGGCGAGATTCTCGTACCCACCGAAGAAGTGGTGGAGATGAAGAAGGGCGTCAAGCGGCGCAGCGAGCGCAAGTTCTTCCCGGGTTACGTGCTGGTCGAAATGGAGATGAACGACGATAGCTGGCACCTGGTCAAGGACGTGCCCAAGGTGATGGGTTTCATCGGTGGACGCCAGGATCGGCCGGCCCCGATCAGCAAGCGCGAAGCCGACTCCATCCTGCAGCGCGTCGCTGAAGGTGTCGACAAGCCGCGGCCGAAGGTGCTGTTCGAGCCGGGCGAGATGGTGCGGGTCACCGACGGTCCGTTCAATGACTTCAGCGGTGTGGTCGAAGAGATCAACTACGAAAAGAGCCGCTTGCGCGTGGCCGTTTCGATTTTCGGGCGCTCGACACCGGTAGAACTCGACTTCCAGCAGGTCGAAAAGCTTTAAACCAACCGATCCGGCCGTTTGCGGTCGATCGAACAACAGACGGGGAGCCGATTGCCGGGTGCGTCGGCGCTGGTACCCGAGGAGAAGTGAAAAATGGCCAAGAAAGTCAAGGCGTACATCAAGCTGCAGGTGCCTGCAGGTCAGGCCAATCCCAGTCCGCCGGTCGGGCCGGCGCTCGGCCAGCACGGCGTCAACATCATGGAGTTCTGCAAGGCGTTCAACGCCCAGACCCAGTCAACAGAGCAGGGTTTGCCGCTGCCGGTCGTGATCACGGTCTACAGTGACCGAAGCTTCACTTTTATCACCAAAACCCCGCCCGCGGCCGTTTTGTTGAAAAAAGCAGCCAAGATTCCCAAGGGCAGCGGAGAGCCTAACACCAGAAAGGTTGGGACGGTGACCCGCGACCAGCTCGAAGAGATCGCGCGAATGAAGGAGCCTGATCTGACCGCAGCGGACATCGACGCGGCCGTGCGCACCATTGCAGGTAGCGCCCGCAGCATGGGCCTGAAAGTGGAAGGAGTCGAATAATGGCCAGAAGCAAGCGTTTGCGCACCATCAAGGAAAAGCTCGAACCGGGCAAGCTCTATCCGATCGACGAAGCGCTGGA
>JAABTI010000229.1 GCA_011389955.1 Paracoccaceae bacterium | reverse complement strand
GAAATACGCCCGCATCAAGGACGCTATCCCGGCGGCAAAGCGCCAAGATTGCTGGATACTCTCAATCCTTTGGGAGAATCGCCCGCGCTTGATGACCTACGAGGCCATCGGCCAGCGGCTTGAGTGGATCAGTGGCAGCTATGCAGATACCCCCAGCATCCGCAGCGCGGTCAAGCGCGCGCGCAGGGCGTTGGAGACGACCGACTACCCTATCGAGATCAACAACCATTCAGGCATGGGCTACAGCCTGTCTGCCCCGGAGGGCTGGCAGGCCCCTTGGGACTAACCCCCGATCAACCACAAGAGAAATAAGCTATGGCATTCTTTTCAGACGCAGTTCTCGACGGCGCGCTGCAAGTGTTCCGCGATGCAACGACGCCGGTTTTGCACATCTGCTCACAGGAGCCGACGACCTATACCGAGGCAGCGACCACTTACACGCTCGGCAACAAGAGCGCGCCCTGACATGCCCACGATCTTTGCCTTCTACCGCGCGCCGGGCGACTGGCGCGACCGGCTGATCCGTGCCGCGACCGGGCACCCCTACAGCCATGCGGAGTTGTTGCAGGCAGAGCCAATCGGCGGCGAGGCGTTGTGCATCTCGGCCTCCAAGCGGGACGGCAATCGAGTGCGCACCAAGCGGATCGCGTTTAAGACGGGCCATTGGGATTTCATCACCGTGCCGGGGCTTCACGACGCCGATTGCTGGGCGCGCGCGATCAGGCATATCGACGCGCCCTACGACACCGTGGGCGCGGTCCTGACCGTGACGCCCATCGTGACCAGTCGCCGGGGCCGGTGGTTCTGTTCCGAATTGCTCGGCCATGCCGCCGGGATACCTCAGCCGCACACGCTGACACCAGGGGCGCTGGCCACCCGGCTCATCGGCATGGGCGGCACCAGATCGCGTCAGCCTGCATCAGGCGGCGTGGCCTATTGAGCAGGAGGGATTATGAACGCACGCGAACATAGCGAAGTTCACGAGATCGCAGAGCGCCTTGACCGCTGGGCGATCTGGGCGCGGTGGATCATGGGCGGCGTCGGCGCGGTAGTGACGGCGGGCTTTCTTTTCGCGCTGTCCATGGAAGGCCGGGTGGCCAACCTGGAATCGTCGCGCGACAGCACCGCCGAAACGCTCAAGCGGATCGACCAGAATGTCGGACGGCTAACGGAAATACTGCTAGGCGAAAGGAGCCGGTGATGACCAAGGATCGCTTCCCCCGCGCGTTCGCGCTCCTGGGCGTCCACGAGGGCGGATACAGCAACCACCCCGACGATCCGGGCGGGGCGACGATGAAGGGCGTGACGCAGCGCACGTATGACGCGGATCGAGACCGGCGCGGCCTACCGCGCAAAGACGTGCGCGAAATCAGCGATGCCGAGGTCGAGCGCATTTACCGGGGGCAATACTGGAACTCGGTGCGCGCCGATGACCTGCCGGACGGGCTGGCCTATTGCGTGTTCGACGCGGCGGTGAACAGCGGGCCGGGCCGGGCGGCGCGGTGGCTGCAACAGGAGGTCGGTGCCAAGGTGGACGGCGTGGTGGGCAGCGAAACCATCGCAGCGGCGCGGCAGAAAGACGCCCGGCGCATCATCGACCGCTACTGTGATCGTCGGCTGGCCTTCATGAAGCGGCTCAAGCATTGGGCTGCTTTCAAGAACGGGTGGTCTCGCCGGGTCTCGGAGGTTCGCGCGCAGTCGCTCGAATGGGCGGAAAAGGACCGCGTGGTGACGGTATCGACGCAATCCCCCCAGCCCAAGGCCGAAGGGAAGGAAAGCCTCGCCGCGACCGTGAAAGACGCGGTGACGGATCGCGGCGCTCTCGGCGCGGCCAGCGGCTTCCTCGGTTCCCTCGGGGCGCTCGCAAGCGGGCACGGCCCGGTGCAATACGCCATCGCCGGAGTGCTGGTTATCGCGGCCCTCGGGGCGCTGTGGTGGATCGTGCAGGGGCGTGAGGCATGACCTGGCTCATCGCCGCCCTGCGCAGCAAGCTAGGACAGGCCACTGCGCTCGCCTTGGCTGTTCTCGCGGCCCTCGGGCTTGCCCGGCGGGAATGGCGCTCACAGGGGCGCACAGAGGCAGAGAGAGAGGCACAGGACGATGCGCGCAAAAGAGTGGAGAAAGGCAATGAGGCTGTATCTGACAATCGCGGGGATGATCCTGCTGACCGGCTGCGCCGAAACGATGATCGCTGGTGACGCCGGTT
>JAABTI010000024.1 GCA_011389955.1 Paracoccaceae bacterium | reverse complement strand
CTGCGATTGCCACTGCCCGAACACCCGACGGTTGCCCGCGAAGGATATGGTGCAGCACTCCTCGGCGCGGGTGATCCCGACATAGGCAAGGCGGCGTTCCTCCTCCAGGCCTTTCAACCCGGTCTCGTCCATCGAGCGCTGCGAGGGAAACAGGCCGTCCTCCCATCCCGGCAGGAACACGGCGGGAAACTCCAGCCCCTTGGCGGCGTGCAGCGTCATGATGCTGACCTTCGCCTCGCCCTCGCCGCTCTCGTTATCCATGATGAGGCTGACATGCTCCAGGAATCCCGACAGGTTCTCGAACCCTTCCAGCGCCTTGACCAGTTCCTTGAGGTTCTCCAGCCGCCCCGGCGCCTCGGGCGTCTTGTCGGCCTGCCACATGCCCGTGTAGCCGGACTCGTCCAGGATGATCCCCGCCAGTTCCTCGTGCCCGATATCGCCCGCCCCGGCCATGCGTCCCCAACGGTCCAGACCGTCGATCAGCCTGCCCAGCTCTGCCGCGCCCTTGCCCGACAGCCCGCCCTGGGCCAACAGACGGCGCGCGCCTTCCAGCAGCGGCACACCATGCGCCCGCGCGCTGCCCTGGATCTTTTGCTGCGCCTTGTCGCCAAGGCCCCGCTTGGGCGTATTCACGATCCGCTCGAACGCCAGGTCGTCGGCGGGGCTGACCACCAGCCGGAAATAGGCCATCGCGTCGCGGATCTCCAACCGCTCGTAAAACCGCGGCCCCCCGATGACCCGGTAAGGCAGGCCGATGGTCAGGAACCGATCCTCGAACGCGCGCATCTGGTGGCTGGCGCGCACCAGGATCGCCATCTCGTCCAGCGAGAACGTCCGCATCCCACGGGTGCCGCGGCTCATCGCCTCGATCTCCTCCCCGATCCAGCGCGCCTCCTCCTCGCCGTCCCAGTGGCCGATCAGGCGCACCTTCTCGCCCTCCTGCGCATCGGTCCACAGGGTCTTGCCCAGCCGCCCCGCATTGCCGGCGATCACCGCCCCCGCCGCGGCCAGGATATGCGGCGTCGAACGATAGTTCTGCTCCAGCCGCACCACCTTGGCGCCCGGAAAATCCTTCTCGAACTTCAGGATGTTGCCAACCTCGGCGCCGCGCCAGCCATAGATCGACTGGTCGTCGTCGCCCACGCAGCAGATGTTGTGATGCCCCCCCGCCAGCAACCGCAGCCACAGATACTGGGCGACGTTGGTATCCTGGTACTCGTCCACCAGGATGTACTTGAACCGCCGGCGGTATTGCTCCAGCACGTCGGGATGCGCCTGCAAGATGCCCACCACGTGCAACAGCAGGTCACCGAAATCCACCGCGTTCAGATCGCGCAGCCGCTGCTGATACGCGGCATAAAGCGCCGGCCCCTTGCCGTCGAAGGCCGCCGACTCCGCCGCCGGCAGGGCTTCGGGCGTCCAGGCGCGATTCTTCCACCCGTCGATCAGCGCCGCAAGCGCGCGCGCGGGCCAGCGTTTCTCGTCGATGCCGGCCGCCGAGATCACCTGCTTCATCAGGCGGATCTGGTCATCGCGGTCCAGGATGGTGAAACCCGATTCAAGCCCCGCCAGCTCGGCGTGCCGCCTGAGCATCTTGACGCAGATGGCGTGAAACGTGCCCAGCCATGGCATGCCTTCGATGCTGCGGCCCATCAGGGTGCCGACGCGTTCCTTCATCTCGCGCGCGGCCTTGTTGGTGAAGGTCACCGCCAGCACCTCGTCCGGGCGCGCCCGCCCCGTGGCCAGAAGATGCGCGATTCGCGCGGTCAGGGCGCGGGTCTTGCCCGTACCTGCCCCCGCCAGCATCAGCACCGGGCCATCCAGCGCCTCGACCGCCTCGCGCTGCGCCGGGTTCAGACCATCCATGTACGGTGCCGGACGCGCGGCCATGGCCCGCGCCGACAATGACGCGCCTTCGAAGGCGTCCTGTTCGTCGAAATCACTCATCGTGTCATGTTAGCTGCGCTCATGACCGAGATAAAGCACCTGTTCACAGATTGTTCACGCTTGCATCCATTTTTCGCCCTTCGCGTCAGGCACCCCCGTCAGCCGGGTCGGAGATCCCGAAACGAGTCGAGAAAATTGTTCATCAACAGCTTCACGATGTCATCGGGTATGTCGCGCCCTTGCTTCGCCGACAGTTCCCGCAGTGACCGTAAGCTGTCCCGGTCCCCTTCGGCGATATGGGAAAAGCGCGAAAACCCCATCTCCCAGTTCGGAAAGACCCGTTCGGTCACTTCGCCCTGCCAAAGCAGGATCTGGCGATGATGCCGCGCATCGCGGCAAATACGGTCATAGACAGCGGTGACTTCGGGTTCCGGGCCTTCCAGCACCTGGAAGAAACTGCCATCGTGATAGATCATCAGCTCGGTGATCCCGGCGGCGCGGTTATTGCGCCGCGACACATCCAGCAAACTGACGATCTCGGCATCCGAGAACAACTTCCTACCCGCACTCACATAGATGATTCGAAGCATCATCACGCCCTCTTGGCCGAACGGGCGGCGACAGGAGCACCCGCCCGATTACTCACCTTATTCTTTAGTCCCGCCGCCGCCGGCATCAATACTTTTTCCGCCTTCGGCTGGACAAATTCGCCGCGGCGGTGACAAGTGAGCGCCATGGACTTGCATCAACGATATCCCGCCATCGCCGACCTCAAGGCACGCGCGCGCCGCCGCATCCCGTGGTTCGCCTTTGAATACCTGGACAGCGCGACGGGCACCGAGGCCACGCAAACCCGCAACCGCCACAAGCTCGACGAGGTTTTGTTGATGCCCTCGATCCTGCACGGCGAATTCACCGCCGATACGCGCACGGCCCTCATGGGCCGCGAATACGCCCTGCCCTTCGGCGTCAGCCCGGTCGGCATGTCGGGGCTGTTCTGGCCCGATGCCGAAAGGCTGCTGGCGCGCGCGGCCACCGCCGCAGGCCTGCCTTACGGCCTGTCCACCGTCGCCAGCCGCACCCCCGAGGATGTCGCGCCGCACCTGGACGGCAACGGGTGGTTCCAGATGTATCCGCCGCGCGATGCCAAGATCCGCGCCGACATGCTGGCGCGTGCCCGCGATTGCGGCTTTTCCACGCTGGTGCTGACCGCCGATGTCCCGGTGGCCAGCCGCCGCGAACGCCAGACCCGTTCGGGCCTGACCAGTCCGCCACGCCTGACGCCGCGCCTGATGGCGCAGGTGGCGCGCTGCCCGGCCTGGGCGCTGGGCACGGCCCGGCTCGGCATGCCCCGGATGCGGCTGATCGATCAATACGCCGGCGCGGTGACGGGTCTCGGCTCGACCGAGCACGCGGGCTACATGCTGCGCACCTCGCCCGACATGGAGTACCTGCGCGCGCTGCGCGACGGCTGGGATGGCGCGCTGGTCGTCAAGGGAGTGCTCGATCCGCGCGACGTTCCCGCGCTCGAGGCGGCGGGCGTTGACGCGCTATGGGTCAGCAACCACGCCGGCCGGCAGTTCGACGCCGCGCCTGCCAGCATCGACGCCCTGCCGGTCATCCGCGATGCCACGGGCCTGCCGCTGATCTTCGACAGCGGCATCGAGGGCGGGCTGGACATCCTGCGCGCCATCGCGCTGGGCGCCGATTTCGTCATGCTGGGGCGGGCATGGCACTACGCGCTGGGCGCGCTGGGCGCGGCCGGGCCGGCGCACCTGGTCGACGTGCTGTCGCGTGATTTGCACGCCAACATGGGCCAGCTTGGCGCGCGCAGCCTGTCCGAACTGCCCGCGCGGCTGACCGGCGCGCTCAGCCCTCCTGGATGCTTTCCAGGTAAACCATCAGCGCCGCCAACGGGCGCGGCACCGGCGTGAATTTCCCGTCGCCCACGTCCACCGGCACGGTTTCGCCGCGCAGCAGCAGGCCGAATTCGGGCATGTCCTGCGCGCGATCATGATCCATGCGCGTGTAGCCATCAATCGTCGAAAGCACCTTCGCGCGCGGGAAGGTTCCACCGGCCCGCGCCGCGATCCGGGTCAGATCGGAGGGTTCGGGCTCCAGCCCCACCGCCACCGGCCCGTTCCCGCGCCCAGCCGGCCCGTGACACTGAGCACAATTTTCCGAATAGAGCGCCGCCCCCTCGGGCGGCATCGGCATCTCGGGCGCGGCACAGGCCGCGAAAACCCCCACGGCCACGGCGCTCATCGTCCAGATCTTCATGCTACGCTCCTTGCGCTGCCTTGCCCCAATGGCTCTAATCCTGAAGCGTTTTCAGGTAGGATACAAGATCGGCGATCGGCTGGCTGGTCATGATCGGCTGCCCGCTCTTGGTGCGCAGGGCCACGTCCTCGCCCTCGAAAAACCCGCCGTAAACCGGCATCGGGCTGCCATGGCTGGCCAGGGGATCGCGGCCGTCGATACGCGCCACCACGCGGGCCAGCGGAAACGTGCCCTCCGCGCGCGCCTCCAGCGCCGTCAGGTCGGTGGGCTTTATCACCAGAACACCGGCCATCGGCCCTTGCCCCTCGGCGGCGATCCCGTGGCAGGTGGCGCAATACTCGAGGTAAAGCCCGGCCCCCTCCTGCGCATCGCCCGGTGCATCGCCATTCTCGGCCAGGCCCGGCCCGCTGGCCAAGGCCATCAATGCCACCGCCCCGGCGGCGCCTTTTCCACAAAATCCGGTCATCATCACCACTTCCTTTCGCTGTTGCCCTGCCTTCATTTTGCCAGACGCCCGCGCCGCGCGCATTGATCGGGATCAGTCCTGCTGCACATGCTCCAGCCACGCCACCAGATCGACGAGGGCCCGCGGCGTCCGGACGGTCGCGCCATCCTCGGCCATGACCATAACGCTCGGCCCCTCCAGAAGCGGGCCGAATTCGGGCATCACCGAGGTGTTGAACCGCCCCGGATAGCCATAGACCTGTTCATAGACCCGGTCGCTCGGAAATTGCCCGCCATTCGCGGCGCTCAGGTGTCTCAGGTCCGGTGGCGCAACCGGCAAATCCGCGGCAAGCGGGCCGTCGCCCGCCCCGTCCGAGCCATGACAGGACGTGCAATACGCCTCGTATACCTCACGCCCCCTGGTAACCTGCGGCGCCACCTGCGGCTGCGCCGCGATCTTGCTCCACAGTGTCGGCGCGCCCTCCTCGCACCCCGCCAGCACCATCAGCGCCAGCGCGGCGGTCCCCCTCGCGATCATCTTTGCTTCACCCATCGAATACCTCCTGTGTCGCTCCAGCTTAGCAACTTTTCCCAGCCGAGAACCAGAGGCGCATCCGCAAGGCATCAAGACGGGTGACAAGCCGCGCGCGCCGGGCCATGTTGGCCGCGACACCAAGCCAAGGAGACGCGCAATGAGCTTCGACGCCGCCGACGCCCAGGAATTCCTGGCCCACGCCTTTGCCCCCTGGGTGCAGGCGCTGGACCTCACCGTGGACCGGGTCGATCCGCACGAGGCGGTGCTGTCGATGCCGATCACCGACGACATCGCGCGCATCGGCGGCATCGTCTGCGGTCAATCGCTGGCCACCATGGCCGATACCGCCATGGTCATCGCCAGCGCCGGCCATTACGGCCAGCCCCGGCCAGTGGCCACGACCAACCTCGATACCCAGTTCCTGCGCCCCGGTAGCGGCACGCGCGTGCGCTGCGTGGCGCGCGTGCGCCGCGCCGGCAAGGCGATGCTGTTCGCCCAGGCCGACATGCATGCCCTGCCTGATGACAAGCTGATCGCGTCCGCAACCGCCACCTTCTTCGTGCCGCCCGAGGCCCCCTGACCCATCCGACAGAAAGGATCCCCCCCGATGCCCGCCACCACGATCTATGCGCTAACGATGCTGGCCGCCGGTATCGGCATTCCCGTTCTGGCCGCGCTCAACGCGGCCCTGGGCACCCGCATGGGCGCCCCGGCTGCCGCCACCGCGATCCTGTTCGTCGTCGCCCTTGGCGCCACCATCGTGGTGCTGTTCGCCACCTCCGGGCCACAGGCCCTTGCCCGCGCGGCCGAGGCCCCGCGCCACCTGTTCCTCGCCGGGTTGCTGGTGGCGTTCTACGTGCTTTCGATCACCTTTGTCGCGCCACGTTTCGGGGTTGGCAACGCGGTGTTCTTCGTGCTGCTTGGCCAGCTTCTCAGCGCCGCGCTGATCGATCATTTCGGGCTCTTCGGCGCCCGGCCCAGCGCCCTCACCCTCAGCCGCGCGGGGGGTATCGCGCTGATGGCGGCAGGCGTGTTCCTGACCCAGAAGGTCTGAGATCGCCGGGGCGGGCAGAAACGGGGCTGCGGGGGTCGGGCCGCGCGCGCCCGTTGGCCCGGTTTCGACCGTACGGACATGCCGCACGATCCGAACAAAAGCGCGCCTTGTCGAAGTTAACCCTTGCAAGATCCGCCATAACACACCATGTAGGTCGGGCTAACGTTATCTTTTTCGACCACTGTCTCCCGATCTTCGGCGTTCAGTCTTTCGAACCAGACCAACAACGCCGGGCTGTCGCACTACCGCGGGCAGCGATCAAAACAGGAGATTACGGATATGGCCAATGGCACCGTAAAGTGGTTTAACTCGACTAAAGGCTTCGGCTTCATCGCACCGGAAAGCGGCGGCAAGGATGTGTTCGTGCACATCTCGGCAGTCGAGCGTTCGGGCCTGACCGGCCTTGCAGACGACCAGAAAGTGACGTTCGACGTCGAAGCAGGCCGTGACGGCCGCGAATCGGCAGTCAACCTCGCGCTGGCATAAGCTTCTCGAAGCTGACGAATTCAGAACGCGGCCCCTTGAGGGCCGCGTTTTTCGTTTGTGGCGTGCCGATGCTCGCGGGTGGTGCCCCGCAGGCCCCCGCTTTCAAGCTGGAGACAGGTTGGCCTTCAGGCCGGGCTGTATACGACAGCCGTTCATTATCGGTGCCTTGGCGGAACACTCCGGCAGTGAGATGCCCGGATCACGATCCGACCCAGTCACTCAGATGTCCGATATCGGGCAGCACCGTATCCGCCCACGGCGCCAGGTCTTCACGGCCCGCCGGGCCAGTGAGAACCCCGACCGTCTGCATCCCCGCCGCCCGCCCGGCAATCAGGTCATGCGCGCTGTCTCCGACCATTGCCACCCTGCCCGGCAGCAGCCCCGTGGCCGCCGCGAAGGCCAGCAGCGGCCCGGGCTCGGGCTTGGCCCCGTGGCCACTGTCAAAGCCGGCGATGAATTCGAAATGAGCCGCCACTCCGGCGCTTTCCAGATGCGCGTGGGCTCCGTACTCGGTATCGTTGGTCATCACGCCCAGCCGCACCCCCCGTTCCGCCAGCCCGGTCAGAAAAGGTGCCAGCGGCACCGCCGGCGCCAGCGGCGCGGAGGCCGCCGAGATCATCAGGTGATGCGCGACCTCGTCCACGTCCCGGCCCGGCATGGCCGAGCACAGCAGCTCCGCCGCCTCCCGGTTGGTCCCGGCGATGATCGGGCTGTCAGCATCGAAGCGCTGCGCCTCCAGATCATAGCGCGCCGCCCTCGCCATAGCCGCGGCAAGCACTGGATCCCCGCCCGACAGCGAGCCAATCACATCCGCAACCCACACATCCCAGGTGGCGCGGAAATCGAACAGGGTTCCGTCCTTGTCGAACAGAATACCATCCACTTTCATCATCTTCGCGCCCTTCCATCCGCCCGCGTTCCCACGCCGCAAGGTGACGCCCCCTGCCCCCCTTGGCAAGCGGGTTTCAGTTGACTTTGCCGGCTCGATCCTGTGCCGTATGGTCATGACGAAAACGGATCCATATCGGCTCCAGGCATCCCTGGGCTACCATCTCTCCATTGCAGCCCGCGGTCAGGAACGGTGGCTGGATGAAAGACTCAGGCCGCTGGGACTGACGCGGACGAGCTGGTGCATACTGCTGGCCGTCGGCAACGAGGGGTTGTCCCAGCCCTCGGAAATCGCCGGTTTCGTCGGCGTGGACCGCACCGCGACCTCGCGCGCACTCAGACAGATGGAGGCGGATGGCCTTCTGGCCCGCCAATCCGGCACCGGCGATCGGCGCACGCGGCGCGTCGAACTGACGGACCTCGGCCGTGACCGGATCGCCCGAGCCACGCCACATGCGCGTGAGAACGCCAACAAGCTGTCAGCGGCTCTCGCCCCGGGGGAAGAAGCGGAACTGATGCGCCTACTGGGAAAACTGCGGCACGCCGAAGATGTCGTGCTCAAGACGCTGTAGCGCCGCTATCTCAGGTCCAGTTGACATGCGTCCCACCCGGTAGCGCCATACGCGCCATCATGGGCCGGTCATAAGGCGCATCGACGGCATCGCAGAACGCGACCACCCAGGCATCGTCCATCATGAGAAAATCCAGCACCGAAGCCAGGAAGGCCGGATCACCCGCATTGCTGCGCAGATCATCCACGCCGATCCCGGTCGAACCCATGAAAACAGGCAGCAACTCCTCGTTTCCGAGCAGCCAGCCAAGCGCCGTGAGCGCGAAAGTTTCGGCATTTTCCGGGGAAAGCGTCATGTTTTACCTGCTTGGGAAAGGATTTCTTAACCTATCCCATGAATTTTGGAGGGCACAAGACCGCAGTGACCGAAACGGAGTCCGTGCGCCATGCCGGGGAATGTTCTGATCGTGGACGACGTTGCAACCAACAGGATCATCCTGCGGGTGAAGCTGTCAGCGGCGTTCTATCAGGTTACCCAGGTGCGAAGCGGCCGCGAGGCACTTGCGCACCTCAGGAGACACCAGCCCGACCTCGTCTTCATTGCCAGTCAACTGCCCGACATGGCCGGGCTGGAACTGTGCCGAAGGATCACGGCGCGCACGCCGAACCGCCGCATCCCGATCCTGATCACGGCCCGGCAGGTGGACTCGCGGCTTCGGGTCGCCGCGCTGCGGGCGGGCGCCGTCGATGTCATGGCGCTACCGCTGGACGACGTGCTGCTGCAAGCGCGCCTGCGCGGGCTGATGCGCGGTCATGTGACAGCCGAGGAAAGATACCTCAGCGATGACGCAGCGCGCACATTGTGCTTCGCCGACGCCACACATCCCTATGCGCAAGCCGCGCGCGTGACAATGATCGCCCCATCGCTCCAAAAGGCAGATGCGCTGCGCAACCGCCTGCCAGGACGCAGGCGCGCGCATGTCTCGTGTCACACGGGCGCGACTTTCTGGAGATCGGTGGCCGCGGGTCCGGCACCGGACGTCTGCGCGGTCGTGATCGAGGCGCGCGCACCGGCCAAGGGCCTGCGTCTTCTGGCTGGTTTGAGGGCCTTGCCGGACACGCGCCACACCGCCATTCTGGCGGTCCTGGAAGGGCACGAGCCGCAATGCGGCGCCGATGCGTTGGACCTGGGTGCGGGCGACGTGATCCATGAGGACGCAGACACCGATGAAATGACCCTGCGTCTTGACGGGCTGATCTTGCAAAAACAACTGGCGGACCGTTTGCGCCTGAGCGTGAAGGATGGCTTGCGCGCCGCGCTGACCGATCCGCTGACCGGGCTGTACAATCGCCGCTACGCGATGCCGCAATTGGCCCATATGGCCGATATGGCCCTGAACAGCGGGCGCGGATTTGCCGTGATGGTGGCTGATCTGGATCACTTCAAGGCGATCAACGACAGACATGGCCACGCCGCCGGCGATGCCGTGCTGCGCGAAGTCGCGCAGCGTCTGCGCGAGAACCTGCGTGCGGAGGATCTTGTGGCACGGATCGGCGGCGAGGAGTTCCTGATCGTGATGCCGGACACCAACAGGCAGCACGCCGAGGTGACCGCGCGGCGCTTGTGCCATGCGATCGGCGCGCGCCCCTTTACTGCCCCAGCCACCGTGGCGGCATTCCCCGTGACCATGTCGGTCGGCGTGGCGATGGGTCCCTGCGCGGGCGCCACCACACCCATCGAAACACTGCTCACCCAAGCCGACGCCGCGCTGTATGGCGCCAAGGCCTGCGGTCGCAACCAGGTCACACTGAGCCAGACCGCCGCCTGACCCCGCGAAACGGCGACATCGGCGACATCGGCGTTGTCATCGATGACCGGGCGGAGCGCCACGAGGGCGTGAAAGGGCCTGTTCCAACCGATCAGCATAGCCCGCGCGTTCCTGTGCGGTCATGTCCGCCAGGCGTTCTTGCATAAGGCGCTGCCCCATCTTCTGCCGCGCCAGTCCTGCCTGCATCTGGCGTGTCATGATTTCGCGCACAGCTTGCGGATCATAGGGCGTGGACCGCAGGGCACGCAGCATCGCGTCGAACTCATCGCGAATCCGGTCAGCATGCGGGGCGCGGGCCTCGGACTTGCGGTCGGCATGCATGGCCCGCCAGATCGCGCGCCTGTCTTCCCGGCTCAAGGCATGCACATAGGCGCGGCCGATCCGATTGGCGGCAAGGGCGCGATGGCCGTCACTGTCCCACGCGCCGTGGCGCAGCACAGCTCCGACAACCGCGCCGACCACGGCCAGGTTGACGGCAAGCGAGACAACCAGCACGACCTTCACCCACCGGGGCGTGGTGCGTCTGGGCGGGGTTTCAGCGTCAGACATCGTTCAATCCTTCCTCGCCGGTCAGGCCTTCGCCGATCTCGAATCCGGGCACCAGGTCAACCACGTAGCTTTGCCGCGCACCGGTGAGCACCTCGGCGCTCAAGATGCTCAGCGCGGCGGGGGGATAGGCGCCCAGCCATGCACCAGCCAAGGCGGACGCGGCCAGGCTCGCGCCTGCGGGCCATCCGCCAAGCGCAGCCATGACGCGCGCGAAAACAGAACCGTCATGCACCGGGCCTACTCGCTCCGGGGCAGGTGCAGCCGATCGGGTTTGCGCCGCAAGCGCATCGTCCAGAACGCGCGCCATCAAGACATCCGACGGGGGCGGCGTGTGCTTGCGGGCCGTTTCGAAATAGGCTTCCAGCCCGGTATCTTCATGCTGTTGTTCAGTCATCGCCAAACCCCAATTCCTCACGTCTGCCGACCAGGGTCGCGCTCAACGCTCTTTTACCCCGAGCTGTCAGACTTTCGACCGCCTCGGTACTGATGTCCATGACTTCGGCTATCTCGGGATTGCCGAGACCCTCCATGTGGCGCAGGATCACTGCCTGCCGCTGCCTGTCCGGCAAGGAATCCAGCGCTGCGTTCAAGGCCACGACGCGCTGGCGATCCTCGATTTCCGATAGCGCGCCTGGCGTGTCGTCCGGCGGCTCGGCCACATCATCCAGCGCCACAGCACGCGCCTTGCGCAGCCGGTCGGTGCACAGGTTCGCGACAACACGATAAAGCCATGTGGTCACCCGCGCCTCGCCCTGCCGCCAATGCGGTGCGACACGCCACAACCGTAGCATCGCCTCCTGGGCAATGTCCTCGGCCTCGGCGCGGTCGCCGCCCAGAAGGCGCAGTGCATGGGCAAAGACGCGCGGAGTGAACCGTTGCGTCAATACCCGCGCCGCGTCTGCATCGCCTCCGGCGAACAGGATAAGCAAGGCATCGTCCGAAGCCTCGCCAAGGGCATCAAAGGGCATATCCATCGTCCTTTTGCCGTATCCTTTGGCCGTTGCGTTAGCAATCGTGGCATGAACGCCCCCGGCCGGCGCGCGGACAGGCGGCGGCCGGGACCGATGTTATCAGCGGTCGCAGTTTTGCCCCATGCCGCCGCCCATCTTGCCATGCATGCGATGATGCCCCTTGCCGCCGTGACCTCCTGACATCGGTGCGTTTTCAAACTCTTGCTTGGTAATCGCGCCATCACCGTCAGCGTCAAAGCGCACCATCATCCGGCCCTCTGGCGTGGGTGGACCCACTTCATCGGGTGAAAGGACACCATCGCCATTGGCATCGCGCGCCGCAATCATGCGGGCGACCCGAGCCTCGGCGCGGGCCTGCATCCGCTCCAGCATGCGTGCGGTCATTTCCTCCGCGCTCAGAGTGCCATCACCATCCGCGTCGGCATCCGCAAAGCGCGCCTGCATGCCGGCGGCGATCTCGTCACGGGTGACCTTGCCATCGCCGTTCGCGACGATCTCGTCGAATTGCATCATCGGGGCATGTGCGCCCTTCATCGGGCCGGAGCCATGCCCGGCGGCCCAGACGGCGGTGCCGCCCAGAGCCAGAGCGGCAATCGCGGTCAGTGTCATTGCGCGTGTCATCTGTGTCATCTCCTCAAGGTTCATTGACAAGCCCACAGGTCGGAACCAGGACGCTCCTTGGCGGGCTGTGAAAGGTTAAACGCGGCAAACCGGGGTTTCCGTCGCAAACGATTTGAAGGGCTCACGCACTTGTGATCGGGCAAGGGCGCATGGTCTCGCGACATGGCGACGCAAGTTCAGGTCAAGGGGTTTATGTCGCCTCCCATTTGGCCGATAAGGTCGTTCTGCACATGTTAAGAGGCCTCATCATGACTGAAACCCGGCTCGATACTCCCTTTCGCGCGGTCAAGCCCGCGATGTGGAACGGCTGGCGTCGCAAATGCCCCAGTTGCGGCAACGGCCCGTTGCTGAGCGGATATCTGAACGTGCGCGACGCATGCCAGGTGTGCCGCGAGGAACTGCACCATCAGCGCGCCGACGATGGGCCGGCCTACCTGACCATCCTGATCGTGGGCCACCTGATGGCGCCGTTGCTGTTGATCGTGTTCGAGGCATGGCGGCCCGAACCACTGGTGCTGTTCACCATCTTCGCTATTGGCACGGTTGCGCTGTCGTTATACCTTTTGCCGAGATTGAAAGGGGCGATGATCGGGTTGCAGTGGGCCAAGCGCATGCACGGGTTCGCGGATTCCGCTTGAGCCCGGCATTGCGGAGACCCGGATGACACCTGACAAAAGCGCAATCCGCAACGCCGCGACAGTGATCGTCCTGCGCGACAGAATGCGCGATCCACATGTCCTGATGGGCCAACGCGGAGCCGGGGCGGCGTTCATGCCGAACAAGTTCGTGTTCCCGGGCGGCGCAGTGGATGTCGGCGATGCCGATGTGCCTCTGGCCACGCCGCTACCGCAAGTATGCCGTGACCGCCTGACCGAAGCCGCAACCCGGAATCTGTCGCACGCTCTGGCCGGCGCGGCGATCCGCGAGTTGTGGGAGGAAACCGGTCTGGTGCTGGGAACGCCCGGAGAATGGTCCGGGACGCCGCCCGAAGATTGGCGCAGCTTTGCCGCGACCGGGCATTTGCCAGCCGCGCATCCACTGCAATTCGTGTTCCGCGCGATCACTCCGCCGGGGCGTCCGCGCCGGTTCGACGCGCGGTTCTTTCTGGTGGACGCCGATGAGGTCGCAAGTGACCTCGATGATTTCGATGCCGCCTGCGATGAGCTTTCTCATTTGCAATGGATCGCTCTGCCCCGTGTCCGCGAATTCGACCTGCCGTTCATCACCGAAGTTGTTCTCGCCGAAGTCGCCGCGCGTGCGCACGACCCGCGGCCACCGGAGAACGTGCCGTTCTTTCGCAATGATGACGAGGAAAGCCTGTTCCTGCGGCTGAAGGGGCATCGCCCTACCGAATGATCCGCGCGCCTCAGCCCAGCCAGACCAGCACCAAGATGCTGCCGGTCAACAGGGCGATGCCGCCCGCCTCGCGCGGCGTGACCCGTTCTCGGAAGATCAGCACCGATGCAAGGAGCGAAAAGATCACCTCGACCTGCCCCACGGCAAAGACCAGCGCCGCGTTTTGCAAGGTGAAGGCGGTGAACCAGCACAGGCTGCCCGCCAACCCCGCAAGCCCGATCCAGATGGCGCCGCGCCACGCACGCGCCACCCGCGCCAGCTGCCCCGGCTCACGCCATGCCAGCCAGGCCGACATCGCCACCGTTTGCGACAGCGTCACCGCCGCCAGGGTCAGCAGCGCACGCAGAAGCGCGTCGTCGTTATCCACCGCCAGGGTCGCACCGCGATAGCACACTGCCGATACCGCAAAGAGCGCACCCGACAACAGGCCAAGCCCGGCACTCGGGTTGAATATTCTGCGGATCCGTCCAGCGGTGAGCGAAGGCAGGTCCGAGAGGGCCAGAACCCCGAACAGGCCCAGCACGATCGCGGCCGCCGCAGGAGCCGACACGCGATCGCCCAGCACCAGCAACCCCACCAGAGCGGTTTGAACGACCTCGGTCTTCTTCAAGGTGATACCAACGGCGAAGTTGCGGCGCGCGAACAGTGCCACAACGCACCACGTCGCACCGATCTGGGCACCGCCCCCGGTCAGCGCATAGGCCCAGAACCCCGACGCCAGTTCGGGCACCGGTGCACCGCCGAGCGCCAGTATCGCCAGCGCCGCGACGAACGGCGCCGAATAAACGAAACGTGCGAAGGTTGCACCGCCCGCCGACAGCGTTCCCATGCTCAACCGCTTTTGCAGCACGAAGCGCAATGTCTGGAACGCCGCGGCGGCAATCGAAAGGTAAACCCAAGCCATGGGCGGGCTTATCGCGCCGAATCAGTCCTTGCGCCAGAGCGGATGCGGCACCGGATCCTTGGCACGCCATAGATAGCGCCGGAACACTTCACCGTAGGAGGGGTAAGCATACCCTTCGTTGCGCGACAGGTAGCGCGCCTTGTTCCCGAAATACAGCGCCGGCAGGCGATACCAAGGAACACGGGGATGCATGTGGTGGACCACGTGCAGGTTGTTGTTGAGAAAGATCAGCGCCAGCGGCCCGCGATCCTCGACGATCACGGTGCGCCCACGCGCCCGTTCATGCGCCTGGTGCTCCAGGAACGTGCGTATCTTGAGAATCGACAATGCTCCATAGGCGCTCAGAACATAGGCCCAGACCGGCATTTGCGCCACGGCCCAAAGCCACAAGATGACCGGCACCAGGGCCGGAATATGCCACAGCCACCCCGCCAGCACCCGTCGGTCACCGGCGCGGATTGCGCGCCAGTCAGCCGCCATGAAGGCGATTTGCCCGACGAGCGGACCCAGCAACAGCCGCCCCGCAAGCGTGTTGTTGATGGCCAGCACCCTGCGTACGAATGGCGACAAGCGCTCCCAGACCTCGGGATCGAGGTAGTTGCTTTCGGGATCATCGTAGGGATCTGTCAGGATTGCATCGACATGGTGCGCCAGATGCGTATCGCGAAACCGCAGGTAGGGCACGCAAAGCGTCAGTGCCGGGAACACCAGCGCCGCGTTCACCCGATCGGACCGGAATGGGTGTCCGTGGATGATTTCATGGCTGAGCGAGGAATGCAGGGCCACCGCCAGCATGGTCAGCGCGATGCCAGCGGGGAGGAACACCCCCGCCAGCCAAGTCGTGCCCAAAATCCAGAACCCGTAGCACAGCACCAGCAGGCTCAGCGTCGGCCATTCGACACCCTTGCGCACATGGCGCGGATCAGACATGCCAGCGGCCCCAATCGATCCGCGTCCAGACTCGTTCGTAAATCACGTACATGGTCAACCCGACGGCAGTATTGACCACTGCCATGGCCCCACCTACGACCGCCGATCCGGTCAGAATGAGCCCCACGAGGCCCATCGTGATCAAACCGATGACGTTCCATACAAGCGCTTTCACAAGCGTTCGAGCTCGCGTCTCCATGATACCTCCTGAAAATTAAGAACAAGGTATTTATAGGGCCGCGCAACGTAGGAGGTGAATTCTGAATATGATTAACAATATTCTACATCTGTGATATTTATCACCTCATGAGAGAAATTATCGACAAACGTTTGCGGGCCTCGCAATTCCGGCAACGCCTCGCCACGGCGATGCGCAACAAGGGCACAAGCCAGAGCCAGCTCGCGCGGGTCATCGGGGTGGATCGATCGACCATATCACAATTGCTGAAGGGAACCGGCGCGCGCCTGCCCAATGCGCAGGTTGTGGGCGAATGTGCCGCCGCGCTTGGTGTATCGGCGGACTGGCTGCTGTCGCTTTCGGATCGGCCCGAAAGCGCGGCAGACATGCTGGCAAGCACCCTCAAGCTGACCGAGGCACCGCGCGCGCTGGTCGATCAGCAGATCTTCGACTGGCACAAGGAGGCAGCGGGCTACAAGATCCGACATGTGCCAGCCGCCCTGCCCGACATGCTCAAGACGCAGACCATGTTGGAATGGGAGTATTCCCCGCATCTCGGCCGCACCGCCAGCCAGGCCGTCGGCGCCAGTCAGGACCGGCTTGCGTGGATGCGCGGTTCATCCTCGGATTACGAAATCGCGCTGCCCTTGCACGAAATGGAGGGTTTCGTCAGTGCGACGGGCTATTATGCCGGCCTGTCACGAGAACTGCGGTTGGAGCAGATCGACCGCTTCATCGATCTTCACGTGCAATTCTACCCGCGGCTGCGGCTCTATCTGTATGATGCGCGGCGAGTCTTTTCGTCACCCGTGACGATCTTCGGGCCACTGTTGGCGGTGCTCTATGTCGGGCGCAACTACGTCGCCTTCCGCGACAGCGAGCGGGTTCAGGCCTTCACCGCGCATTTCGACGGGCTGGTGCGCGAGGCGTCGATAACCGCACGCGGGCTGAGCGAGCATCTGCGCGAACTGCGCGACACGATCGCCTGATCAGCCCGGCAGCGGCGCCTGCCCCACCGCACGTCCACCCCGCACCGGCGGTGGCAGATCGGCCTGTGCAGCCGCGATCCGCGCCAGCGCCTGCCTCAGTGCCGGCGGCATTTCACTGGCCAGCCGCGTATCCAGGGCGACATGGATCAACATATGCTCTCCCGTCGCCAATAGCCGTGTGCCCGAATGAATCTCGTGCCACAGGTGCATCTTGCGCGGCCCT
>JAABTI010000228.1 GCA_011389955.1 Paracoccaceae bacterium | reverse complement strand
ACCGTCGCGCGCGCCATGTCGCCCCGCAAGAGACGCACGGCCTTGCCGTCCTTGAGGTCGATGGCGGGGTAAAGGATCATGGCAAGGTGCCCCTGTGCATTTGCGATGACTGCGCTTTGGCATGTGCCCCCTTGAAATGCAACGCGGCACCGTCGGGCTGCTGGAAGCCGCGCGGCGGGGCCACGGGATGAGTATCCCGTGTCCGGTTTTGCGCTGAAATCCGCTCAGACCCGGCGGATCGAACATGGTGATGCCCGCCAGAATCACTATCTAGTGATTCAAGAGAGAGCAAAGTCAGTAGGGGGAACGATGCATTTGACATCTTTGATGGTGCTGACCGCCACGGTTATCGGGCTTGGGACCCTCGCCAGCGCCGAGCCGGCGCTTGGAACCTGGCAGACACAGCCCGACAAGAAAGGTCAGATCGCGCATGTTCAGGTCACGAAATGCGACGCGGCGCTTTGTGGCGAGATCGTGCGAACTTACGATTCCGACGGTGACCGCATCACGACCGAAAACGTCGGGAAACGCGTCTTCTGGGACGTGACGCCTACCGGCGATGGGGAGTATCGCGGTCGGGCCTGGGTGCCAGCGCATGACAGGGTATATGCCGCCCGAATGGATCTCAAGGGCAAGGACCGGCTGAAGGTCAGCGGCTGCCTCGGACCAATCTGTCAAAGCCAGCTTTGGGCGCGGGTGGAGTGATCCGGCCCGGCCCGAGGCAAACGCCCGGTTTTTTCAGGGCGCGTGCTGCGGTATAGTCAGACGATGACAACCAGCGACCTGCCCACCGCCGTCCCGCCCGACGCCATCCTCGAAGCGGCACTCTACGCCGAGGATCTGGATGCGGCCGAGCGGTTCTACGGCGATCTTCTGGGTCTCGAACGGCTCGTGCGGGTGGGCGAGCGGCACGTGTTCTACCGCGTGGGAGACGGTGTTCTCCTGATCTTCAATCCATCAGAGACGTCCAAACCACCGAACAACCCCAGGTTGCCGGTGCCGCCGCATGGCGCGCGGGGGCCGGGGCATTTCTGTTTCGCGGTCGCCGCCTCGGCGCTTGATGACTGGTGCGCGCGGCTGCGCGCCGCAGGTGTCGGGATCGAGGCCGATTTCCACTGGCCGAACGGCGCGCGTTCGATCTATTTTCGCGACCCTGCGGAAAACTCGATCGAGATGGCGGAGCCGCGGCTCTGGGCGCGCTGAGGGGTCAGGGCGTCCAGCCCAAGAAATTGGCGATCATCCGCAGCCCGGTCTTCTGGCTTTTCTCGGGATGGAACTGCGTGCCGACGATATTGTCGCGTCCCACCACCGCCGTGACCGCCTCGCCATACTCGGCATGCGCCAGCAGATGCGCGGGATCGGCCACGCGAAAGTGGTAGGAATGCACGAAATAGGCGTGATCGCCGGTTTCGACACCATCGAAGATCGGATGCGGATGGTCGATCGCCAGATCGTTCCACCCCATATGCGGCACCTTGAGCGTGGGATCGGCGGGCGTGATGCGGGTCACCGTGCCGCCGATCCAGTCGAAACCGGGGGTTTCGGCGTATTCCATGCCGCGCGTGGCCAGCATCTGCATCCCGATGCAGATCCCGAGGAAAGGGCGCCCGTGCTGCAGCACGGCCTCTTCCATGGCCTCGAACACGCCGCGATGGTCGTAAAGTTCCGTGCGGCAGGCGGGGAACGCCCCGTCGCCGGGCAGCACGATGCGCGCGGCGCGGCGGATCGTCTCCGGATCGGAGGTAACGCGCACCTCGCCCGCGCCGGTCTCTTGCGCCATGCGCTGAAACGCCTTTTCCGCCGAGTGCAGGTTGCCGCTCTCGTAATCGACGATGACGGTTGTCATGGGTTACAAGCTGCCCTTGGTCGAGGGGATCGCATCTGCGGCGCGCGGATCGCGGTCCACCGCGTCGCGCAAGCTGCGCGCCACCGCCTTGAACGCCGCCTCGGCGATGTGATGGCTGTTGAGGCCGCGCAACCCGTCCACGTGCAGCGTGATGCCGCCATGGGTCGCAAACGCCTGGAAGAATTCGCGCACGAGTTCGGTATCGAAACTGCCGATCTTCGCCGTCGGCATCTCCGCCGCCCAGACAAGGTACGGACGGCCCGAAAGATCGAGTGCTGCGCGCACCAGCGCGTCATCCATAGGCAGCAGGCACGAGGCATACCGGCGGATGCCGCGCTTGTCGCCGAGCGCCTCGCGCAGGGTCTGGCCCAGGGCGATGCCGACATCCTCGACCGTGTGGTGATCGTCGATATGCGTGTCGCCGCTGCAGCGGACAGTCATGTCGATCAGTGAATGCCGCGCCAACTGGTCCAGCATGTGATCGAAAAAGCCGACGCCGGTGGC
>JAABTI010000227.1 GCA_011389955.1 Paracoccaceae bacterium | reverse complement strand
GATGGCGGCCTCGACCGCGTCCAGTCGTTCCGGGCGCTCCGGGTGCGTCAACATGACGTCCGGGGCGTTTTCGTGCTTGCGGCAGACGGGGTGGCTGTAGATGACCAAGCTCATGGGTGATTCCTCATAAGTATCGGTGGTCCGGCCGACACGCGGGCCCACCTGTGGAAACTAAAGCACGGCCATGCCGAGCATGCACACCACTCGCGGGCCGGGAGTCGATCTGCCGGCGGCGGCTCAGCCGCGTAGCGGAACAGTCAGCACATCATTCTTCGATTCGCGCAGGATGTGCTGGGCGACGCTGCCCATCGCTAGGCGACGCAGCCCTGTCGTCCCAAGGGTGCCGCAGACGGTCAGGTCGGCATGGGCATCGATGGCTGCACTTACGACTGCCGTGCCGGGATGGCCCGCAATGACCTGGTAGTCAGGCTCGTGATCACGGGTAATGCCGTTTGCCTGCGCGAATTCGCGCAGGCGTTCGTGCAGGGCATCTTCCTGTTCCTCGCGGATGCGTTCGTAGGTGGCCGCGTCGATGTAGCTCTCGAACCAGGTCTCGTAGGTGTGGACCAAGGTAAATTGGGCATTCGGCGTCCATCGTGCAGCCGCCCTCAGGGCGGCCGCGCTGGGATCGGAAAAGTCCACGGCCACCAACACCCTGTGGTAGCTATGGCTGGGTTCGATCCTCGCAACCAGAACCGGGACGTCACTTTCTCTTACGATCTTCTCGGCAGTCGTGCCGATAAACCAGTCTCGCACCATGTGCCGGCCGTGAGCCCCGAGGGCGACCAGGCCGCAGTCATGGCGGTCGGCCATCTCGGCTACGACGGTCGCCGGTCTGCCCAGTCGGGCCTGTGCGTCGATTTCCGGAGACGGTACATCGAGCGTCTTGGCTGCCTGGCGGGCTTGGTCCTTCAGACAGGCGATCGCCTCGCGCAGCAGATTGCGGCGCAATTCGTCCGGGTCGAGGTCACCGCTCTTGACCACCCACCAGAGCGGCTCTTCCTGGATCACGTTTAGCGCGATCAGCGGGCTGTCCATTGCCTGGCCCAACTGCATGGCGCGTGACACCGCGAGGTTGCTGTTTTCCGACAGGTCGCTGGCGATCAGTATCGGCCGGGGTTGGGGCATGGGGACTCCTCGATCCGTCTTGGCTTCGTGGCAACGATATCACTACGATAATAGTCGGGGCGTATCCGCATCGCACCCGTTCGACGGGATAAGAGGTCCAGCGCGTGACCGATCTCCGTATCTTCTGGGAAACCCTGCTGCATGCAGGACGCAACCTGCTGCCGATCATCGTGGTCGTGGCGGTATTCCAGTTGCTGGTGTTGCAGGCCGTGCCGGAAGGTGTGGGTCGTATCGTCATCGGTCTCGGTATCGTTGTGGTGGGCGTGGCGCTGTTCCTTCAGGGCCTCGAGATGGGCATATTTCCCATCGGCAAGAGCCTCTCCAATGCCTTCGCCCGCCGGGGGTCGCTGCCGCTACTGCTGTCGTTCGGTTTCGCTTTCGGGTTTGCGGCGGTGATCGCCGAGCCGGCACTGATCGCCGTGGCGGATCAGGCCCAAGTGATCAGCAACGGCCACATCGATTCGCTCACCCTGCGACTGATCATCGCCGCCTCGGTGGGTCTGGTGGTTGCCCTGGGCGTAATGCGCACAGTGATCGGCCTGCCGCTGCACTGGTTCATGATCGGCGGCTACCTGTTGGTGGTCACCGTGACCTGGTTCGCGCCGCCAGAAATCGTCGGCCTGGCCTACGACTCCGGTGGCGTGACCACGAACATCGTCACCGTGCCGCTCATCGCTGCGCTGGGCATGGGGCTGGCCGCCTCGATCGGTGGTCGCAGCGTGCTCGCCGACGGCTTCGGCCTGGTGGCGCTGGCGGTCATGGTGCCGATGATCACCGTGCAGGCCTACGGCATCTACGTGTTCGAGATCCTCGATGTCGATCTATCCGCCTCGGCCGCCGGCTTTGACCCCGAGGCTGGCGCCAAGGAGGTAAACCTGGGGCCAGGTGCAATCCTCGGCGACCTGTTGACCACCGTGCGTGACGTGCTGCCCATCATCGCCGCAGTGCTGTTCTTCCAACTGGTGATCCTGCGCCAGCGCATTCCGCATGTCAGGCGCGTGATCGTCGGCTTTGTGCTTGTCATCTTGGGGCTGTACGCCTTTGTGCTGGGGCTGAAACTGGGGCTGTTCCCCATTGGTGAGCGCATGGCCGAACAGCTTATCGCCCGCGACAACGTCTTTTTCCTCTACCTGTTCGCCTTCGCTATCGGTTTTGCCACCACCATGGCCGAGCCGGCGTTGATCGCCATTGGCGATCAGGCTGAGGAGGCTGCACGAGGCGAGATCCGCGC
>JAABTI010000226.1 GCA_011389955.1 Paracoccaceae bacterium | reverse complement strand
GGGGTGTTCGCCCAGTTCCTTGAGCGGCTTGGCGCCGGCGCGGGCCTGGCCGCGGCTGGCGGCTTTCTTGGCCAGTTCCTCGACCGCGCGGTTCATGCCAATGGTGAACACGTCGTCCACTTCCTTGATATTGGCATAGAGGCGGCCGTGCTTCACGTAGGGCCCGTACCGCCCGATGCCGGCCTCGACCGGTTCGCCATCATCCGGGTGGGGCCCGATCTCGCGTGGCAGGCTGAGCAGCATCAGCGCCTTTTCCAGGTCCATCTCATCGGGCGACCAGCCCTTGGGGAGTGAGGCGCGCGGTGGTTTCTTGTTTTCCTCCGTCGCTTCGCCGCGCTGCACATAGGGGCCGAAGCGCCCCGAGCGCAGGCTTATCTCATCGCCCTGGTCCTCGCCGAGAACCCGGTCGCCCTGGCCTTCGTCGCCGCCCAAGGGGCGGGTGTAGCGGCATTCGGGGTAGTTGCCGCATCCCACGAACCCGCCGCTACGCGAGGTTTTCAGGTGCAGCTTGCCGGTGCCGCATAGCGGGCAGATCCGCGGATCGCTGCCATCCTCGCGCGGCGGATAGAGCTGAGGCGCCAGCGCGTCGTCAAGCACATCGAGCACCTCGGTGATCCGCAATTCGGATGTCTCGGCGATCGCGGCCGAGAAATCGCGCCAGAACCGGGACAGAACCTCCTTGTAATCTGCCTTGCCGGCGCTGACGGCGTCTAACTGATCCTCCAGATCGGCGGTGAAATCGTATTCGACATAGCGCCGAAAGAAATTCATCAGGAAGACCGTGACGATGCGGCCCTTGTCTTCGGGAAACAGGCGGTTGCCTTCCTTGCGCACGTATTCTCGATCCTGGATGGTACCGATCACGCTGGCATAGGTGGAGGGGCGTCCGATGCCCAGTTCTTCCATGCGCTTGACCAGCGTCGCCTCGGTATAGCGCGGGGCCGGCTGCGTGAAGTGCTGTTCGGGCGTTAGGGTATGTTTCTCGGCCGCCTCGCCCTGCATGATCTGGGGCAGGCGGCGATCGTCGTCATCCGTGGACGCGTCGTCGCGGCCTTCCTCGTATACTTTCAGGAACCCGTCGAACAACATCACCTGGCCCGTTGCACGCAACCCCACCTGACCATCAGCGCTGCCGATGTCAACGGTGGTCCGCTCAAGCCGGGCCGCCGACATCTGGCACGCCAACGTGCGTTTCCATATCAGGTCGTAAAGCTTGCGCTGATCCGGGTCTGACAGTTTCAGCGCCGCGGCGTCGCGGCTCATTTCGGTGGGGCGGATGCATTCGTGCGCTTCCTGCGCGTTCTTCGCCTTGTTCTTGTACATGCGCGGGGATTTCGGCACGTACTCCTCGCCGTAGCGGCCCTTGATCGCGTCGCGCGCGGCCATCACCGCCTCCGGGGCCATGTCGATCCCGTCGGTTCTCATGTAGGTGATGTGCCCGGCCTCGTAGAGGCGTTGTGCCGCGCTCATGCATTGACGCGCGCCCATGCCGAACTTGCGGCTCGCTTCCTGTTGGAGGGTCGATGTCATGAAGGGCGCCGAGGGGTTGCGGTTGGCCGGCTTTGCCTCGACCGAGGTCACGGTCAGATCGCGCGAGGTGATCGCCTGAACTGCCATTTCGGCCTGGGTTTCGTTTTCGATCCCGTATTTGTCGAGCTTGCTGCCAGCGAGCGTTGTCAGGCGCGCCTCGTATTCCTGGCCGCGCGGCGTGGAAAGAAGCGCCTTGACGGTCCAGTATTCGCGCGGATTGAAGGCTTCGATCTCCATTTCGCGCTCGACGATCAGGCGCAGGCAGACAGACTGCACGCGGCCGGCGGATTTCGCGCCGGGCAGCTTGCGCCACAGGACGGGGCTGAGATTGAACCCGACAAGGTAGTCCAGCGCGCGGCGCGCCAGGTATGCCTCGACCAGCGGCGCGTCGATGTCGCGCGGGTTGTTCATCGCCTCTGTGACCGCGGTCTTGGTGATTGCGTTGAAGACGACGCGGCTGACGGGCGTGTCCTTTTTCAGGGCGCGGCGTTTGCGCAGCGCCTCTTCCAGGTGCCAACTGATTGCTTCGCCTTCGCGATCGGGGTCGGTCGCCAGGATCAGGTCGGGGTCATCGGCCAGAGCGTCGGCAATCGCCTTGACGTGCTTGCGGGCATCGGTGCCGACCTCCCATTTCATGGCGAAATCATGCTCGGGGTCCACCGAACCGTCCTTGGGAGGCAGATCGCGTACGTGCCCGTAAGACGCCAGAACCGTGTAGTCGGAGCCGAGATACTTGTTGATCGTCTTGGCCTTGGCCGGAGATTCTACAACAACGACTGGCATTGATATTCCTTTCGACTCGGTCCCGTGTCCATGGCGGCGGACCATGTGGGGCACGGCGGGGAATTGTCAATGCGCGGTATCGTGAGGGGTATTCGGCT
>JAABTI010000225.1 GCA_011389955.1 Paracoccaceae bacterium | reverse complement strand
GGTGTTGACGATCACGCCCCGCAAGCCGTCGGGCGAAGCGGTGTTTTCCGACATGGCGCTGGCGGCCAGTCGCGCCACGTTGAATGTGCCCACCAGGTTGACATCGACAGTGCGACGAAAACTCTCCAGACGATGCGGCCCTTCACGACCCAGCGTCTTTTCAGCGGTCGCGATGCCGGCGCAATTCACCGCGGCGGTGAGCCATCCCATCGACGCGCGCGCGGCGTCAATGGCGGCTTGAACCGACTGTTCATCGGTCACGTCGCAACTGTGAAAGGTCGCGCCGATCTCTTGGGCAACCTGTGTGCCGCGCTCGGCCTCACGGTCCAGTATCGCCACCTTGGCCCCGGCGCCCGCGAGCGCCCGAGCCGTCGCCTCACCCAACCCGGAGGCGGCTCCCGTGACGATTGCGGCAGTGTCTTCAATACGCATGTCGGTGTCCTTTCAAATTGAACATGTGTTCAGATAGCGTGGCGATGCCGGTCGTGTCAAAGTGCGTCACCTCGTCGTCGTCGGATCTTGTCCAGTACGGATATCTCGACCACGGTCAGGATGATCCGGTAGATATGGTGGGCGCTGACAAGCGCCGGGTTTGCGTTGAGGCTGAGTGCGACCAGCGCCATTTCGGTAATACCCCCGGGTGCGAAACTGATCAGGGCCACGTCAAAGGGGGTGCCCGTCATTCCATGAACGGCCAGGGCAAGCACGGTGCCCAGTGTCAGCATTGCCGTTACCGAGAGCAACCCCAGCCAAATCGCGCGCGTCAGGTCGGACCGGGCCAATCCGATGAACCGCAACCCGAGCGATGTGCCGATTACGATCTGCGCGACATGAAGCAGCCAATCGGGCAGGGCGGGTGCGCCGACCCCTGCCAACCCAAGGAGCGCAGCGGCAAACAGCGGCCCTGTCAGCTGGCCGGCCGGCAAGCGAAGTTTCAGTCCGATCCAAAGCCCTGTCGCACCCACGGCGACAACAAGCGGCAGGTCGGACAACACCGCTTGTTCGGCCCGAGCGGGAGAGAAGCTGATCCCGCCGGCACTTCCCACGGGTGCCCCGTACCAAAGCGACAGCCCCACCGGCACCAGCGTGATAACAAGAATGATGCGGAGGAACTGCTGCATGGCAAGAACCGCGACATTTGCCCCGGCCTCTTCGCCCATGGTGATGGACTCCATCAATCCACCCGGCGTGCCGCTGTAAAAGGCCGTGGCGCGATCATAACCGCCAAGATGATAGAAGATGGCGAAATTACCTGCATGGGCGAGCCCGACAAACACCGTCAGCGCCGCCAGACTGACAACCATAGAGGGGATCAGCGCGGCCAACTCGGGGGTCACCTGCGCGCCAATCATAACTCCGATCGTGGCGATGAAAACAAGGCGCAGCGATTGCGGGAAGCGGTAGCCTTCCGGCAGGTGATGCGGCAGCATCATCGCCACCGCCGCCGAGATGATCAAACTTCCCAGCATGAATGGTAGCGGAAGTGGAGTCAGCGTCGCCAGCCCGCCGCCGGATGCGCCGAGTGCGACAAGAACAAAGGTGGCAAGAACGGTGGATGCGCTCATGGGGGCCTACTTGGTTGACCTTTGCTTAGCGCGATGCGCCCCGGGTTGAAAGCAGACGTTGGAGAGATCAGGACGAAGATGGTGCCGGCACTGCGGACACTTGTCGCGCTTTTCATTTCTGCCGTGCAGGGTGCAGACCCGGTCCGGGCATGGCCCATATGCACAGTTTCACGACGCCAGCACGGCGCCCGAAGAAACAGGTGATCCTATCGGGTTCGGCGTATGCAACCCGGACGCGGCCTGCATTGTGCGCTTATTTGACCGCAAATGCGATTATCTGCTGGCATGAGGGCCACGCTGCTGCGCGTCAACAGTCATCCAAGGCCGACCATTCGCGACGACACGGTGACATCCCTGAAGGGTGGGAACTGCTTGGGCCTGGAGCGATGGAGCGGGTGAAGGGAATCGAACCCTCGTCGTCAGCTTGGGAAGCTGCTGCTCTACCATTGAGCTACACCCGCTTGAGGTATCGCAGTCTGGTATTCCAGCGGCGTTCAGAGGTCAAGCCCTCCGACGCCGCCTGCGCCCGCTACCATCCGCATCCTGCCCCTTGGTGTTGTAGCTGACATCGGGCAAGGGCACGATCGCCGATAGATTCGGAAACGGATCGGTCGCATGAGGGATGGCGTTGGCCGCGACGAAATGCTCCTGGAAGCGGGGTTCGATCGCGGTTTCGACCTTGGTGATGCGGTGAACCACTTTCTCAATCTCGGCTCGGGCGGCGACGTTGCTCAGGGCAATGCGGGCGCCGGTCCCGGCGGCGTTCCCGGCACTGGTGACCTTGTCGAGTGGCACGTCAGGGATCATGCCCAGAACCATGGCGTGCTTTGGGCTGATATGGGCCCCGAACGCCCCGGCCAAGACCACGCGATCCACATGGTCGACGCCCATTTCGTCCATCAAGAG
>JAABTI010000224.1 GCA_011389955.1 Paracoccaceae bacterium | reverse complement strand
TCGCGGAAGAACGCGCTCGCGATCTCGTCCGCCCCGACGATCGCGCCTGTATGCGATGCCGCAATGCGACGCCCGATGTCAGACCGGCCCAGCTTGTAAGCGATGACCGGCTTGCCAACCTGATGCGCCCGCCGGGCTGCCGCCGCAAGCGTGTCCGGGTCGCGTATCGTCTCCAAGAACAGCAGGAGGACATCGCTTTCGTCATCGTCGATCACATGTTGCGCGATCTCGCCGACGCCGAGGTCGGCCTCGTTGCCGATAGAAACAAGCTTGGCGAAACCCATGCCCCGTGGCGCGGCGCGTGTAATCAGGCTCCCAAGCATGCTGCCGCTTTGCGATATGACGGAAACGCCACCCGCAACCAGCGGCTCCTTGGCGATTGCGGCGTTCGTGGTCAGGGGCATGCGATGATGCACGTCGATCAGGCCGATGCAGTTCGGCCCGACCAGCCGAACACCGGCCTCACGCGCCACCGTGGCCAGTTCCTTCTGCGCCGCGGCACCGTCCGCGCCCAGTTCGGCGAAGCCCGCCGAAAAGACCGTTGCCACGGAAACGCCGGCGGCCCCGCATTCGCGAACAACCTCGGCCACCCTATCGGCCGGCACCATGACGAAGGCATGGTCGATCGGCGCCGCCACGTCCAAGACCGATCCGTAGGCTCGCACGCCGCCGATCACGTCCGCGCGCGGGTTGATCGGCGCGACGAATCCCTCATATCCTGCGGCCCGAAGATATGCCTGTGGCCGTGCGTTGATCTTGTTCTCATCGGCCGAGGCCCCGACCAGCGCGATCCCACGTGGACGAAAGATCGCTTCAGCGAGATCGGTCGCGGTCGCGGTCGCGGCAGAGAATTCATCCTTGCTGTTCGGCATCAACATTATCCCACAAGGCTTGGGCCGCCTGTCATTCGCCCTTGAACTCGGGCGGGCGCTTCTGCCGAAAGGCATTGACGCCTTCGGCATGATCGCCGGACGCGCGCGCGACGCCCGCGGCGAAGCTCTCGATTTCCAGAGCGGTGTCGAGAGACGCGTTCGCTGCCGCCCGGAACAGCTTCTTGGTCAGGGCCAGGGCCAGTGTCGGGCCCGCGGCGAGTTCGGAGACCAGCTCCCTCGCGCGGTTCTCGAGTTCGGTGTCGGCCACCACGCCCTGAACGATGCCCCAGTCGAGGGCCTCTTCCGCCGGCAGGCGGCGCCCGGTGTAGACCAGTTCCTTCGCGCGCCCCACGCCCAACTGCTGACACAGGAAATAGATAGCCCCGCCATCGGGGACCAGCCCGACATTGCGGAACGTGTGCTTGAAGTAGGCGGTATCGGAAGCGATCACCAGATCACAGGCCATCGCCAGCGAGAAACCGATCCCGGCGACCGGGCCGCGCACCGCGGCGACAACGGGTTTTTCCACAGCGCTGACCGCCTGGATGACGGCGTGGCGACGTTGCAGCCTCGTACGCCCCGTGACCAGGTCATGATTGAGCATCTTGTTGACGTCAGAGCCGCCGCAGAACCCGCGCCCCTCGCCGGTCAGCAATACGGCGCGCACGGACCGGTCGTGATTGACCGCCTCGAAGACGTGGCGGAGCCCCGCGTACATCTCGTCGTCGAGCGCGTTCAGCTTGCCCGGCCGGTTGAGGGAAATCCGCGCAATGCCTTTTCCAAGATCCTCGACCTTAACCTTCGAAGTCTGCGGGTCGATCAGCGCATTCATGCCGTCGCCTCGTTCTTTGGCGCACGCTGCGAGAAACGTCGGTCAAAGATGTTTTCGGCAAGTCGGTTGCGCATCATCTCGAGTGAACCGCCGGCGATCATCCACCCGCGCGACCGGCGGAAGCAGTATTCTATCAACGCCTCCTGCGAATAACCCAGGCCGCCCATGACCTGGATCGCCTCGTTCGTCAGCTTGAAGCCGACCTGGTTGCACATCAGTTTTGCCATGGTGGTTTCGTCGGCCGCCGGCAATCCACGATCGGCATTTGATGCGGCTCGGTACAACAGCAGCTGTGCAGCCTCCATCTCGGTTTTCATGTCTGAAAACTTCCACTGAAGGCCCTGGAATTCGCAGAGAGGGCGACCGAACTGCTTGCGTTCGAGCGCGTATTCACGCGCCTCGTTGAAACAGTAGCGACCATAGGCCAACGCGCGCGCTGCATTGCCGATCCGCTCCGCGTTGAAGCCGGCGATCTGTTTCTTGAAGCCGCCTGCGGGAAGCAGCACGTCCTCTGGCGGGACAAAGACGTTGTCGAAATAGAGCGGCGCCCACTGAGCGCCGGACATGAAATGGGACGGCTCGCCCACATGAAAGCCCTCGGTCCCCTTTCGGATCATGACCGAACCGATACCGCCCACCCCGGGACCGAAGCGCACGTAGACGAGATATTGATCTGCGTTCGGGTTGGGAAAGACCTTCGCACCTTTGATCCGGAAGCCGTTGCCGTCGGGCGTCGCCGATGTGGTCAAATCGGTGGTCGCGGACCCGGCATCGGGCTCGGTCATCGCCACCGCGATGACCTCCT
>JAABTI010000223.1 GCA_011389955.1 Paracoccaceae bacterium | reverse complement strand
CCAGTTCGAGCAGCTTTTTCTGCCCGCCGGAGAGGTTGCCAGCCTTCTCGTCGCGCAGGTGATCGATCGTGAGGAATTCCAGCACCTCGTCAGCCTGGGCCTTTAGCGCACGCTCCTGTTCGGCGATGCGACGCCGACCGAACCAGGTATTCCATATCCGTTCCCCGGATTGGTCACCGGGCACCATCATCAGGTTTTCGCGCACCGTCATCGACGTAAACTCATGCGCGATCTGGAAGGTGCGCAGCAGCCCCTTGTGAAACAGGGTATGCGGGGGCAGGCCGGTGATATCGTCGCCCGCCATCGTCACCTTTCCCGACGTGGGCGAAAGAACACCCGCTATCACGTTGAAAAGGGTGGTCTTTCCCGCGCCGTTCGGACCGATCAAGCCGGTGATCGAGCCTTCCGTGATCTCCAGCGAGGCGCCATCAACTGCGTGAAATCCCCCGAAATGCTTGTGCAGGTCTTCGACCTTTATCATGGGCTTCCTCCCCCCGGCCGCGCATTGGCTGCGCCTGTTTTGATATTGAAACAGCCCGGAAAAACCCGGGCTGTTTGCGATCTTGGGAATATTCGGTTCAGTGGAACTTCACCGTCTCGAAACCCGCGTCCTTGATGACGTATTCGCGGTAGGTGCCGGCGGCTTCGCCGGGACCGATCAACTCCACGTTGGTGGCGCCCTCGTAGTTCACCTCACCGCCATTGCCGATGATTTCAAGCGCCTTGCCCAATTCACCGGGATAGATCTTCTCGCCCGGTTCGTTGGCCACGTCCATGACGTGGGTCTTGTATTCGCCCGGTTCCACCGTTCCGGCCGACTGCATCGCCAGCGCAATCAGCGCCGCCGCGTCATAGCTTTCACGGGTAAAGGAACTGCCGCCGTTGACGCCGGCCGCTTCCGTTATCTCCGCAAAGGCTTCCGCACCCGGTCCCGAACTCCACGGCACGGCCCCGAACGAGCCTGTCATCTCGGCGCCGACCTCTTCCATCAGAGCGTCGCCATACATGCCATCGCCCATCATGAAAGTATCGAATGCGCCCGTGTCGAGCGATGCGCGGATCATGCCTTTGCCACCCGAATCAGCGTAGCCGAGCACGACCAGCACCTCGCCGCCAGCCGAGGCCAGTGCGCCAACTTCGGCCGAATAGTCCGCCTTGTTATCCTCGTGCGGCGCGGCCAGCGTTACGGTGCCGCCCGCTTCTTCGAAGCTGGAGATGAAGCTGTCAGACAGGCCCTTGCCGTAGTCGTTGTTGGTGTAGGTCACCGCGACTTCGCTGATGTCGCGCGACTCGAGAATGTCGGCCAGAACCTCGCCTTGACGCGCGTCCGACGGGGCGGTGCGGAAGAAGAAGCCGTTATCCTCTGCCGTCGTCAGGCCCGGCGACGTGGCCGAGGGAGAAATCATGACCATGCCGTTCGGCACTGCGACGTTCGTCAGGATTGCACCGGTCACCCCCGAGCAATCGGCGCCCATGATGCCCTTGATGCCTTCGGAGGTAATCAGGCGCTCGGCCGCGGCGGTCGCGGCGGAACTGTCGATGCAGGTCGAGTCCGCACGCTCGGATACCAGCATCATGCCGTCCATGAATGCACCGCTGTCGTTGATCTCCGACATTGCCAACTCGGCGCTCTCGGCCATGTGCGGTGTGAGCGATTCAATTGGGCCGGTATAGCCCAGAATCACGCCGATCTTGACGTCCTCAGCCGTCGCGCTGCCAGCCATCAAGGCCGTCGCAGCGGTTGCCATCATCATCATCTTTTTCATCTAGCAGTCTCCCTTATTGGAACGATAAGTCCGCCTCGGACCCTATTGTGCCTGGAATAAAAAGAAAAGTACTAGTGTGAGCGCCGCATCTGAAAATGTGACGATCGGGTCGCTTGGTTGAGGCGATCAGTGATTTTGCGTCGTGCGGACCTTTGTGTTCAAATGTGGCCGGTATCCAGCAACAACCGGAGCAGGCGACATGATGCACAGAAGAGCCATGATTGGCATGATGCTGGCGGCATCGGTGACCCAAAGTGCTGCCCAGGATACCGCCGTGCCCAGGCAAAAGATTGCGCCTGAACAAGTGGCCTCGGGTTTCGATGTGCCCTGGTCGCTAGGGTTCCTGCCGGATGGTGCCATGCTCGTGACGGAGCGTGGCGGGCGACTGTGGTACCTGCCGGCCAGAGGTGCGCAGCGCAGGCAGGTTTTCGGAGTGCCGCAGGTGGCGGCGATCGGGCAGGGTGGTTTGCTCGATGTGATGGTGCCGCGCGATTTTGCCAGCAGTCGCGAGGTTTTCCTCAGCTACGCCGCGCCCGATGCGGGCGGGGCGGTCACGGCGTTGGCTGCAGGGCGGATTGCGCGGGACGGGACGCGGCTGGAAAATCTGCGCGTTCTGTTCAAGGCGGATATGGACGGGCAGGGCGGGCGACATTTCGGCGGACGCGTCATCGAGGGCGCGCAGGGACATCTGTTCCTGACCATTGGTGAGCGTGGCCAACGTCCCTCTGCGCAGGATCTGGGCACCCATAACGGCACCGTGATCCGGCTCAATCGCG
>JAABTI010000222.1 GCA_011389955.1 Paracoccaceae bacterium | reverse complement strand
CGACCCCCAACTCGGCGAGCCTTACGATCTCCGGCGTCTCGAGGAGATCGGCAAGGAGGGGGTGCTGGGCTTTGCCTGCGACTCCACCAACGTGTTCCTCGCGGGTGCGGCCGGGTCGGAATCCGAGATCACCGCCAACCTGCGGCGCATCATCAAGGCCGCCCCCGGCGCCGTGGCCGCGACCAGCTTCGCCTCGAACGTCGCGCGCCTGCGCACGCTGGCCAAGGCCGCCGACGACGTGGGGCGCAGCATCGTCGTGGCAGGGCGCGCCATGCGCCGGATGATCGAGGTGGCTCAGCATACCGGGCAACTGCACGACTTCCCCAAGACCGTGCCCGAGGACCGTGCCCGCGACATTCCCGCGGAAAACCTTTTCTACCTCGTGACCGGCAGTCAGGGCGAGGCGCGCGCCGCCCTGGCGCGGATCGCGGGCGGGACGCATCCCACCGTGTCGCTGACCGAGGGGGACACGGTGCTGTTCTCCTCCAAGACCATTCCGGGCAACGAGGCCGGGATCTACCGCCTCTACAACAAGCTCTCCGAACGGGGCATCCGGGTCATCGACAGCGAGATGGAGCGCATCCACGTGTCCGGCCATGCCCGGCGCGACGACCTCGCGCGGATCTACGCCGCGCTGAAACCCGGCATGTCGATCCCGATCCACGGCGAGCACCGCCACCTCGTCGAGCATGCCAAGTGGGGTCGCGAATGGGGCGCCGCGCATGCCGCTGTAGCGCCCAACGGGTCGCTCGTGCGCCTAGACGGCAACGCGCCCGGCGTGATCGACGAGATCGAGACGGGATATCTCTACCTCGACGGCAAGACCCGGGTCGGCGCGCGCGATGGCGTGATCCGCGACCGGCTCAAGATGGCGCGGCAGGGCCATGTCATCGCGACGCTGGTGGTGGACGAGAGCGGCGAGTTGATCTCTGACCCGGATGTGCGCTGTATCGGCGCCCCGCAGGAGGCCGCGGGCTGGCCCGATCGGCTCGACACGCTGATCGCGCAGGCGGTCGATACCGCCATGGAAGAGGCCCCCCGAAAAAGCCTGCGCAGCGACGCCGCGATCGAGGATCTGGTGACCAAGGCCGCCCGGCGCGTCACCATGCGCTACTGGGGCAAGAAGCCGGTGACCACCGTCATCGTCACGCGACTGGAAGACGAGTAGCCCCCGATCCCGTCACGTGGGCGGCCAGGGCATGGCTTCTGGCGCAGTCCCTGTTGCGCCCTATGCCGGCCCTCGGGACCGGGGGGCTGCGGCGCTGGCCATGCTCTCTCCGGCGAAGGTGTCATGTCGCCCCCGACCAAAAAGTCTGTCTGACTCTCCCGCTCGAACTCCGGCACTGTGTGCCTGCACGTTCCCGCCAGGCTCCCTTGACGGATCCGCCCCGGTTCTCTAACGAACTTTTTCCCGAGCGTACCACCCGGGGGCGCAACGACGCGGCAGCAAGATTTGGTAAGCGCAGCCGAGCGATCGCAGAGACGCCGACCCACAGGAAAAGGGTCGGGACGAGGTAACTGGTTGCCCTTCCCGGACCAACCAGTTCTGACTATACCTTCTGGACGACGTCCAGTTGGTCCGTGGAAAGAGATGGGCCGTTAGCTCAGTTGGTAGAGCAACTGACTTTTAATCAGTGGGTCGCAGGTTCGAATCCTGCACGGCTCACCACTGTTTCCAAGGACTTAGGGGGAAATGCGGTGGACGCGGGTTTGGCTGTGTCCGACCCGTGTCCGAAAGATTTTCAGATTTTTCTTTCCCGATTTGCGATCCGACCGAAAGATTCCCGAACCCCCGGGTCAGCCGATCTTGAGGCGGGCCATTCATCCAGCCAGCCGGGCCATCGGCCCAGGGGGGGCACCACGCTTTTCCTGGCGTCCATGGCGGCGCCTTGTATCGCGATGGCGAAAACCCGTCGGTGAAAATTTCAGGATTTCGGGCGGTTCACGATGAACCGTTGGAAGCACCCTGTTGGCGGATGTAGCGTTGGCCTTGGGAGTGTGGCTGCAAAGCGGTGCAACAACTCCACTGGGGGTCTTCATGCTGGATATGTGATCGTGCCATGCTGCTCTCCCGTCGCAGAACAGAAACGCCCGCGGAGCGGTGCCGCGGGCTGGGGTAGTGTCCCACCGGGTGGTGTAACAGGCCGCGCGCGGAGCCATTTGGCGTAGCGCAGCGCGCGGCCGGTCTGGCGGCCACCGCGCTTCTTCGTAGTCTGAGGTTGTTCAAGCCGACGACAACGAAGGAGAGCACGATGACCGAGACCATGATCGATCTTCCCGAGGCGATCGCCAAGAGCGATGACGCGGATTTTCTGCGCGAGCTGATCCGGGATGCCGCACAGCGGCTGATGGACATAGAGGTGGCCGCCGTGTGCGGCGCGGGGCATGGCGAGCGTAATCCGGATCGGGAGAACCAGCGGAACGGCTACCGACCGCGCCAGTGGGATACCCGGGCCGGCACGATCGGGCTGAACATCCCGAAGCTGCGCAAGGGCGGTTATTTCCCGACCTTTCTGGAGCCGCGTCGGACAGCCGAGACGGCCCTGATGGCGGTC
>JAABTI010000221.1 GCA_011389955.1 Paracoccaceae bacterium | reverse complement strand
GTCCTCGCCAGACAGGCCGGTGGCGCGGATACGGCGCGCGGTGCGCATGCCGAGGCCCCAGACGATGGCCATGGGAAAACCCAGCAGGAACAGCGCCTGCATGAACTGGAGATCATAAAGAAACCCGCTCAGCCCCAGCACCGTCAACGCGAAGCTGCCAAGCCCCATCAACCAAAGGCCCGAGACATCCGCGATATAAAGCAGGCGATTGACGTTGACTCGCACGACATCCTCGAGGTCTTCCTCGGCCTGGCCGCCGAAGCGGGCAGCGCGCACCACCATGTCATAGGGCACGCCGAGCACCCAGTGACTGGCTGTGGACCACATCACCGCCAGCGCGATCCAGAACCACAGGTTCGAGAAGGACCGCATGTCGATCATTTCCGTCAGAAGTTCAAGCCAGTCCAAGCGCCCACCCTTGCACGTTGTGGCGCCTCAATAGCGCCCCGTCGCGGCAATTCCTACCCTTGAGGTAGCGGAATTTACATGCAACTCATGCAAAACTTCGCAAGGGACATCACATGATCACACCCAGCCAGGCCAATTATCCCGCCACCCGTTTCCGCCGTGTCCGCCAAAGCGGTGCAACACGCGCCCTGACTCGCGAGACCTTGCTGGGCGTTGGCGACCTGATCTGGCCGATTTTCGTCTGCGAGGGCGAGAATGCCGTGCAACCGGTGCCATCCATGCCCGGCGTGGTGCGGCGCAGCGTGGACATGATCGCCGAGGCCGCGCGCGAGGCCGCCGATCTGGGCATTCCCGCGATCTGCCTGTTTCCCTACACCCCTGCGGAGAAGCGCACCCACGATTGCGCGGAGGCGTGGAACCCCGACAATCTGAGCAATCGCGCCACCCGCGCCATCAAGGCCGCCGTGCCCGAGATCGCGGTGATGACGGACGTGGCCCTGGACCCGTACAATGCGGACGGGCATGACGGGTTCGTGCGGGACGGGGTGATCGTGAATGACGAGACCGTCGAGGCCCTGGTCAAGCAGGCGCTGAGCCAGGCCGAGGCGGGCGCGGACATCATCGGGCCATCCGACATGATGGACGGGCGGATCGGCGCGATCCGCGCGGCATTGGAATCGCATGGGTACAGTGACGTCATGCTGCTGAGCTACGCCGCGAAATACGCCAGTTCCTTCTACGGCCCGTTCCGCGACGCGGTCGGCGCATCCGGGGCCCTGAAAGGGGACAAGGCGACCTACCAGATGGACCCGGCCAATTCCGACGAGGCGCTGCGGCTGGTGGCGCGCGACCTGAACGAGGGCGCCGACATGGTCATGGTCAAGCCCGGCATGCCCTACCTGGACATCTGCCGGCGGGTGAAGGACCAGTTCGGCGCGCCGACCTATGCCTATCAGGTGTCGGGCGAATACGCGATGATCCAGGCTGCCGCCGGCAATGGCTGGATCGATGGGCAACGCGCGATGATGGAAAGCCTGATGTGTTTCAAGCGTGCCGGCTGCGACGGAATTCTGACCTATTTCGCGCCCGCGGCGGCACGTGTGCTCCGCGGCGCGCGATAATCTGCGCAATCTGCGCCAGGCAGGCGCGGAACAAGTGACACCGAGGCGCGCAGGCGGTAAGGTCCATCCGTGCACCCGAAACCGGACCCAGAGCCGGGCGGGAGATGCATGTCAGGCAACTTTTAACAGGCAAGATCCAATGAAACATATCACACGGCGCGGTTTCGCGCTTACCTCGCTTGCCAGCCTCGGCGTCACTGCGGCCTGTGGCAATGGCATCGGCAGCCGCGGCCCCAGCGTGATCGACGCCCGGGTCGATCAGACGCTGAACTATCTCTATTCCAACTACCCCGCGACGCAGGAGCTGCGCGACAAGTCGGTCGGACAGCTCGTCATGCCGCTGGTAACGGAGGCCGGCTTCGGCTTCGGCGGCGGCTATGGGCGCGGAGCCCTGCAGGTGAACGGGGCGACGGTGGATTACTACTCGGCCACCAAGGGCAGTTTCGGGCTACAGATCGGGGCGCTGCAATATGCACATGTGCTGTTTTTCATGACCGATCCGGCCCTGATGAAGTTCCGCCGATCCGAAGGATGGGCCGTTGGCGGCGACGTCAAATACGCCTTCAATGACCGCGGCGAGAACCTGCGCGCCGAAACCACGACGATCACCGCACCCGTCGTCGCGGTGATCTTCGGTCAGGCGGGCCTGCAGATCGGGGCGACGCTGGATGGTGTGAAATACACCCGCATCATTCCCTGATCGGCGGGCGCTATTTCCCGTGATCGGGCATCTTGCGCGAGGGGGCGAGATAGGGGCGCGTGACGTCGCGCAGCCCCACCTCCAGCGCCTCGACGTCGAGGCGGATCGCCCCGTCGCCGGCCAGAGTCAGCACAACGTGCCCGGCGGGCGCGTCGGTGGGCTGCCACTCCACGTCGAGCAGCGACAGCACCAGATCGGGGTCGGTGCGATCGAACCCGGTCGAGGCCACGCCCAACACGTTTTCAATCACCAGAACGGACTGCACCCGTTCGAACGGGCGGTCGCGCCGTGCGGCGGCGATGCCATCTTCCCAGCGAAACCGGTTTATCAGCAGCGCGAAGCGGCG
>JAABTI010000220.1 GCA_011389955.1 Paracoccaceae bacterium | reverse complement strand
GATGCTGTTCGCGGCCGGCATGGGTATCGGCCTGATGTTCTTCGGCGTGCTTGAACCCGCCTACTACTTCGGCACACCCTGGGGTGACGAGCCACTTGGCGCCGTGCGACCGCTGACCGAAGACGGTGCGCTCGTCGAGGCCAACATCGAGCCGGCCCGCCGCATGGCGCTTGCCGCTTGCCGCGACCTCCTATCACTGGGCGCTGCATCCATGGGCGATCTACGCGGTGGTGGCGCTGTCGCTGGCGCTTTTCTCGTATAACAAGGGACTGCCGCTTTCGATCCGCAGTGCGTTCTACCCGATCTTCGGCGAGCGTGTCTGGGGCTGGACCGGCCACATCATCGACACGCTGGCTGTGTTCGCGACGCTTTTTGGCCTGGCGACGTCGCTTGGCATCGGGGCGCAGCAGGCGAATGCGGGTCTCAACTACGTGTACGGGGTTCCCAACAACGTCACGGTGCAGGTGATCCTCATCATAGCGATCACTGCAATTGCGCTGGTGTCGGTGCTGCGCGGCCTGGATGGTGGCGTCAAGGTACTGTCCGAAATCAACATGGTGATCGCGTTGCTGCTGCTTGCGTTCGTGCTGTTTACCGCCGGGGCGGTCGCCATCGTGACCGGCTTCTTCTCGACGCTGGGCGCGTATGCTCAGGAGATCATTCCGCTGAGTAATCCGTTCGGACGCGAGGACACCGGCTACATGCAGGGGTGGACTGCCTTCTACTGGGCGTGGTGGATTTCCTGGTCACCCTTCGTGGGCATGTTCATTGCCCGCGTCAGCCGTGGCCGCACCGTGCGGGAATTCGTGACCTGCGTCCTGATCATCCCGTCGCTTGTCTGCGTGTTCTGGATGGCCGTGTTTGGCGGCGCCGCGATCGAGCAGGTCATCGCCGATCCGGTCGGCAGCGCGGTCAAGGCAAACGTGATCGACAGCTACAGCCCCGAGCTTTCGCTGTTCGCGATGCTGGAATCGCTGCCGCTGGCGGGTATCACCTCGACCATCGGGATCATTCTGGTCATCGTTTTCTTCGTGACCTCCTCGGACTCCGGCTCGCTGGTGATCGACACGATCACCGCTGGCGGCAAGGTCGATGCGCCGGTGGCACAGCGTGTGTTCTGGTGCACCTTCGAGGGCCTCGTGGCGATCGCGCTTCTCATAGGTGGTGGCCTGAGTTCGCTTCAGGCGATGGTTATCTCCACCGGGCTGCCGTTCACGGTTATCCTTCTGTTCATCTGCTGGGCGATCGTGGTCGGACTGATGTCCGAAAAGCGCAACACCTGACGCGCTTCGACTGAATGACGAAAACCCAAGGGCCCCGGCATTTCGCCGGGGCCCTTCGCGTTTGCGGCGACGGCTTGCTTGACGGGTGCCGCGATCCCCGAAACAGTGACCGCAAATCCGATCCGAGGGAATGAGATGACAGCACTGGACACCGATTTCGTACGCGCGCAGTTTCCCGCCTTGGCCGAGCCGTCGCTTGCCGGACAGGCGTTCTTCGAGAATGCCGGCGGCTCGTTCACCTGCCAGCCGGTGATCGACCGGCTGACGCGGTTCTATCACAGCCGTAAGGTTCAGCCGTACGGCCCGTACGAAGCGAGCAGGTTGGCGGGCGAAGAGATGGACGAGGCGCGCGCCCGTCTTGCCGCGATGCTGGGGGTCAGAACAGAGGAGCTGTCGTTCGGACCGTCGACCACCCAGAACGCCTATGTGCTCGCGCAGGCCTTTCGCCAGTGGCTTTCGCCGGGTGAGGCGATTGTGGTCACCAACCAGGACCATGAGGCCAATACCGGCCCGTGGCGGCGACTGGCCGACGAGGGGATCGAGATCCGCGAATGGCCGATCGACCCGGATACGGGCCATCTGAACCCCGAGGATCTGGCCGACCTGCTGGACGAAAAGGTGCGGTTGGTGTGCTTTCCGCATTGCTCGAACGTGGTGGGCGAGGTGAACCCGGTGGTCGAAATCACCGCCATCGCCCATGCCGCGGGCGCGTTCGTTTGCGTCGACGGGGTGTCATACGCACCGCATGGCCTGCCGAACGTGGGCGAGATGGGGGCCGATATCTACCTGTTCTCGGCCTACAAGACCTACGGGCCGCACCAGGGCCTGATGGTGCTGCGCAAAACCCTTGGCGAGATGCTGCCGAACCAGGCGCATTTCTTCAATGCCGATGCGCTATACAAGCGTTTCACCCCCGCCGGACCCGACCACGCGCAAGTGGCCGCCAGCGCCGGGATGGCCGACTATTTCGACGCATTGGCCGATCATCACGGCATCGGCGGGGATCCGGTGACTCAGGCACGGGGTGTTCACGCGCTGATGCGTGACCATGAAACGGCGTTGTTGCAACCACTGCTGGACTGGCTGTCCGCGCGAAACACGGTGCGTTTGCTGGGACCGCGTCGCGCGCAGGGGCGCGCACCGACGGTGGCCTTGGATGTCGGACGCCCGGCAGCCGAGGTTGCCGCGGCCCTGGCGACGCAAGGCATCATGGCTGGAGGTGGTGATTTCTACGCGCGCCGCGCGTTGGAGGCCATGGGCGTGGATGCCGAGCGTGGCGTTCTGCGGCTGAGTTTCGTGCATT
>JAABTI010000219.1 GCA_011389955.1 Paracoccaceae bacterium | reverse complement strand
AAGATGCCGAGCGCACGCCGCTGGGCGTGGTCGCGTTCAACGCGGACTCGCGCATCATCTGCCGGATGCTTGATGAAGACCCTGCCGCGCGGATCGATCAGGACTGGTTCTCTGCGCGCCTTGAAAAGGCGCAAGCGCTGCGCGAGCGGCTGTATCCCGGCCCGTATTACCGGCTGATCCATGCCGAGGCGGATGGCCTGCCCGGTGTCGTGATCGACCGCTTCGACGATTGCGCGGTGGTTCAGCCGAACGCGGCCTGGGCCGAGGCGCGGCTGGATGCCCTGGTTGCGGCGCTGGTGGACGTGACCGGGGTCAGCGTGGTGATCAAGAACGCCGGTGGCCGCGCGCGCGTGCTGGAAGGATTGGATGATGCCTCGGGCGTGGTGCGGGGGCAGGCGCCGGCCGGGCCTGTCGCGGTGCCCATGAACGGCGCGACCTACATGGCCGACCTCACGGGCGGACAGAAGACCGGCCTTTTCTACGATCAGCGGGACAACCATGCCTTTGCCGCCCGATTGTCGCGGCAGGGGCGGGTTCTGGACGTGTTTTCCCATGTGGGCGGTTTCGGGTTGGCGGCGCTGGCGGGGGGCGCGGATTCGGCCCTGGCCGTGGATGGCTCGCAACCGGCGCTGGAGCTGGCGCAGGCCGGTGCCGCGCGCGGCGGCATGGCGGCGCGTTTCGACACCCGGCGCGGCGATGCCTTCGACGTGATGGCCGCGCTGGCCGAAGAGGGGCGCCGGTTTGACGTGGTGATTTGCGATCCGCCCGCCTTCGCGCCCACGAAAAAGGCGCTGGAAAAGGGCCTGCGCGCCTATGAACGCGTGGCCAGAATGGCCGGCGAACTGGTCGAGGACGGCGGGTATCTCGGGTTGTGTTCATGCTCCCACGCCGCTGACCTGGCCCGGTTCCGGAGTGCGTGCAACCGGGGTATCGGGCGGGCCGGGCGGCGGGCGCAGCTGATCCATACCGGGCAGGCGGGTCCGGATCATCCGCTGCTGCCGCAACTGGCCGAATCGGGCTATCTCAAGGCCTTGTTCTACCGGCTATGAAGGTTCTTCTGGATACCTGCGTGATCTACCCGACCGTGATGCGGGAGGTGTTGCTGGGCGTGGCCCGGCAGGGGGCGTTCACGCCGCTCTGGTCTGCCCGGATCCTGGAAGAATGGGCGCGCGCGGCGCGCAAGCTGGGCCCGCAGGGCGAGGTCCAGGCGCGGGCGGAAATTGCCCTGGTCAGGGCCGAGTGGACGGGCGCCGAAGTCAGCGGGGCGGAGGGGATCGAGCGGCGGCTGTGGCTGCCCGACCCGGCAGACCGGCACGTTCTGGCGGCGGCGGTGGCGGGATCGGCGGACCTGATCGTGACCCTGAATGCAAAGGATTTCCCAAGGCAGATCCTGGCCGAGGAGGGGCTGAGCCGGCAAGATCCCGATGGGTTCGTGATGGGGATATGGAAGGCGCAGCCCAAGCTGGTCGAAGACGTCGCCGAGGCCGTTCGGCAGGAGGCGGAGCGCCTTTCGGGGCAGGAATGGACGCTGCGGGGGCTGCTGAAAAAGGCCAAGCTGCCGCGCCTGGGCAAGGCGTTGCAGGCGCGCGTTTGATGTTAAAGTGTGCTGATAAGCCTTTTACAAAAAAGTAAAATTTGCTTCAGCTTGTGGTCGGCTCGCCCAGCCAGCGGCGTTCGTGTTTCTCGATGGCCTCGATGCGGGCCTCGGTCTTGGGGTGACTCATCAACCATGCGGGCGCCGATCCGGCGCGTGATTGGGTCAGTTCCTCGAGCTTGACGAACAGGGATTTCTGCGGCGCGGTGCCGATGCCGGCCTTGGTCAACAGGGCGCTGGCATATTCGTCGGCCTCGAACTCGTCGCCACGTGACAGGCGCGCTGACAGCAGGGTGGTGATGCTGTTGGCAATCAACACCCCGACGCCGGGAAGGAACCGCGACAGCACCATCGCCAGCGCCGTGCGCAGGGCGTTCTGACCTGAAAAGTCGATCATGCGGCGGCGGCTGTGGCCTAGCGCGACGTGGCCCAGCTCATGTGCGATGACGCTGGCGATTTCGCCCGCCGTGACCTCGCCATTCTGATACTTGCGGTAGAACCCGCGCGTGATGAAGATGCGGCCATCGGGTGCGGCGAGGCCGTTGACCGGGTCGATCTCGTAGATGTGGACGCGCACCCGCGGCACGTCGAGCGCGCGGGCCAGCTTGTCGGTCATGACCTTGAGCGTCGGGTCGGCCAGTTCGGTGGATCTCTCGTCCAGCTCGCGCCGGGTGCGCCAGGCCGAGAAGCGATACATCGCGATGCCATAGAGCAGGGCGAGCAGGATCGGGGTAAAACGGATCATGTTGCAGATATGGGGCGAAACAGGGGCGGGGGCAAGCGGCTAGGCATCCCATGCCACGGGAACCGAGACCGGACCGCGAAACGCCCAGCCCGCGAACGGGGCGGGACCGTCCGGCCGCAACCCCGGCAGATGCGCGAAAGCCAACGGCAGCGCGACATCGGCGATCAAGGCGCGCGCGGCGGCGGCACCTGCGCAGAAATGCGGTCCGGCACCGAAGCTGATGGCGGCGGACGCATCGCGGGTGATGT
>JAABTI010000023.1 GCA_011389955.1 Paracoccaceae bacterium | reverse complement strand
GATGTGCTCATGTTGGCGCGCACCGCGCGGGCGACAGCGTCTCTCTGGAAGGGTGGCAGAAAAATCGACTGAGGAATCGCAGAAATTCAGATCAATCATCTGAATTGTCTGAAAGAATTCTCAGTTTCCCCCATTCTTCAGGCAACACCGTTGACAAGGGCTCATTCCGTGGCATCGTGGTCAGGCAACGTGGAGTCGGCGTATTTGCCGGGGTAAATCCACGCAATGCTGCGCGTCGTATTCCGTCTGCGCGCACCTAAACCGCCGGGTTGTCGCCCGCGGATCGTAACGGTCGGGGGCCTTTGGGCAGCACGACTACCCGCGAACAGCGGCGCGTAGATGCCGGCGTGGACAACCTCTACAGCAAGGAGACAAAGATGAGTAATCTGAAGCGCATTCTTACCGGGACCGCCGCCGGGGCCGCATTGTTGGCCAGCATGGGCGCGGCCAACGCCGAAACCTGGCGCTATGCCTTTGAAGAGGCGATCACCGACGTCCAAGGTGTCTATGCCACCAAGTTCAAGGAAGAGGTGGAAGCAAACACCGATCACACGATTCAGTTGTTCCCGTATGGGACGCTGGGTGAATCCGCCGACATCATGGAACAGACTCAGGCCGGCATCCTGCAATTCGTGGACCAGAGCCCTGGCTTCACCGGCTCCTTGATTCCCGAGGCGCAAGTGTTCTTCGTGCCATATCTGCTACCGTCGGATTCCGATGACCTGGCGGAGTTTTTCCGCACCTCCGTGGCCATCAACGACATGTTCCCCGAACTCTACGCAGAGCAGGGTCTGGAACTTCTGACGATGTTCCCCGAGGGCGAGGTGGTTATGACCACGAAAGAGCCCGTGGCAGCGCCCGAGGACCTCAACGAGGTCAAGTTCCGCGTCATGACCAACCCGTTGCTTGTGGAAAGCTACCAGGCCTTTGGCGCAACACCGACACCGCTGCCTTGGGGCGAAACCTATGGCGGGCTGCAAACGAACATCATTCAGGGCCAGGAAAACCCGATGTTCTGGGTCGAATCCACCAAGATGTACGAGGTCACCGACCACATCACCTTCACCGGCCACAACAACTTCACCACGGCGGTCATGGCCAACAAGGACTTCTATGACGCCCTTTCCGACGAAGACAAGCTGGCCATCCAGGACGCCACCAACGTGGCCTTCGAGCACATCGTGGATTACCAGAAGGGCCTGACCGAATCCGCACTTGAGAAGATCAAGGAGGACAAGCCCTCGATGAACGTCAAGGTGCTCAGCGAGGAAGAGCGCAAGCCGTTCAAGGAAGCCGCCAAGCAGGTTGAAGAGCGGTTCATCGAGATGACCGGGGATAGCGGCAAAGAGATCCTCGATCAGATGAAAGAAGACCTCGCAGCGGTCGCCGACTAACCCAAGAGCCCAAACGCCCCCGCCATACCGGCGGGGGCGTTGCTTCTTTCTCAGAACAGAACGGGGACAGGCCGGTGACAGACAAAGAACCCTCGCAACTGCAATCACAAACAGATACAACGGGTACCGACGACGCACCGCTGGAACAGTACAAATCCAGCCTTCCGGGGTTTCTGGGCACCATCGACACGGCGATCAGCCGCATCGAATCCGTCCTGTTGGCCATCGGTGTTCTTCTCATGGCCGCGAACACGATTTCGAATGTCGTCGGGCGTTTCGTATTCCAGAGTTCGATCTTCTTCTCTGAAGAACTCAACCGCATCCTGATAATACTCATCACCTTTGCCGGCATCAGCTATGCCGCGAGACAAGGGCGCCATATCCGCATGTCGGCCATCTTTGACGCGCTGCCACCGAAGGTGCGCAAGGTCATGATGGTGGCGATCTCGCTGGTCACGGCCGTGTTCATGCTGGGCCTTGCCTGGTACTCTCTGCAATACATCCTCACGCAGGCGTCGCGCGGACGGGTTCTTCCGTCATTGCAGATTCCAGTCTGGATCATCCTGATCTGGGTGCCGGTCGGGTTTTTCATGACCGGGCTTCAGTATCTGCTGACAGCGATCAAGAACCTCATTGAAAAGGATATCTACCTATCGACCAACGTGATCGAAGGGTATGACGACAGCGAGTTGGAGATCTGAGCCATGGCACTCACCATTTTCTCGATAATGATCGTTCTTCTGCTTTTGGGTTTTCCAATGATGATCCCGCTGATCGTGGGGGCCTTCGTGGGGTTCTATTCCATGTTCGGCGGAATGGGACAGATGGAAACCATGGTCCAGCAGATGATGGCGGGCATTCGCCCCGCCTCGCTGATCGCGGTGCCGATGTTCATCTTTGCCGCAGATATCATGACGCGCGGCCATTCCGCCGCGCGGCTGATCGACCTGGTCATGGCCTTCGTCGGCCACCTGAAAGGCGGGCTGGCGGTTTCGACTGCCGCCGCCTGCACCATGTTCGGCGCCGTATCCGGCTCTACCCAGGCGACGGTTGTCGCCATTGGCTCGCCGCTGCGTCCGCGCATGCTCAAGGCCGGTTACAAGGACAGTTTCGTTCTGGCGCTGATCGTGAACTCGTCCGACATCGCGTTCCTGATTCCGCCGTCGATCGGCATGATCATCTACGGAGTCGTTTCAAACACCTCGATTTCGGAACTGTTCATCGCGGGTGTCGGCCCGGGCCTTCTGATTTTGCTACTGTTCTCGATCTATGCGTGGATCTACGCGGTGCGCAACAATGTGCCCACGGAACCCAAGACCAGCTGGCCGGAGCGTCTGACCGCGGTCCGCAAGGCAATCTGGCCACTTGGTTTTCCGGTCATCATCGTCGGCGGTATCTATGGTGGCATCTTTTCTCCGACCGAAGCCGCTGCGGCTTGCGTTCTATATGCGCTTTTCCTGGAGACGATCCTGTTTCGCACGCTGAACTGGCGCGATGTCTACGACACCGCGAAATCCACCGGCCTTATCACGGCTGTGGTGTTCATCCTTGTCGGCGCGGGCGCGGCGTTTTCCTGGGTGATTTCGTTCGCCCAGATTCCGCAAGCGATCCTGGGCGGAATCGGAATCGACCAGATGGGGCAGATCGGCGTTCTGTTCGTGATCTCGATCGCGTTCTTCATCGGCTGCATGTTTGTCGACCCGATCGTGGTGATCCTGGTTCTGGTGCCGATCTTCGCACCGGTCGTGAACTCGGTGGGCCTCGACCCGGTCCTTGTGGGCACGGTCATCACGCTACAGGTCGCCATCGGCTCCGCCACGCCGCCGTTCGGCTGCGATATTTTCACCGCCATTGCGGTGTTCAAACGGCCCTACATGGACGTCGTTCGCGGGACGCCCCCGTTCATCCTGATCCTGTTGTCAGTATCGGTGGCGCTGATCTTCTTTCCACAGATTGCCCTGTTCCTGCGTGATCTGGCGTTTGCCAAGTAGAAAGGAGCAAACCGATGTTCAAGAATATACTCGTTCCCTTCGATGGCTCGGTAGGCGGCGAACAAGCCCTTCTCAAGGCTGCCGAGCTTGCGGTGCTGTGCAGGGCGGAGGTAACCGTGCTTACGGTGTTTCGTCACCACTCGATGCTTGAGGCGTCGTTTTCGATGGTGCGTGTCAGTGACCCCGGCAACATGGACGACATCATGCGCGACCATGCCAAGGAGGTTGCCGAGCAGGGCAGGAAACTGGCGCGCGACGCCGGCGTGGAAAAGTGCCGCGCCTTCGTCAAGACGGGCCAACCCGCGCGCACCATCGTGGGGTTTGCCAAGGAGCACGAGAACGACCTGATCGTGATCGGCAGTCGCGGCATGGGGTCCGTCGAGGGGTATCTGCTGGGCAGTGTTTCTCACAAGGTGACCGGTCTGTCGGCGGTTCCGGTGCTTGTCATTTAGATGTTTCGGCACCCGCCACCTGGGGGGCGACGGCGCTATCGGCGTCGTCGCCTCTTTTCATCCGGTCGAGCTCATTGAGAAGATCAAGCAGCAGATCCAGCCGTTCGGAACCGAAATTCTCGCGCATCCAGCTATTGAGGCGGCGGCTTTCTTCCAGATTGTCCCTTATCAAAGCGCGGCCCGCTTCGGTGATCGTTATCAATTGTTTGCGGCGATCGCTGGGATGCGGCGCACGGGTAATCAGCCCCTTGCCCACGAGCGTCTGCATGATGCGTGTCAGGCTGGGCAACAACAAGCAGGAGCGGTCCGCGATCTCGGTCGGGTCGAGCGTGCCACATTCGTCCAGAACGCGCAGGACCCGCCATTGCTGCTCGGTCACGCCGACATCTGCCAGCATATTGCGAATCGGGCCCATGACCCTTTCGCGCGCACGCAGCAGCGCAATGGGCAGCGAACGGTCGGTTTCGGGCGCATCTGCTTTCACGAGTTTCATGTTCAATATCTAACTTGCGCGTTTTGTAACTGACAATATGAACTCTTGACGCAGTTACATATTACACGGAAGCGCTGCGCGTTAGCGCGACGCGCCTGTCGCGTCCCAGGCCGCCGACAGGCGCGCCGCCTCCGCGGCCAGACCGAAAGGCGCATTCACCACGAACAGGCCGGACCCCACCATGCGGTGGCCGGGCCGGACAGGCGCAAACCGCACCTCGTGACGCAATGCGTTCGGCAGATCCTGCGCCTTCAGCGCGGACAGCATCGGACCATGCATGGCGCTGGTCAGGATCGGATACCAAAGGCAGATCACGCCGACATTCCATTTGCGATGCAACTTGGCGATCTGGCCGGGGATTGCGCTGTAGTCGTCCTTCACCTCGTAACTTGGATCGATGAGCATGAGGCCACGCCGCGGTGTCGGGGGGCACAGGCTTTGGGCCATGTCGAACCCGTCACGCTTGTGCACGCGCGCACCGCAAGGCGACATCGCAAAGCGCAGCGCGTCGTGTTCCTGCGGGTGCAGTTCGGCCAGGTCCATCCGGTCCTCGGCGCGCAGTAGCATCGCCGCCAGCAATGGCGAACCCGCATAGACCTGCGCGCCATGCTCCGCCCGCACCTGCGCAAGGGCCCGGGGATAAGGATGGTCTTGCTGTACCACTCCAGCCTCCAGCAGCCGGCCGACACCTGCCGCCGCTTCGCCGGTGCGCACAGCCTCGGGCGCGTCCAGGCGGTACAGGCCCCGCCCGGCATGTGTTTCGATATAGCTGAGCGGCTTGGCCTTGCCCGTCATGTAGCCCAGCATCCAGCACAGCAGAGCGTGCTTGTGGACATCGGCGGGATTGCCCGCGTGATAGATATGTTGGTAGGACAGCATGACGGCCTTCTAACGCTTTGTCGCTTGGCGGAATAGCGCTGATTTGGCTATGCACGCCCCTTTCGCTCAACGCGTGTCAGCCCTATAAGGAAGCCCGGCCCAGACGCCTGACGCTGAGGCCATGTTATTTGCACACGGGATGGAGACTCCATGTCGATCTTCGATAAGATGCCGGGCCTGTTCTCATCGGACATGGCGATCGACCTCGGGACGGCCAATACTCTGGTTTATGTCAAGGGGCGCGGCGTGATCCTCTCGGAACCTTCGGTCGTCGCCTACCACGTCAAGGATGGCGTGAAGAAGGTGCTGGCAGTGGGTGAGGACGCCAAGCTGATGCTTGGGCGTACCCCCGGCAGCATCGAGGCGATCCGCCCGATGCGCGACGGCGTCATCGCGGATTTCGACACTGCCGAGGAAATGATCAAGCATTTCATCCGCAAGGTTCACAAGCGCTCGACCTTTTCCAAGCCCAAGATCATCGTTTGCGTCCCGCATGGCGCCACCCCCGTGGAAAAACGCGCGATCCGTCAATCGGTACTGTCGGCAGGCGCACGGCGCGCCGGTCTGATCGCCGAACCCATTGCCGCGGCCATCGGCGCGGGCATGCCGATCACCGACCCGACCGGCAGCATGGTCGTGGACATCGGCGGCGGCACGACCGAGGTCGCGGTGCTGTCGCTTGGCGACATCGTTTATGCCCGCTCCGTACGTGTCGGCGGCGACCGCATGGACGAGGCGATCATCAACTACCTGCGTCGTCAGCAGAACCTCCTGGTTGGCGAATCCACTGCCGAACGCATCAAGACATCGATCGGCACGGCGCGCATGCCCGATGACGGGCGCGGCGCATCGATGCAGATCCGCGGTCGCGACCTGCTCAACGGTGTGCCAAAGGAAACCGAGATCAGCCAGGCACAGGTCGCCGAGGCGCTGAGCGAACCGGTGCAACAGATCTGCGAGGCGGTGATGACCGCGCTCGAGGCGACCCCACCCGACCTGGCCGCAGACATCGTCGATCGCGGCGTGATGCTGACGGGCGGCGGGGCGCTTCTGGGTGATCTGGACCTGGCCCTGCGCGAGCAGACGGGGCTGGCCGTGTCGATCGCGGATGAATCGCTCAATTGCGTCGCGCTCGGCACTGGCAAGGCACTGGAATACGAAAAACAGCTGCGCCACGCGATTGACTATGACAGCTGAGGCACCCACCTTCTCATAGGGGGCCAGATTGGCACGAAACGGACCACAAGGCGATGATTATTCCGCCCCGCTGAAACGTCTGCTGACAGCGGTTCTTGTCTTGTGCCTGCTTGGCATCTTCCTGCTCTGGCGGATCGACAATCCGCGCGTTGAACGCTTCCGCGCGCAGGTGGTTGATCGCGTGGTGCCCAGTTTCGACTGGGCAATGGCCCCCGTCACCGCCGTCGTCAACGTCGGACGTGACTTCCAGAGCTACCGGCAGATCGTGCAGCAGAACCGTCAGCTGCGCCGCGAATTGCAACAGATGAAAGCGTGGAAAGAGGCCGCGCTCCAACTGGAGCAGGAAAACGCCCGCCTGCTGGACCTCAACAAGGTGCGCCTCGATCCGCGCCTGACGCATGTCACCGGTGTGGTGATGGCCGACAGCGGCTCGCCATTTCGGCAATCGGTATTGCTCAACGTGGGCGCGCGTGACGGGATCAAGGATGGCTGGGCCACCATGGACGGGATCGGGCTGGTGGGGCGCATATCCGGGGTGGGCCGCAATACCAGCCGCGTCATCCTGCTGACTGACAGCTCAAGCCGCGTGCCCGCCATCGTGCAGCCCTCCGGTCAAACCACCATCGTGCAGGGCAACAACACGATGGCGCCGCCGTTGGCCTTTCTGGAAAACCCCGACGACGTGCGCGCCGGCGATCGGGTGGTCTCCTCGGGCGATGGCGGCATGTTTCCCGCCGGGCTGCTGATCGGGCAGGTTGCCAAAAGCCCTGAAGGACAACTGCGCGTGCGCCTCGCGGCAGATTACGAGCGGCTTGAATTCCTGCGTGTGCTGCGTACGCCGGGGCTGGAGCGCATCACCGCACCCGTGTCGCTGGTCGCGCCTCGGGAGCGGACCACCAGCAATACACCCGGCGGCGGCGAAGGTGAGCAATGATGGAATCGGCCGCAACACGTCTTTGGCTGATGCGCGCCACCTATGTCATGCTGGCACTGGTGATTTTCTTTTTCCGCCTTCTGCCGCTGGACATGACGCCACCGCTTTGGGCGGGGCCCGATGTCTTGCTGGCGCTGACATTCGCCTGGGCGCTGCGCCGTCCCGAATATGTACCGGTGCTCTCGGTCGCGTTTGTAATGCTGCTGGCGGACCTGCTGTTTCAGCGCCCCCCGGGCCTGTGGGCCGCTCTGGCGGTACTGGCGACCGGCATGATGAAATCGCGCGCACGCGGCTTGCGTGACCAGACCTTCGCGATGGAATGGCTCTCTGTCGGGATCATGATCGTCGGGCTTGTTCTTGGCTATCGCCTGATCCTGTCGCTGGCCATGGTACCGCAGGCCCCGATTGGCCTGACCACGATCCGCGCGGTGATGACCGTGCTGATATACCCGGTAGTGGTGGCCGGATCGGTCTTCGTGTTCGACGTACGCAAATCCACCCCCGGCGAAGTGGATGCGACGGGGAAAACTCCATGAGACGGCCGGGCCGCGATAACGCCGAAAGCGTCCGGCGCTTCACACGGCGGGGGCTGTTTCTGGGCGGCCTGCAATTGGGGTTCATGGGGCTTCTCGGCGTGCGCATGCACTTCCTGCAAGTGGACCAGGCCGATCAGTTCCGCCTGCTGGCCGAGGAAAACCGCATAAACATCCGCCTCCTGCCCCCCGAGCGCGGCGAGATATTCGACCGCAACGGTCGTGCCATAGCGGTGAACAAACCCAGCTACCGCATCACCATGATCCGCGAGGAGGCTGGTGACGTCGAGGCGGTGCTGACCCGCTTGGCGCAGCTCATTGGCATGGACGACGATCAGGTAAAGGCGGCGCGCCGCGACCTGCAAGAGGCACGCCCCGATGTGCAGGTCACCATCGCCGACCGCGTCACCTGGGAGGCAATCGCGCGCGTTTCGGTCAACACGCCCGCCCTGCCCGGCGTGCTGCCCGAGGTCGGCCTGTCACGGCACTATCCCATGAAAGGGGATTTCGCGCATGTGGTGGGCTATGTCGGCCCGGTCAGTGATTACGACCTGTCGCGCATCAAGGCGCCTGCCCCCTTGCTGCTGATCCCGCGATTCCAGATTGGGAAGGTGGGGGTCGAAGCCAAGTATGAAGAGGCGCTTCGCGGCGAGGCCGGCACCAAGCGGGTCGAAGTCAACGCCAACAATCGCGTCATGCGCGAACTGGACCGGCGCGAGGGCAAGCCGGGCGTCAACCTTCAACTGACGGTCGATCACGCGCTGCAGAACTACGCTCAGGCCCGCCTGGGCGAACAAAGCGCCTCCGCCGTGGTCATCGATTGCACGAACGGCGATTTGCTGGCCGTGGCGTCAACGCCCAGCTATGATCCCAACCTGTTCGTGCGCGGCATATCCGTTCCCGACTACAAGGCCCTGACCGAAAACAAGTATCGCCCTTTGGCCAGCAAATCGGTGCAGGGGCTGTATCCGCCCGGCTCGACCTTCAAGATGATCACGGCGCTGGCCGCACTCGAGGAAGGTCTGATTTCCTCGCAGGACACGGTATATTGCCCCGGCCATCTGACGGTATCGGGACGCAGGTTCCACTGCTGGAAAACCTACGGCCACGGGCACATGACGCTGGAAGCCGCCCTGCGCGAAAGCTGCGACGTGTATTTCTACGATCTTTCCCTGCGTGTCGGCATCGAGAAGATCGCCTCCATGGGTCACCGTCTGGGCCTGGGCGAGGAATTAAGCGTGCCGATGTCGGCCGTCGCCGAAGGACGCGTTCCAACCAAGGAATGGAAGCGACAGCGATTTGGCAAGGATTGGGTGCTGGGTGACACCGTCAACGCGTCGATAGGCCAAGGCTATGTTTTGACCTCACCACTGCAACTTGCAGTGATGACCGCCCGGATCGCATCGGGCCGGGCAATCCAGCCACGGCTGATAAAGTCCATCGACGGGGTGGAACAGCCCCTGGAAACCAAGGCGCAGCCAATCGGGCTGAACGAAAACAATTTGCGCCAGATTCGTCAGAGCATGTTCGCGGTCACCAACAACCGCCACGGCACCGCCTACAGTTCGCGCATCCTGGCCGAGGGCATGCGCATGGCAGGCAAGACCGGCACCAGCCAGGTGCGCAACATCTCCGCCGCCGAGCGCCGCGAGGGCGTCTCGCAAAACGCCGACCTGCCCTGGGAGCGGCGCGACCACGCGCTTTTCGTCAATTTCGCGCCCCATGACGCGCCGAGGATCGCCGTGTCGGTGGTGGTCGAACACGGCGGAGGCGGATCGACCGTCGCGGCCCCCATCGCGCGCGACATCACCTTGCAAGCGCTCTTTGGCGGCACACCGCCGCTATCGGCTTACCCGTCCTCGGATCGCAGCCGCATCAAGGCACAGCAGGAACGCCTTGAACGCGAGCAGCGCGATACCGGCGATGACGGACGGGATCGCGCATGAGCTATCTCGAATATACCGTGCGCGACGTGCCCAGCGGGGCACGCAAGATCCTGTATCTGAACTGGCCGCTGTTACTGTTGCTGTCGGCAGTGGCCTGTGTCGGATTCCTGATGCTGTATTCCGTGGCGGGCGGGTCACTGACCCCGTGGGCCGAACCGCAGATGAAACGCTTCGCGGTCGGCATGCTGGCCATGTTGATTATTGCCATGGTGCCGATCTGGTTCTGGCGCAACATGGCGGGGCTCGCCTATGGCGTGTCGATCCTTCTGCTGGTCGCAGTCGAGGTGTTCGGCACCATCGGAATGGGCGCGCAACGATGGATCGATCTGGGTTTCATGCGGCTTCAGCCATCCGAACTGATGAAAATCGCCTTGGTCATGATGCTGGCCGCCTATTACGAGTGGTTGCCGATGCGCAAGGTTTCGCATCCATTCTGGGTCGCGGTTCCGGCGTTCATCATCTTGCTGCCCGCCGCGCTGGTACTCAAGCAGCCGGACCTGGGGACGGCGCTGCTACTGGTGTTTTCGGGGGGTGGCCTGATGTTCCTGGCCGGCGTGCACTGGGCCTACTTCGTGGCCGTGATAGCATCGGGCGTGGGCGTGGTGACAACGGTGCTGCAATCGCGTGGCACCGATTGGCAGATCCTGAAGGATTACCAGTACCGGCGGATCGACGTGTTCCTGGATCCGGCCAGCGATCCGCTCGGCGCGGGCTATCACATCACGCAATCCAAGATCGCGCTCGGGTCCGGTGGCTGGACAGGGCGCGGCTTCATGCAGGGCACGCAGACGCGGCTCAACTTCCTGCCTGAAAAACACACCGATTTCATTTTCACCACGCTGGCCGAGGAATTCGGTTATGTCGGGGGGATATCGCTGCTGCTGCTCTACGCCCTGATCCTGCTGTTCTGCATCGGCACCGCACTGACCATGCGCGACAGGTTCTCGGCGCTGATGACGCTTGGCATAACACTGACATTCTTCCTGTATTTCGCGGTCAACATGTCGATGGTGATGGGGCTGGCCCCCGTCGTCGGCGTGCCGCTGCCATTGGTCAGCTACGGGGGCTCGGCCATGCTGGTGCTTCTTCTGGCCTTCGGCCTTGTCCAGAGTGCCCATGTCCACAAACCAAGGTGACCCATGACGACAAATGTTCTCTTCGCCGCCAATGATGCCCTATGGCAAGACTACCGAGACCCACTGCGCAAGGCGCTGGCAGAGGTCGGGGTTGACGCGAACCTGTCCACCGACATCCCCGCACCGAAGGTGGACTATATCGTCTATTCGCCCGGCAGCGATTTGCAGGATTTCACGCCTTACACCCGTTGCAAGGCTGTTCTCAACCTTTGGGCCGGGGTCGAGAACATCGTCACCAATCCCACGCTCGACATGCCGCTGGCACGCATGGTCGACGAGGGGCTGACGCAGGGCATGGTGGAATGGGTGACCGGGCACGTGCTGCGTCATCACCTCGGGCTGGATACGCATATCATGCATCAGGATGGCACATGGCGCCATGATCCGCCGCCGCTGGCCACGGATCGCACGGTCGCGATCCTGGGGCTGGGACAGCTTGGCCAGGCCTGCGGCGAGGCGCTGGCGGGCTTGGGTTTTGACGTTGCCGGCTGGAGCCGCAGCCCCAAGGACATACCCGAAATCACCTGCCTGCACGGCGATGACGGGCTGAAGGATGCGCTGGAGAAAGCCGAGATCCTGGTTCTCCTTCTCCCCCTCACCGACGAGACGACCGACCTCATGAACGCCGCGCGCCTCGCCCTTCTGCCGCGCAACGCGGTGATCCTCAATCCCGGACGCGGGGCACTGATCGACGATGACGCGCTGCTGGCGGCGCTGGATTTGGGAAAACCGGCACATGCCACGCTTGACACGTTCCGCACGGAACCGCTGCCGCCCGAGCATCCGTTCTGGGCGCATCCGCAGGTGACGGTCACACCGCATATCGCCTCGGAAACGCGGCCGAGTTCCGCCGCACGGGTGATCGCGGAAAACATCCGGCGCGGCGAAGCGGACGAGCCATTCCTGCACCTCGTCGATCGTGATCTCGGCTACTGAGACCGCCCGAGCGCTACCGGCAACATCCTACTTGAGGATCGGTGGCGCGTCCGGGTTACTGCCCGGCGCGGCAGGGGCCGCGCGTTCGTGTGTTTCGGGCTGCGGCAGATCGAATCTCAGCCCGTGACGCGCCAGCCGCGGCACGATGGCATCACCACCGGCGGCGAAGCTCACGTCAAGCGCCCCGGCCTCCAACCCGGTAAAGGTCAGCGCCTCGGCCACGGCCTTGGCAAGGGGCCCATCGGCACCATCGCGCGCGTTCACGAACACCAACAGGTGATTCTGCCCGCCGTCGTCATAACTGGCCCGCACAAGATAGGCGGCCTCTGCCAGACCGGCCGCGCTCGCCAGCTTGGTATCAAGTGCGGAAAGCAGGCTTTCGGGCAAACCTTCGGGCCGTGCCAGCGCGCTGATCCGCGCCTCGGCCTCGGCCGGGGGATTGTCCAGCGTGCGCGCCAGCCATGACACCGCATCGGGGGGCAACAGTATCGACGATGGCGCAACCTCGAGGTTCAGCGCCAGGCCGATCTCCTGCTCGGCCAGCAGGCGCACCACCACCCGCCCCGACAGCGCGGCATAGGGTGCAACACCTCCGATGAACCGGCTCAGTCGATCCTCTTGATCGAAGACCAGGACATAGCTGGCGTCGGACAGCTCGAACAACTCGGGGTTAAGCGCATCGTCCCGCGCCTCCTCGGTCAACAGAATGACCAGTTCACTATCGGCCAGCCGTTCATAGAACCGCAGCCGCGCGGTCGCATCATCGGGACTGGCCTGCATGGCCGCGTGGGCTTGGTCCAGGGGGGTTCCGCTATCCATCCATCACTCTTCGCACCTGCGCGCGCAACCGTGGCAGCAGCTCTTCTTCGAACCACGAGTTGCGCCGCAGCCAAGCGGTATTGCGCCACGACGGATGAGGCAAGGGGAAAACCCCCGGCGCGTGATTGCGCCATGCCTTGACCGTGTCCGTCACCCCCTCACGGGTTCCCAGGTGCCAGCGTTGCGCAGGCCCGCCTATGACCACCTTCAGTGACAAATTGTCCAGGCTCTGCATCACCTGCTCATGCCACGTCCGCGCGCAATCCTTCGGTGGCGGCAGGTCCGATCCCCGGGCGTCATAACCCGGAAAGCAAAACGCCATCGGCACGATCGCCACCCGCGAAAGGTCATAGAACTCGTCGGCGCTCAGCCCCAGCCAGTCGCGCAGCCGCCTGCCCGACTGGTCATCGAACGGTTTGCCCGAGGCATGCACCCGCATTCCGGGTGCCTGTCCCGCGATCAAGAGCCGCGCGCTGCGCCGAAACCATACCACCGGCCGCGGCGCATGGGCGGTTTTTGTCGCGGCGAACCTGTCGGCACACAGGCGACAGGCCTCGATCCGATCACCGACATCGTTCATCTGTTCGCCTCGATTTGAAAATCAATTGCCGCCAGTGCCTTTGTTTGTTTCCAAAACAGACATATTTTTGCCCACAAACATTGCAATAACAGGATATAAGCCAACATGCCGGGTCCGAAAAGGACCAACAAACGCTTGATATTGCCCCGCCGCGAAGGGCATGCAGAGGCCGCAACGGAGCGCTATCGATGCTCGAGTTCGAAAACGTCAGCAAGTCCTTCTGGACCGGCAAAAAGCGCAAGGTCATCCTTGACCGCGTGTCGTTTCGCGTGGACATCGGCAACTCGCTTGGCATCCTGGCCCCGAACGGCACCGGCAAGACCACCCTGATCAACATGATGGCCGGGCTGGAAAAACCCGACGAGGGCGTAATCCGGCGGACCTCGCGCATCAGTTTCCCGCTGGGGTTCATGGGCGGCGTCATCAACAAGCACACGGCCGTTGAAAACAGTCGCTACATCGCGCGGCTCTACGGGCTGGACCCGGACTATGTCGAGGCATTCTGCCGCTGGCTTTGCAATCTCGGGGAATATTTCGAACAACCCCTGGGCACCTATTCGTCCGGGATGCGCGCAAGGTTCTCTTTTGCACTGATGCTTGCGCTGGATTTTGATATATACCTGATCGACGAGGGAATGCCAGGTTCTACGGACGTTGAATTCAACCGCAAGGCCGGCGAGATCCTGAGCGAGCGCCTGCGAACGACCACCGTGATCATCGTCTCGCACCAGGCGCAGGTGCTGGAGAAATTCGCACGGTCCTCCGCCGTCCTGATGGATGGCCAACTCTATATGTTTGACACCTTGGAAGAAGCGAAACAGCTGTATGACTACGAAACCCAAGGCTAGGAAATTCCGAATCCGCCGCAATGGCTCGGCCGGACATGCCGGCATGCCAAACGCACCCGCTGCCGTCGCGCGACCAGTGCCGGACGATGCCGAAGGGACTCAGGCGGCTGTGTCACACCGGCGCCCGCAGGCTCAGCCACAACGCCCCACCGAACGACCACAGGAACGGCCCCGGGCGGCTGCGCCGGAGCAGTCCCCGCCGACAACCGAATACCAGGGGCAGGTATCGTCGGCCGCACAGGTCGGCGCCGAGCAGCAGATCGACGAAATCCGCCGCGAGGGGCTGACCGGTCGGCAACTGCGCATGGCGCGTCGCGTCGCGCAAAAGCACGGCCTCGCCCCGGTTTCGGATTTTGACGCCGTGCGCCTGCTGCGTGCCAAGGGAATCGACCCATTTCAACGCTCGACGATGCTGGAACTGGTCGTGCCACAGGATGGCGGCGGCGGCGAAGGTGACAATGACGGAAATCTGCCGGCAACCACCGGGGGCAGCGATGACAACCTGCCGCAGACGGTGCGGGCGCGCGGCAACACCCTGCCCTCCACCGAGATGGCCCCGGCGGACCGTCGCGCACAGGAAGTCATGCAGATTCAGCGCGACATCGCGCGCCGCCGCCGCCGCAAGATGCTGTTGCTGCTGACCCGGCTCGCGGCCTTCGTGTTTCTGCCCACGTTTCTGGCCGGTTGGTATTTCTTCAACATCGCCACACCGATGTATTCGACCAAATCCGAATTCCTGATCCTGCAAGCCGACAGTCAGGGCGGCACGGGCCTGGGTGGGCTGCTCAGCGGCACCCAATTCGCCACGAACCAGGATTCCATAGCGGTGCAATCCTATCTGCAATCGCAGGACGCCATGCAGCGTCTGGAACGCGATATCGGCTTTGCCTCGCATTTCAGCCAGGATCACATCGACCCGATTCAACGCCTCGACCCCAACGCCAGCAGCGACGAGGCCTACGGCGTTTTCAAGAAAAACGTCAAGATCGGCTATGATCCTACCGAAGGCGTCATCCGCATGGAGGTGATCGCCGCCGACCCGAAAACCAGTGTCGAGTATTCAGAGCACCTGATCGATTATGCCGAAGAGCGGGTCGATGACCTGAGCCGCCGCAAGCGTCAGGACCAGATGCGCGAAGCCAGCAAGAACCTTGAACAGGCCAAGATCGAGCGCCGCGCCGCGCAGCAAAAGCTGGTCGAGTTGCAGGAAGGCACCCTGCTCGACCCAGAGGGCGAGATCGCCAACATTCGCAGCCTGATCGGCAGCGTCGAGTTGCAGTTGCAGGAAAAGGAACTCGCCCTTGCCACGCAGATGAACAACACCCGCCCCAACCAGGCCCGCGTCGATGCCTTGCGCACCGAGATCCGGCTGCTCAAGCAGGATCTCGAAAAGCAGAACGCGCGCCTGAACGAGGCGGCCTCCGGGGACAGCTCTCTCGCGGCCAAGACGGCCCGCATCCAGATGGCCAAGGCCGATCTGGCCACCGCTGATTTGTTCCTGCAATCGGCATTGCAGAACGAAAAACAGACCGAACTGGAGGCCAGCCGCCAGGTCCGCTACCTGACGACCAGCGTCAAGCCCGTGGAACCCGATGATCCGGCCTACCCCAGGGCGTTCGAAAACACGGTTCTGGCCTTGTTGATATTTTCGGGCATTTATCTGATGATCTCGCTGACCGCGTCGATCCTGCGCGAACAGGTTTCCAGCTGACGCGCAGGGGCCGGCGTGCGTGGGTGCGCCGGTCCCGGCCAAGAACACTATTTCGAGCATGAAAAGAAAGATTTAAGCCGTGACAAAGCCCGAAACGTCCGTCACTCCGAATACTTGGGAATTCCTGAAAACAGCAATGATCGCGCCCACCGGCTTTCGCGAATACGACGCGCGCTGGAAATACCCCGAGGATATAAACCTCCCCGGCATCACCGCACTGGGAATGGGCCTGGGCACGCAGATGCACCGCAACGGCATCGCACCGGTGATCGCGGTGGGAAATGATTACCGCGACTATTCCCTGTCGATCAAGAATGCCTTGATGCTGGGCCTGATACGGGCCGGGATCAAGGTGCGCGATATCGGCCCGGCATTGTCTCCCATGGCATATTTCGCGCAGTTCCATCTCGACGTGCCAGCCGTGGCCATGGTCACCGCCAGCCACAACCCCAATGGCTGGACCGGGGTCAAGATGGGGTTCGAGCGCCCCCTCACCCACGGCCCCGACGAGATGGCGGAACTGCGCGGCATTGTTCTGGGCGGCGAAACCCGGGAAACGCCCGGCGGCGGCTATGAATTCGTCGACGGCGTGGCCGAAGCTTATCTCGACGACCTTGCCGGCAATTTCCGAATGACCCGCAAGCTGCGCGTGGTTTGCGCCACCGGCAACGGCACCGCCGGTGCCTTCGCGCCCGCCCTGCTTGAACGGATCGGTGTCGAGGTCATCCCCTCCCATACCCGGCTCGACTACACTTTCCCCCACTACAACCCCAACCCCGAAGCCATGGAAATGCTCCATGACATGGCCGCATGCGTGCGCGACACCGGCGCCGATTTCGCGCTCGGGTTCGATGGTGACGGCGACCGCTGCGGGGTGGTCGATGACGAGGGCCAGGAAATCTTCGCCGACAAGGTGGGCGTGATCATGGCGGCCCGCAACCTTGTGGGCGCTCAGCGCCAGTCGGCATAGCGCGGCATCTGTGCCGCCACCCCGTCGA
>JAABTI010000218.1 GCA_011389955.1 Paracoccaceae bacterium | reverse complement strand
CGCCGGCGGGTTGTTCGGGGGATTCTCCGGGTGCCTTGTCCGCCGTTTCACTGACGCTCAGGACGCTGCCCGTCACCTCGTTAGGCCGGTAGGTGGTGCAGCCTTTGCAGCCGCTTTCGTAGGCTTGCATGTAGACATCCTTGAAAGCGGCGAATGAAATGTCTTCAGGGCAGTTTATGGTTTTGGAAATCGAACTGTCCACCCATTCCTGCGCCGCCGCCTGCATCTTGACGTGGTCGAGCGGCGCAAGCGTCTGTGCGTTGACGAAATGACCGGGCAGGGGGGCATCGCCATGGTTGGCGCGCCACATCTGCACGGCGTAATCCTCGACCTTTTCCTCGGTGCGCGAGCCGTCCTTTTGCAGCACCTTGCGGGTATAGCTGTAGGCGAAGACCGGCTCGATCCCAGAGGAGACATTGCCCGCATAGAGCGAGATCGTTCCGGTCGGTGCGACCGAGGTCAGCAAGGCGTTGCGGATTCCATGGGTGCGGATCGCATCGCGCAGGTCGTCATCCATTCGCTGCATGGTACCGGAGGCCAGGAATTTCTCGGCGTCAAAAAGGGGAAAGGCGCCTTTCTCGCGCGCCAGCTCGACCGAGGCATGGTAGGCGGCGTGGGCGATAGCGCGCATCCAGTCCCCGGTCTGCGCGGCGGCATCGTCGCTGCCATAGCGCAGCCCCAGCATAAGCAGCGCATCGGCAAGGCCGGTAACGCCCAATCCGATCCGCCGCTTGTTGCGGGCCTCCTCGGCCTGTTCGGGCAGCGGGAATTTCGACGCGTCCACCACGTTATCCATCATCCGCACCGCCGTGGCGACCAGCGTGGTCATCTCGGCGTGGTCCAGGGTGGCGTCCGGCGTAAACGGGTCGCGCACCAGCCGCGCCATGTTGATACTGCCCAGAAGGCAGGCGCCGTAGGGTGGCAGGGGCTGCTCCCCGCAGGGATTTGTTGCCGAGATCGTCTCGCAGTAGTTGAGGTTGTTGGCCTGATTGATCCGATCGACGAAGATCACACCCGGCTCGGCATAATCGTAGGTGGATTGCATGATGCGGTTCCACAGATCGCGCGCCTGGATGGTATGATACACCTTGCCGTCGAACTGCAGCTCCCAAGGGCCGTCGGTCTTGACCGCCTCCATGAACGCATCCGTGACCAGGACGCTGAGATTGAACATGCGCAGGCGGGCAGAGTCGGATTTGGCTCCGATGAAATCCTCGATGTCGGGGTGGTCGCAGCGCATCGTCGCCATCATGGCGCCGCGGCGCGATCCGGCGGACATGATGGTGCGGCACATCGCGTCCCAGACATCCATGAACGATAGCGGACCCGACGCGTCGGCGCCCACGCCCTTCACCTCGGCGCCGCGGGGGCGGATGGTCGAGAAATCGTATCCGATACCACCGCCCTTCTGCATGGTCAGGGCGGCCTCCTTGAGCATATCGAAGATGCCGCCCATGCTGTCGGGAATGGTGCCCATCACGAAGCAGTTGAAAAGGGTCACGTCTCGTTCGGTGCCGGCGCCGGCGGTGATGCGTCCAGCGGGCAGGAACTTGAAATCCTCCAGCGCGGCGTAGAACACCTCTTCCCAGTGGGCCGGGTCGGACTCGGGTCCGGCAAGTGCGCGGGCAACGCGGCGCCAGCTATCCTCGACGGTGCGATCCAGCTCGGTGCCATCGGACTTTTTGAAGCGGTACTTCATGTCCCAGATCTGTTCGGCGATGGGGGCAGAGAATCGGGTCATGGCAGTAGTCCTGAACATGTGCGGCAGATGGGGGCGAGACGTGTTGCCGGAGCAGCCCGGCTGGGGGATCGTTGTACGCGATCCGGGCCTTTCCCGCCAGCCAAGAATTTCGTCACATCTCCCATTGATGACGCATCTTGTGGTTGCCTCGCACGCTTTAGGCGCTAGATTTGGACTATGAAAAGTAACTCCCACATCAACCTTCTCAAGCTGTCGGTCGGGACCGATGACGTGGAAGGTCTGGTCCGCTGGCAGGCCAGTTCGCGGGCCCGGGGCGCGGATGGATTGCCGCGGCACGTGACCCGGATGTGGCCCCGGCGGGAGGATGAAATCCTCGCTGGTGGCTCGATCTACTGGGTGATCCGCGGGGCGATCCAATGCCGCCAGAAGATCCTGCGGCTTGACGAGGTGATCGGCGAAGACGGCATCAGGCGGTGTGCGATCGTTCTGGACCCTGAAATCGTTCGCACCGGGCAGGCCACGCGGCGGCCGTTCCAGGGGTGGCGCTATCTCAGGCCCGAGGACGCGCCGGCGGACCTGTCACGTCAGAGGGATGACGAAGACGCCCTGCCCAGCGAGCTGTCCGCGGCGCTGGCCGAGATCGGCGTGTTATGAGCTGTCTTGCGGCTCGTATCGCATCCAGTCGCTGATCAGCGCGGCCACCTTGAGTGGTTGCTGGTGACAGATCCAGTGATCGGCGTCAGGGATGTGTTTCACTGTTAAGCGATCAACGTAATTGCCCAGGTTTTCCAGGCTTTCTGGCAATAGCGCGGTGTCCTTGTCGCCCCATATCAGCAAATGGGGCATCGTCACGCGCAGTTTTTCAGGGGGCATTTCAGGCAGGTCGTTGATCGGATCTCCGGG
>JAABTI010000217.1 GCA_011389955.1 Paracoccaceae bacterium | reverse complement strand
GGCCCTTGCCGCGCACACCGATCGAGTCAAGCGTGGCAAGTCCGAGCGCGCCAGTGAAGTTGCCGTCAGAGCCGCCGCCGGCGGAACAGGCGGCAAGCTCGAAGCCGATCTCGGACGCGATGCCGCGCGCGACATCCAGCATCGCCATCGTGCCCGGCTGGCCCTCCTGCCACAGCGGACGCGTCACCCCGCGCCGCACCTCGAGGCGCACCGCGCCCCCGTCGCTGTTCAGGTCCAGCATCCGTTGCACGCCATCGTCCAGCAGATCCTGGGTCTTCGCCATGCTCAGCACCTCGGCATCGCACCGCGACGAGACGCAATTGACCCATTGCCCGCCGCGGATGACCCCCACCGAAAACGAACAATCCTCGGTGGTGAAGCCCTCGATCTCGGCCACTTTCCGGGCCATTTCGGCAATGGCCGAGCGTCCTTCGGACAGGGCCCAGCTTGCATGGCTGGGCGTGCCAAGCGTGCACAGATTGAACCGTGCGATGGCGTAGCGCCCGATCACCGCGCTGCCATCCGGGCAGGCGGGTTCGGGGATCAGGATGAACTTGTGACGCTGCGCCTCGGCCTCGATCAACCCGCGCGCCGACGGGGTGCCGATCTCCTCGTCCGGGGTGAACAGCACCGTCACCGGCAGCGGCGTCTCGATGCCCGCCGCGAGGAGCTTGCGCAGCGCATCGAGATAAACGTAATTGCCGCCCTTCATGTCCATAAGGCCGGGCCCGTAGCACAGGTTGCCATCGCGCCGGAACGGCAGCGTCTCCAGCGTGCCGACTGGATGGACGGTGTCCATGTGGCCCAATAACAGGATACCGCCCTCGCCCGCGCGCGGATGCGGCAGCGTGGCGCGCACGCTGTCCCCGAGGCCCATGCGGCCGGGGATGCGCTCCACGCGCGCGCCGAGCGCGGCGAGGTCGTGTTGCACCACGTCCATCATCCGGTTGACCGCTGCCGCATCGAAGGTCGGGCTTTCGGTCTCGATCCACGGGCGCAGGCCCTCCAGCATCTCGTCGGTGTCGAACGGCAGGGTCATCGGGTCTTGGGGCATGGTCATCTCCGGTCAGGCTATGGTCAGTTTCGCAGGATCGCGACCAGTGTCACGATGCACAGCCCGCCCAGCAAGAGGATCAGCGCGACCAGCCCGCCGATAGGACGCACCGGCTGGGCCACGCCGCATCTCGGGCAGTGGGTCGCCTTTCGGTCAAGCGGATGGCCGCAGCCGAGGCAATGCGTCTTGTCGGCCATGTCAGGCGATATGGGCCCGGCCCAACCGCGTGAAGACCTCGGTGCAGGGATCGATGAGGGCTGTCTCGCAATATTCGTCGGTCTGATGCGCCATCGCCATCGCGCCCGGCCCCATGATCAGCGTGGCGGGATTGCCCATGGCGGGTTTGAGCACCGATGCGTCGGTGAAATAGGACGCGGTCGCGACTGTCGGATCTGTGCCTGTCACGTCCCTGACCACCGAGAACACCCGCTGGATCCAAGGCGTTTCGGGGTCGGTATAGACATGGTCCATGTCGGTCATTGGCACGATCTGGACCTCGTCACCGAGCAGCGTGGCAAGCTGCGCCTTGATCTGCGCGTTGGTCTGCCCGACGGTCGATCGGATGTCGATGCCGACCTGAGCCCGATCGGGCACCGAGTTGACGTTGAGCCCGGCGATCATGTTGCCCACGTTCAGCGACGGCCCGCCCATGACGGGGTGCGGGGTGACCCCGAAATCGAACCCGCGCAGCACCTCGATGGATTTGCACGCGCCGAAGATGGCGTTCACGCCCTTTTCGGGCATCGATCCGTGGGCAGTCACCCCCTTGTGGACAAGCTGCACCCACAGTGCGCCCTTGTGGCCGACAAAGGGCCGATTATCGGTGGGTTCCGCGACGATCAGCGCGTCGCAGGTGCCCAGGATGCCGGGGCGGTCGGCCAGCGCCAGAACCCCCTCGCAGCCTGTTTCCTCGCCTGCGCTGAGAATGAGCCTGACCTCGGCGCGGCGCACCGGTTCGCGTGCCAGTGCCAGCCCGGCCATGACACAGGCGGCGACACCGCTTTTCATGTCCGATGTCCCGCGCCCGTAAAGGCGGCCCTCGCGGATCTCGCCGGCGAAGGGATCGACGCTCCAGTCGGCCTGCCCCAATGGCACGGTGTCGAGATGCCCCGAATAGACCAAAGCGTCGCGCACCGGCGCCTCGGTCGCCGGCAGAGTGGCGATCAGGTTCGGGCGCCGCCGCTTCCAGTCGTGAAGGGTGATCTGGAACCCGGCGGATTCCAGCAGCTCGGCAAGGAAGGTCGCACAGTCAAGCTCGTCCCCCGGGGGATTGATCGTGTCGAAGGCGATCAGCTTGCGGGTCAGGTCGAGCCCGGTCATGTCAGTCATCGAAACCTCCCTCGAAATGGCGTGTCAGCGAAGATGGCAGGCCGCCATGTGCCCGGGTGCGACCTCGCGCAGGGCGGGTTCCTCGTGAAAGCAGCGGTCCACGGCGAGCGGGCAGCGGGTGTTGAAATTGCAGCCCTTGGGCGGGTTCACAGGGCTGGGTACGTCGCCGGCCAGCACCTTGCGCGCCTTGCGCTTGCGCGGGTCGGGGATCGGCACAGAGGCCAGCAGCGCCTCGGTATAGGGGTGCTGCGGCGACCGGAACAGGCTTTGCTTGTCGGTGATCTCGACCAGCTTGCCGAGATA
>JAABTI010000216.1 GCA_011389955.1 Paracoccaceae bacterium | reverse complement strand
GGTTGCTGCATGTGCATGACGCCGATCTGCTGTTGTGGGTCACCAAGGGGCAAGGCCTGTCCATTGTCCAGGGCGTGCGCAGGGGCGTAGGCATTCACAACGCGTTGTTCATTCCGGCCGGGCACCTGTTTTCGCTGGACCTTGGAAAACAAGGCTTCGGCTTGGCGATTCAGTTACCCGCACGGTCTGGCTTGGGCATGCCGGACGAGGCTCAGCACCTGCGGGTGCGCGACGTGCATGCGCAGTCCGAAATCACCGCCATCGTGGAGGACATGCAGCGCGAGCAGGCGGGCAACCGGCCGTTCGCGGATGAGTGCGTGATGGCCGACGCAATGCGTTTGTCGGTATGGCTCAGGCGGCAGATGATCGAGCTTGGCGACGCGCAGGAGCGCTCTTCGGGCAGCGCGGCGGCGCAACGGTTGTCGCAGGCCTTCTGCGCGCTGGTGGCGCGGGATTTCCACACGGGCAAGTCAATGGCCGATTACGCGTCCGATCTGGGGGTCACGCCGACACATCTGACCCGATCGTGCCGCGAGGCCTGCGGAATGACCGCCTCGGAGATCCTGACCCAGTGCACATTACACGCGGCGCGCGACCTGATCGAGACCAGCGATCATCCGTTGCAAAATATCGGACAGGCGCTCGGTTTCGGCAGCGCGGCATATTTCTCGCGGTTCGTTCAGCACCAGACAGGGCACCCACCAAGCGCCCTGCGCCGGAGTGCGCGCCCCTGACGCGATTGTCGGCCCGCCGTGACAAAATGTGTTTTGCGTCAAATCCTTCTTGCGTAACGGCCCCATGTCGTTTTTGAATGGGATGGATGTCGCTTTTGGGCTTGGAAATGACGAAAGCATACGTTGACGGAACGATTATTCTAGTGCCGAATACGCGCAGGGTACGGTCCGATCACGTAGCATTGCGTGGTTCTGCGCCTGAAAGAGCGCACCAACGAAGCAGCCGACCGACCGTTACATGTGTCACAGGGAGATGACGATGACGCACCAGGAACATAAACCGAAAATCCATAGCGCAGCGCGCATGCATGCAGAGGAGTTCAAGGCAGGCAAGCTTGATCGCCGCGAATTCCTCGCCAGAACCACCGCACTCGGCGTCACCGCCGCCACCGCCTACAGCCTCGGCGGCCTGTCGGCCCCCGCGCAAGCGCAGGAGACGCCGCCGATGGGCGGCACGCTGCGTTGCCAGATGAGCCTGCGTGCGCTCAAGGATACCAGAACCGCCGATTGGTCCGAGATCGCCAACGTCACGCGCGGCACGCTGGAATACCTCGTCGAATACAACAACGATGGTTCCATCCGCGGCATGCTGCTTGAAAGCTGGGACGTCAACGACGACGCGACCGAATACATGCTGAACGTTCGCAAGGGCGTCAAGTGGAACAACGGCGACGATTTCACCGCCGAGGACGTGGCGCGCAACATCGAACGCTGGTGTGAAAAGAACGTCGAGGGTAACTCGATGGCCGCCCGCGTTTCCAGCCTGATCGACGACGAAACCGGCAAGGCGCGCGAAGGTGCGATCACCGTGGTGGACAGCCACACCGTCAAGCTGATGCTGCCGCAGTCCGACATTTCGCTGATCCCGGGTTTTGCCGATTATCCGGCGGCAGTGGTGCACAGCTCCTACAACCCCGATTCCATCCAGAATGTGGGCACCGGCCCCTATGTGATCGATCGCCACGAAGTCGGCGTCGGCAGCACCCTGCTGCGCAACGAGGATCACACCTGGTGGGGCACCGAGGTGTATGGCGGTCCCTACCTCGACCGGATCGAGTATATCGACTTCGGCACCGACGCGGCGGCATGGCTCGCGGCGATCGAATCCGACGAGGTGGACATGCTGCACGAGTCCGTGGGCGAGTTCATCGACATCATGGATGGCCTGGGACTGAAGAAGTCCGAGGTTGTCACCGGCGCCACGATCGTGATCCGACCGAACCAGCTGGCCGAGGTCAATGGCATGAAACCCTACGCCGACAGGCGCGTGCGCAAAGCCGTGCAGATGGCCGTCAACAACGCCGTCTGCCTGGAACTGGGCTACGGTGGGCGCGGCGTTCCGGCGGCAAACCACCACGCTGCGCCGGTGCACCCGGAATACGCCGACATCGGGCCATCGGAGTACGATCCCACGGCCGCACTGGCCTTGATCGAAGAGGCCGGCATGCTTGATTTCGAGCACGACATCGTGTCGATCGACGACGACTGGCGCAAGAACACCACCGATGCCGTGGCCGCGCAGATGCGCGATGCCGGCATGAAGGTGAAGCGTACGATCCTGCCTGGCTCGACCTTCTGGAACGACTGGACGAAATACCCGTTCAGCTCGACCAACTGGAACCACCGTCCGCTGGCGGTGCAGATCTGGGCGCTGGCCTATCGCTCCGGCGAGGCATGGAACGAATTCGGTTGGTCAAACGCCGAGTTCGACGAACTGCTGGGCCAGGCACTGTCGATCGCGGATGCGGATGAGCGCTCCAAGATCGCGGCCAAGCTCGAGGAGATGATCCAGGACGAGGGTGTGACGATCCAGCCGTATTGGCGCTCGCTTTACAGGCACATGGGCCAGAACGTGCTGAATGCGGAACAGCACATCACGTTCGAGCATCACCACTACAAGTGGGGCATCGCCTGATATCACCCCGCCCATCGGGCCGCGCCGCATAGGCGCGGCCCTTTTTCGCT
>JAABTI010000215.1 GCA_011389955.1 Paracoccaceae bacterium | reverse complement strand
CGAAATCCTTGAAGGCCAGCGTCGGACCGTGGAACAACTCCAGCAGAAAGTGATTGCTGTCCAGTTGCACCAGCGGCGCACGCGCCGCGTGGCCAAACCCCGCATAGGCCCGCGCGATGATGTCCTGCAACTCGGTATCGGTGAAACACTCCCCGATGAACGGGCGCATGACACGATAGGCCGCTTCCTCGTAGCCAAGCCCGGACAGCGCGCCGATATCGGCCGCCGACCACTGCGGCAGGGTTTGCGGCAGATACAGCCCGCCATCCCGCGCCAGCCCGGTCAGCATGGCCTCTTCGAAGTTCAGAACCGGCGCCTTGCCGCGGGTCGAGATATATTTCACCTTGCCTTGCCTTTCATGGATTGTCTGCCACGCCACATGAACGCCCCGGTCATCAATACCCATATCACGGCCAGCGAGAACCATGTAATGGCATAGCCCAGATGATCGTTGGGTATCGAGGATGTATCCACCGGCAACGGCTCCACCCCCTCGACCGGCGGTTCGATCCGTTTCGCCACGATCAGGATCGGGTCGGTCTCCAGGTAGGCGGCCATCTCCGGCACCTCACGGGCGAACCAGATATTGGCCTCGCGGTCTGCCTCGGGGGTGTAGCTGTCCACCTCCCGGGGCCAGTGCAGATTTCCCTCGACCTCGATGCGCTTGCCGCCGTATTCGTCGGCCACCTCATCGGTCGGAACGAAGCCGAGATCGACCATGATGCGCCGCCCGTCCTGCGCCAGCAGGGGCGCGATGATCCGGTAGCCGGCGCCGATTTCCTTGCGGCTTACCAACACGCGCAAGGCGCCTGACTGCAACAGACCCGTTGTCTCCACGGGGGTATAGCGGTCGGTTTGCGGGTCGGGCGCGGCGGGCAGCGGGATCGGATCGGCCCCGATACGCGCCTCGATTTCGGCCAGCACGCCCTCTTTCCAGGCCAGTCGCTGAACCTGCCAAATGCCCAGCCCCACCAGTACGGCCGCACCAACAACACCAAAGATCAACGGGATCAGAAAGCGCATCACGCCAGGGCCCTTTCAACGTGCAAGGCGCGCGAATATCGCGCGCCTTGCCTTGTTACGTTTTGACCGGGTTTTTTCAACCGCAAACAAGCGCGACGGGGCGCGCCCCTTGCGCAACCGTCAGGCGCCCCAGATGTAGATCGAGGCGAACAGGAACAGCCACACGACATCCACGAAGTGCCAGTACCACGCCGCCGCCTCGAACCCGACGTGACGCTCCGGTGAGAAATGCCCCCGCTGCGCCCGAATCAGGCACACCAGCAGGAAGATCGTTCCGATGATGACGTGCGCCCCGTGGAAGCCCGTCGCCATGAAGAAGTTCGCCCCGTAGATATTGCCGGCGAAACCGAAGGCGGCATGGCTGTATTCGTAGGCCTGGAACCCGGTAAACAGAACGCCCAGCGCGATCGCCAGCGCAAGTCCGGCCTTCATGTCCTTGCGGTTGTTCTCATGCACCAGCGCGTGGTGCGCCCAGGTCGCCGCCGCGCCCGAGCACAACAGGATCAGCGTGTTGATCAGCGGCAAATGCCACGGGTCGAAGGTTTCGATCCCCGCCGGCGGCCACTGCCCATCGATGCCCGGGCTATCGGGGCCCATGGGATACAGCGCGTGCTTGAAAAAGCTCCAGAACCATGCCGCGAAGAACATGATCTCGGACATGATGAACAGGATGAAACCATAGCGCAAACCGATCCGCACGACGGGGGTGTGATCACCCTCCTGCGCCTCGGCCACGACGTCGGACCACCATCCGAACATCACGTAAAGCACCCCGGCGAAGCCGGCCAGGAACATCCACGGCGTGCCATCGCGCATGAACAGGACCGCCCCGAAGAGCATTACGAACGCCGCGACCGCCCCCAGGAAGGGCCAGATGGAAGGGTTCAGGATGTGATAGTCGTGATTTTTTTCATGCGCCATTGCGTGTTTTTCCCTCGTTGGAAGGTCTTTAGTTCAGGGTTGTGTTTGCGTCCTGCTCCAGGGCCGCCTGGGCCTCTTCCGGCAGGTCGATCTCGTAGAACGTGTAGGACAGGGTTATCTGGTTGACGTATTGGCCTTCGCGGTCGTCCACAATCTCGGGATCGACATAAAAGGTCACCGGCATCTCGACGCGTTCACCGGGCTGCAGAACCTGCTCGGTAAAACAGAAGCACTCGATCTTGGAAAAGAACCCGCCCGCCTCGTAGGGTGTCACGTTGTAGGACGCCTGCCCGGCAACGGGGCGATCGGTGGGGTTGTAGGCCTCGTAAAAGGCCAGGCCGGTTTCCCCGATACGGATCTCCATCTTGCGCTGCATGGGCGTGAACTGCCACGGCATGTCGCGCTCCTTGGAGGCATCGAACCGCACGGTAATCGTCTCGTCCAGGATCTCGTCCGACCCCGCCTCGGCCACGCCGGTCACCCCGCCGAAGCCGGTCACGCGGCAAAACCAGTCGTAGAATGGAACCGAGGCCCAGGCCAATCCGCCCATCAGAACCACGACGCCGACCAGTTGCACGACGGTTTTCTGCTGCTTATCCATTGCCATCTGATGTAGCTCCCACTTCCTCGGAACTCGGCATTTGCATGTCCCCGCCCGTCACCTTTGCCACCGTCAGGCCGAAGATCAGGACAATGAACGCCGCCAGCACCAGGCCGACACCGATGTTCAGGCCGCTTCGACGCTTGTGCAGCTCGTGCTCTTCGCGAAAACTCATCACC
>JAABTI010000214.1 GCA_011389955.1 Paracoccaceae bacterium | reverse complement strand
GCTCAGGTCCCCCTCGGCCAGCGCGGTGGTCTGCGTCACGATCCGCTCAAGCCGCCGCGACAGGTTCATCGACAGGAACGCGGCGATGACACCGCCCAGCAGAGCCACGAAAACGGTCCCCGTCAGGATGGCAAACACGGTGTTGTCCAGCAGGCCATACGCCTCGTCGTTCAGCGTCTTGCGCACGGTCCGGATCTCGGAGCGGATGCGGCCAAGCTGCGCGATGACCTCGTCTGTGGTGGCCCCCACGGCGGCCAGACGGTCGCGGCTGGCCATTTCGACCGTGCCGATCTCGTCCACGACCGACCAGAATTCGGTCAGGCCGCGCTGCGCCGTGGTCAGCAACGCGCGCTCTTCCGATGTCAGCACGGCAGCAGACAGGGCCGACAGGTTCTCAAGCGCGGCATCATAGGCCGGTTTTGCCGTTTCAAGTTCGGACAGGGGCATGCCGTCGACAAAGCGATCCACGCGCACGCGGGTCACCAGAAAGCTTTCCGAGGCGCGCAGCGCGCGATAGGCCGGGGCCTCCGCGCCGCGGTCTTCCAGCATGGCAACAAGGCGGCCGATATTGCGCCGGTGTTCGATCCCCAGCGCCCTGATGTTTTCCTTGAGCCCCTTGCGTCGCTCATAGGCTTCGATGAAATCCGCCAGTTCCCTGATATGCCGGTCCTTGATGTCGACCAGCCCCTGGGCCGAGGCGATCCCCTCGTCGGTCAGGGTCAGTGCGATGCTGCGCACCTGCTGCATGTCGCGCAGGGCACTTTCGCCATCCGCCGGGTCGCCGCTCTGGGTGAACCGCTTCAGGTTCAACTCGGCCTCGGTCACTTCGCGACCGAGATCGGCGGCGGTTATGGTGATCTGCAAGGCCTCCTCGATCCCGTCAAGCGCGGTATCCATCGTCGTAAGCCGTTGCCAGTTGTACAGGCCCAGGGCCACGATCAGGACCACGATCATGGAGAAGGCCCCCACCAACTGCGTCGCTACCTTGGTGTTCTTCAACATTGTTATCCTCGAAACTTGTCTGATTGAGAGAAAATGAGGCGGTTCATGGCATAGGGTCCGTCATGGCGCGCGGATGAGCGGGTGCAGGGGGCGGAACATCAGGCACCCTGCGCCAATCGGGCGGTGGCGTCGGCCCCGTCGATCTCGATCTCGGACCAGTCCATCCGCCCCGGCAGCGTCAGATAGGCCTGCAGGGTCATGACCAGCTTGTCGGCCTGTCGGCCGATGCTGGCGGCCACATGCTGGGCCTCTTGCGCGGCGCCAAGGGTCTGATGGTTGATGGTTTCGGCCTGGTCGATCACCGTTCTGGCCTGATGCAGGCGCGAGGCCTGATCCTGCGAACTGGCGGCGATGCCATCCATGAACTTGCGCACCCCCGAGGCGCGCTCGACGATCCCGGTCAGGGCATCCGTGGTGCGATGCACAAGGGCCGATCCGGTGCTGACATGGTTTGACCCCTGGGCGATGAGTGTGCGGATCTCGCGGGCGGAATCTGCGGCCCGTTCGGCCAGGCCGCGCACCTCGACGGCGACCACCGCAAAGCCGCGCCCGGCATCGCCCGCCCTTGCGGCCTCGACCCCGGCGTTCAGGGCCAGCAGGTTGGTCTGGAACGCGATATCCTCGATCACGCCGATGATGCGCGAAATCTGCTCCGAGCTTTGTTCGATCGACAGCATCGCGTCCACGGCCTCTTGCGTGATCTTGCCGCCGGCCTCGGCCTGGCGTTCGTTTTCGTGGCTTTCCTCGGTGGCCTTGTGCGAACTGGTCAGGCTGGCCTCGGTCATCTCGATCACGCGCTGCAAGGCCGAGCGCCCATCCTTGAGGCTGGCGGTCTGGGCCTCGGCGCGTTCGAACAACTGTCGGGCCGCCCGTTCGATTTCGGTCGCTTCCGAGCGCACCGCCCCCGCCACCAGATCGACACGCGCCAGCAGGTCATCCTGCATCCGCAATGTCTGATTGAAGGCTTCGCGGATGCTGTCGTACTCGGCCGGGAACGGATCGTCGGCGGGGCTTTCGATGAGTGTCTTCAGATCCCCCTCGCTCAACCGGATCAGGCCGGCCTCAAGCTCGCGCACGACACGCTCCTTGATCGCGGCCTCGGCGGCCCTGTCGGCGGCCGCGCTTTCGGTCATGCGGGCCTGGGCCAGGCGCGCGGCCTCGGCCTCTTGCTGGGCTGTCCGGGCCGCCTGCGTGGCATTGGCGGCATTGAACAACGCCTGGCGCAGGACACAGGCGATCGTGACAAGCGCTGCCGCCTCGACCAGCAGCACCGCGGCATGGAGCGCGACACGCCCCAGATCGGTGCCACCGGGCAGCACGGCGGCCGGCAGAAACACCGTCAGCATCAGGTGATGCACCGCGACAAGCCCGGTATACAGGACGATCGCGCGCCAGTTGCAATAGATGGCCAGAACCGCCAGCGCCGCGAAGAACTGCATGTGGATATCGGTCTGCCACGGGTGGCCCGAAAACTGATACACCACCAGCCCGACATCGATGGCCAGCGCCGCCGCCGAGGCAAGCTGCAATCCCTCTCCGGTGGGGCGGCGGCGATACTCCAGCGATACGATCGTGGCCAGGACGATTGCGACGCCCAGCACATAGGTGCTGGGCACCGACAGGACCCAGCCGACAATCGCGATCTGCCCGACCATGGCCCACAGCAAAAGGCAGATGCCAAAGGCGCCGCGTCGCCGGATGTGCAGCAGCAGGTCCGGAACCTGCG
>JAABTI010000213.1 GCA_011389955.1 Paracoccaceae bacterium | reverse complement strand
CAGGTCAGTCGTCGTGGTGATCTCGCCAAAGCGAAACTGCTGTCCTTCCTGGATGTTGAAGGTGATGAAATAACCGTCGCGTTCCCGCGTCAACTCGGCGTTGACGGCGGTGATGCGGAAATCGACATATCCGCGTGACTGGTAGAAATCGGTCAGAACCTGCTTGTCGAACTCGATCCGGTCCTCGACCAGCGTATCACGCTTGATGAGCGCGCGCAGAAGGCCGGCCTGCTTGGTCTCGAGCACGCGGCGCAGCCGGTAATCCGAATAGGCGCGGTTGCCAACGAATCCGATGCGCTCGATCTCGACCAGGCCACCCTCGAAAATCTCGAACACCAGATCGACGCGGTTGTCCGAGCGGCGGATGATCCGCGGCGTCACCTTGGCAGCCAGGCGCCCCTGCTGGTTGTAGGCTTCGGCGATCCTGGCGGCGTCATTCTCGGCCTCGGTGGGATTGAAAACCCGGCGCGATTGGGATTGCACCATGTCACTGAGCGCGTCGTCCTTGAGACGACGATTGCCTTCGAATCCGATGCGGTTGATCGTCGGATATTCCTGAACCGTGATCACCAGCGTGTTGCCGCGGGGGTCGATCTCGACCTCTTCGAACAATCCGCTGTTCTGGATACGCTGATAGGCGGCATTCATCTGGGCCGCCGACACGGTTTCGCCCCGGGCGATTCCCGCGTAATTCAGGATGGTTTGCGGTTCGATCCGCTGGTTGCCTTCGACCCTGACCGCGTCAAATCGGTAGGATTGCGCCTGAGCGATCTGAGCGAGCACCAGAAAAACAAGTGAAAACAGCAGCAAAGAGTAAGCGCGGGCACCCGCCAAAGGATTTGCGCATCTTGTGCGAGCAACGCCCTGCACGCGATTCTTGTCGGTCATCGTTCATCCCCGTCAGACATCCCAGTCCTCTTCTGAGTAATGGTAATACCCTGCCTTGTCAAAACAGCAAAACGCCCATTCCGATAACGGAATGGGCGTTCTGGCCAGATAAGGAGGGAAAACCTCAGAAAGCGTGCAGATGCGCCCCAAGCGCAAGAGACCCGGCCAGCACCATAAGCGCCAGTACACGGTCCCAATTCAGAGACATCAACAGGCCCAGCCCGCGCGCTCCTGCTTGGATGGTTTGCATCGTTTGCGTCCTTCTTCACCAACTCTCGTCGCTCAACCGTAACGAGCAAATATGGCGGGATTTGGACGGATTTGTGCAGTGAATGGAGCAACGCGGCTCAAGGACACAGCACGTCGTTGCTTAGTGCGAACACCATTACCGACAGGATCAGTGCCAGTCCCGCCGCCATGAGAATACGCAAAGCCGTGTCGCTGGGTGGTTTGCCGGCCACCGCCTCGTAGGCGTAAAATATCAGGTGTCCGCCATCGAGGACCGGAATCGGGAACAGGTTCAGCAGCCCGACTGCGGCGGACAGGACGCCGACGAAGTAAATGAAGCTCGAGGCGCCCTGGCTGGCCATCTGGCCGGACACCTCGGCAATGCCGATGGGGCCGGACATGTTGCAGCTGCTGATCGCGCCGGTAATCATGTGGTAGAGGCCGGACACCGACCCGACAATGATTTCCCACAAGGTGGCCATCCCGCCGATCAGGGCTTCGCCCAGACCCGGGGTTTCGGTCGCGGGGTCGAAGAACATCCCGCCCATGATCCCGATCCGCCAGTTGGTTTCGAAACCGCCGCCACCGATGGGTTCGTCCACCCGCCGCGGCGCCAGGGTCAACTGCAACGTCTCGCCATCGCGCCACACGTCAAGCAAAAGGGGCGCGCCCTCGGCCCCTTCGACCTCGGACTTGAGCTGAGCGAACGCGACGATCGGCGTGCCATTGACCGCGGTTATCACGTCTCCCGACTCGAGACCGGCGCTGTAGGCGGCGGACTGAGGCGACAGTTGTTGCACCACGGGAGGCATGATGAATGGCCCTTCCACAACCTGTTCGTTGCCGTCGCGCCGCACCGTGTAGTCCAGCAGGGGTCGCTTCGGCAGTTCCTCGATCGTCTTGCGCCCGGCCTCGCCGGTAATCTTGGATATGTCCCGCCCTTCCACCTCCAGCAAGGTGTCCCCGGGGCGGATATCATGGGCGACGGGCATGGGGTGCAGGCTGCCGACGGTCAGCGGCTCTGCCGGCACGCCACGGGTCAGCCCGATGGCGGTGAACACGGCAAGCGCCAACACGAAGTTGAACACGGGCCCCGCCGCCACCGTCGCGGTGCGCGCCCACAATGGCGCGCCGTGCATGGTGTGGCGTTGCTCTTCCTTGGACAGGGACGCGACCGCCTCGCCGTCCTTGCCGCTGGCCGCATCGGAATCCCCCAGGAACTTGACGTAACCGCCGAACGGCAAAAGAGCCACCTGCCAGCGGGTGCCGCGCTTGTCCATGCGCGACCACAGGACCGGGCCGAAGCCAAGGCTGAACACTTCCGACCTGATCCCGGACCATCGGCCAACGATGTAGTGACCGTATTCGTGGACAGCCACAATCACCGAAAGGGCGATGATGAAGGCCACAATCGTCCAGATGAGGCCTCCCAGTTCGGGGAGAAGTGCAAGAATATTCACGCGAGATCGTCCTGTATATGGTTTTGAATTACTGCCGCGTTTCCGGCGCGTGCTGCATCACCTGCTCGGTCGTTATCCGTGCGACATGGTCTGCTCTGGCCACCGTATCAAGTGAGAACCCGGCATCAATGAGACCATTATCGGGATAAATT
>JAABTI010000232.1 GCA_011389955.1 Paracoccaceae bacterium | reverse complement strand
CCCGGCTCCAGTTCAACGAAGGCACCGTAATCGGTGATGTTGGTGACGCGCCCGGCATGCACCGATTCCAGCGGATACTTGACCGCCACCAGATCCCAGGGATCTTCCTGGAGCTGTTTCATGCCCAGGCTGATGCGGTGGGTTTCCTTGTTGATCTTGATGACCTGGACGTTGATCGTCTCGCCGATCGACACGATCTCGGACGGGTGGTTGACCCGGCGCCATGCCATGTCGGTGACGTGCAGCAGGCCGTCAACACCGCCCAGATCGACGAAGGCGCCGTATTCGGTGATGTTCTTGACAACACCTTCCACGGTCTGGCCCTCGGTCAGGTTGGCGATGACCTCCGCGCGCTGTTCGGCGCGGCTTTCTTCCAGGATGGCGCGGCGCGACACGACGATGTTGCCACGGCGACGGTCCATTTTCAGGATCTGGAACGGCTGCTTGAGGCCCATCAGGGGGCCGGCGTCGCGCACGGGGCGCACATCCACCTGGGAGCCGGGCAGGAACGCCACGGCACCGCCCAGATCGACGGTGAAGCCACCCTTCACGCGACCGAAGATCGCGCCCTCGACGCGCTCCTCGGCGGCATAGGCCTTTTCCAGACGATCCCATGCGGCTTCGCGGCGGGCCATCTCACGGCTGATGACCGCTTCGCCGCGGGCATTCTCGACCTGGCGAAGGAACACCTCCACCTCGTCGCCGACGCTGATGTCGGGGTCTTCACCGGGGTTTGCAAATTCCTTGAGATCGACGCGGCCTTCCATCTTGTAGCCGACGTCGATGATGGCTTGTCCCGCCTCGATGGCGATGACTTTGCCTGTCACGACACTACCCTCTTCGGGGGTGTCCATTTCGAAGCTTTCGTTCAGGAGGGCTTCGAATTCCTCCATGGATGTGTTTTGAGCCATGTGGTCTTACGGTTTCCTATTCTACAACTGTTTCCGGCCGTGCGGTTGTCTCCGCCGGTCTTGGGGTTTGGTCATTCGGCCACCACAACACGAAAGAGGGCCGGTTGCGTTCCGACCCTGCCTGTATGCTTTGGTCCTGTGGCATTGGCGCCCTTCTCGACGGGGGGTCTATACTGTGTGCGCGTCAATCAATCAAGCCCAAGCTTTCTTCGCGGCCTCAGAGACGCGAAGTTCAGCCCGGCGCGGCATCGCGCGCGGCGTTAACCGCCGCGACGGCCTGGGCGACCGCCTCTTCGATACTCAGGTCAGATGTATCCAGCACCAACGCGTCGTCCGCCGGGCGTAGCGGCGCCTCGCTGCGCTCCATGTCGCGGGAGTCGCGTTCGCGCACATCGGCCAGCACCGCCTCGAGATCGGCGTCGCCGCCGGCCTCTCGCAGTTCCAGCCAGCGGCGCCGCGCGCGCACCTCGGCGCTGGCGGTGACGAACAACTTGGCCTCGGCCTCGGGGCAGATCACGGTGCCGATGTCGCGCCCGTCGAGAACCGCGCCACCCGCGCGCCGGGCGAAGGCGCGCTGGAAATCCACCAATGCGGCGCGCACCTCGGGCACGGCGGCCACGCGGCTGGCCGCCTGCGCCACCTCGGCCCCGCGCAATCCCTCGCCCTGCAAATCCTCGGCCACCAGGCCCTGAGCGGCCTCGACCGCCTCGATCCCGTCGAGAACCTTGCGCCCGACAACGCGGTACAGAAGCCCGGTATCAAGGTAGGCCAGCCCGAAATGCCCCGCCACGGCACGGCTGACGGTTCCCTTTCCCGCCGCCGCCGGCCCGTCGATCGCGATCGTGAAACTCACTTCATGCTCCCTTCCATCGCAGCCACAGCAGCCGGGCCCCGGCGATCACCACCACCGCCATCACCGCCCCGGTGGCGGCCGACTTGGCCATCGTCGCGGCGCTGGACCATGTCACCATGCCTTGCGTGACACTCTCGGCACCCGCGCGCAACAGGCCCGCGACCGCAGCGTTTTCCATGTAATCGAACACCGCGCCCGCAACCGCGACGACGCTTGCCGCATATGCCAGCCATGCTTGACGCGACGCAAGCAGCAGATGCAGCGCCAGGATCAGCGACACCGCCAGCAGCGCGGGATAGGTGGTGTCCAGCCAGTGTTGCGTTGTCAGGTAGAATTCGCGCCCATCGGAATTGAGCACCGCCAGATAGGCCCGCGTCTCGTGAAACCCGTAACCGAAGGGCCGCAGGTCGAAAGGCAGCAGCCCCGCCGCCGCGCCCGCAAGACGCGGCAACGTCCAGACCAGCATTGCCGCGTAATTCATCAACGTCAGGGCCAGAACCGCCGCGAACACCCGTTTCATGTCCTAGGCCCCGCCGCGCCGGATATCGGCGCCAAGGGCCGCCATCAGCCGCTCGAACACCGGAAACGAGGTGGCGATCGGCGCGCCGTCATCGACGCGCATTGGCCGGTCGCTGGCCAGCCCCAGCACCAGGAACG
>JAABTI010000212.1 GCA_011389955.1 Paracoccaceae bacterium | reverse complement strand
AGGAACGACATGGCGATGCGGTGGTCCAGGTGGCTGACCGCCTGCACGCCGCCGGGCACGCCGCCCACGCCGCGCCCGTGCACGATCCACCAGTCGGGGCCATCCTCGACCTCGACACCGGCGGCGCGCAGCCCCGTCGCCATCGCCGCGATCCGGTCGCTTTCCTTGACGCGCAATTCCGCGACCCCGCGCATCACGGTGGGCCCCTCGGCAAAGGCCGCGACCACAGACAGCACCGGGTATTCGTCGATCATGCTGGCGGCGCGTTCAGGGGG
>JAABTI010000211.1 GCA_011389955.1 Paracoccaceae bacterium | reverse complement strand
GGTTCAATATCCTCGGGCTGATCCACGTGGATGATCCGGCACGGGCCAATATCACGGAGCGATCCGATTATGTCGTCCGCGATCAGCGCTTCACGTTCCAAGACCAAAAAGACAGGCAGACCCTCGTCGCGGCAATCGCCAGACGCAGCCTTGAACCCGATGCCAAGATCCCCGGCCTTCATGAAATACCCCCACCCTCCCGCATTGACGAACGGATTAAACCACGCCGGGCATCATATACCGGAATTACCATCCCGACATTACTCCAGATCAAGCCCCT
>JAABTI010000210.1 GCA_011389955.1 Paracoccaceae bacterium | reverse complement strand
GACGATTCACCGCAGGAAAAGACCGGGGGCAATCGGCGTTCGGCGCCGGGGGCATCGGCCTTCGCCAAGGGGCAGTCGGACGGCACGAGCCAGCGGAACAATCGGTTTTTCCGCAAAAACGAGGGAACCAGAAGGCGCGACCCGCGTTTAGTCTACAATGAACAAGGAGGCCCGAGATGACGCATGGAACGCTTACCCGTACCACGGCTTTGTCCCTTTGCCTAGCAATGGCGACCCCCGGGGTAGGCTTGGCACAGTCGGAAAATGCCTGCACCAACAGCAGTGCCCAAGTGTGCGAAAACGAGTTGGAACAGAGCGCGATTTCCAAGGTCACCGCTTCGCTTGTGGCGGGCAATACCCCGATAGCAGGTCAGATCGACCAGTTGAACAAGGGCGACCTTCTGAAACTCATCAAGGAACGCGATCTGGATATCGACCCGCGCGGGATGCCGCCCGCAGAGCTGCGCGCCGCGGTCAAGGCAGAGCTCGGCATCAAGGGGCGCGCCGACACGCGCGCTGATGAACAGTCGGGCGGCGATGCCGACGAGGATCAGGACGGGACCGTGCAGAACCTTGCCCAGGCCCTGTCGACCGCGCAGGAAGGCCAGCAGGCACAGGCGGGTGCCGAAGCGCAAGGCCGGGCCGATGCCGAGGTTCAGGCACAGGAGGATACAGAGGTTCAGGCACAGGCCGAGACGCAGGCCCAGGCCAGTTCCTTGAGCACCGAAATCAAGGAATTGACACGCCGGGATATCGGACAGATGGACCGGACATCGCTATTGAAAGTCATCCGGCAGCGCGACCTGCCCATCGCCACCCAGGGCATGCGGACCGGCGAGCTCAGGAATGCCGTGGGCCGTGAACTGGGCCTGACGGGAATTGCGACCACGCAACGCAACCAGCAGGAGAAAGCCACCCTCGGTGACGCGCTGGAACAGGCAGTCGAAGGTGCGGTCGAGGGCGCGGTGGATGACGTCGAGCAATCGCTCGACAGGGATGAGGCCGAACGTGAAGCCGAGCGCGATCGCCGCCGCGCCGAGAAAGAGGCAGACGCGGACGAACCGCTGGCCGCGGCCATCAACGCCGAGACGGAGGGCGAGTCCGAAGTCACGACCCGCACCGTGACCGAAGAGACGTCGAGATCGAGCGACGAAGAGTTCGAAACGCGGCTCATGAGCGGTGCCGAGGCGACAACGCGGGCGCAGGTCCGGCAGAAGGATGACAACGGACTCGGCGCTCTCGGCCAGGCGGTCGCAGCGGGGCTGGGCGCGCTGGCGATCAACGAGATTCTCGGAGCGAATGATGAGATCGTCACCAGTTCAAACGACCGGCTGGTCGTGCGGCAGGATGGCGAATTGAGGCTTCTCAAGAACGACGACACCCACCTGCAGCGCCCCGGCAACGAGGTGCGCACCCGCACCTACAGCGACGGTTCCACCCGCACGGTCATCACCCGCGATGACGGCACCAAGGTCATCACCATACGTGCGGCGGATGGCCGGGTTCTGCGCCGTGTGCGCGAACGCCCGGACGGATCGCAGGTCGTGATTCTGGACGACACGCAAAAGGATTTCGAACCGGTCAGCGTCCAAAACCTGCCTCAGCCGCGGGAACGTGGCACGATCTACTCCGGGCGCGACCGCACCGCGCTTGAGCAGGCGCTGAGCGCGGAACTGGCCGCCGATATCGATCGCCAGTTTTCGCTGCGCCAGGTGCGCAACATCCGCGCCGTTCGCAAGCTGATGCCGCCCGTGACACTGGACGCGGTGAACTTCCGGACCGACTCGGCGGTGATCCGTCCGCGTGAAGCGCAGGATCTCGCGGCGCTGGGCCAGGAAATGGCAGGGCTTATCGACAGGAACCCGGACGAGGTGTTCCTTGTCGAAGGCCACACCGACGCGGTCGGGCGGGCAAGCTACAATCTTGCCCTGTCGGACCGGCGTGCTGAATCGGTCGCGTTGGCCCTAGTCGAATATTTCGATGTGCCGCCCGAAAACCTCGTGATCCAGGGCTATGGCGAGTCCGATCTGGCAGTCCCGACACAGGGGCCGGAGCGGGCCAACCGGCGCGCCACCGTGCGCCGCATCACGCCGCTGCTGAGGTATGGAAGATGACACCGAACCAGCTTGCCGCCTGCCCTGCCCGCACCCAGTGCACGAAAGCCTGGTATCGTGGCGGTCAGGCGGTGAGTCACGCCGCGTTGACACGTTGCCCGCAAACGCGGCGGCTGCCCGCAGAACATGCACATGGCGTGCATCCTTCGCATGGCGGCGGAGCTTGCACGGGAGCAAAACAGCCAAGGCTATGATATGACTTTAAGGCACTTTCGCCGCGACCGCATAACGAAGCCGATCCATCGCTGGGCGCGCGGCGCCCTGCCGTCGCTTTCCGAGACCGAGGCAGAGGCGATGAATGCCGGAGATGTCTGGTGGGAAGCGGAGCTGTTTTCCGGCAATCCCGATTGGG
>JAABTI010000209.1 GCA_011389955.1 Paracoccaceae bacterium | reverse complement strand
TGGAGAAAGCGGGCGAAACGAATACATAACTTCCAGACTCAGATTTGACACAGGTCAAAGCGATCTGGCCTGAAGCCTGTGACAAGAAGCACAATTCCAAGGACATCTTTCGGAGCGAATCTGTGGCCAACACCGAACCCGAAGCCCCGCCGAGCCTGTACCAGGCGCGCGAGCCGATCTTTCCACGCCGTGTTTCGGGCAAGTTCCGCAACCTGAAGTGGGTGATCCTGATCGTCACGCTGGGCATCTACTACGTGACCCCCTGGATCCGCTGGGACCGCGGGCCCAGTCTGCCCGATCAGGCGGTGCTGATCGACCTGGCGAACCGGCGTTTCTTTTTCTTCTGGATCGAGATCTGGCCGCACGAGTTCTATTTCATCGCCGGGCTGCTGGTGATGGCGGGTCTGGGTCTGTTCCTGTTCACCTCGGCCCTCGGGCGGGTGTGGTGCGGCTATGCCTGTCCGCAGACGGTCTGGACCGACCTGTTCATCCTGGTCGAGCGATGGATCGAAGGCGACCGCAACGCGCGCCTGCGCCTGCATCGCCAGAAGATGGACCTGCGCAAGGCGCGCTTGCGGCTGACAAAATGGGTAACGTGGTTCCTGATCGGCCTGGCGACGGGGGGCGCGTGGGTGTTCTACTTCGCGGATGCGCCGACGCTGGCACGTGATCTTGTCACGCTCGATGCGCACCCGGCGGCCTATATCACCATCCTGGTGCTGACGCTGACGACATTCCTGTTCGGTGGTTTCGCGCGCGAACAGATTTGCATCTATGCCTGCCCATGGCCGCGCATCCAGGCGGCCATGCTGGACGAGGACAGCCTCGTCGTGGGTTACCGCGAATGGCGCGGCGAGCCGCGCGGCAAGCACCGCAAGGGCGAAGGCGCCGAGGAACTGGGCGATTGCATCGATTGCATGGCCTGCGTCAACGTCTGTCCCATGGGCATCGACATCCGCGATGGCCAGCAGCTTGAATGCATTACCTGCGCACTGTGCATCGACGCCTGCGACGACGTGATGGAGCGGATCGGCAAGCCGCGCGGCCTGATCGATTACATGGCGCTGACGGACGAGACGCGCGAACGCGCGGGCAAGCCGCCCAAGCCGATCTGGCAACACGTTTTCCGGCCCCGCACGATCCTGTACACCGTGCTTTGGGCGCTGGTCGGCGTGGGCCTGATCGTGGCGCTGTTCGTGCGCTCGGAAATCGGTCTGACCGTGGCTCCGGTGCGCAACCCCACCTATGTCACCATGTCCGACGGGTCGATCCGCAATACCTATGACGTGCGGCTGCGCAACAAGCATGGCGAGGAACGCATGATCAACATGGCCGTCAAGGGCGATCCGGCCCTGCGTTTACAGATCGAGGGCACGCCTTACAGTGCCATTCCGGTGCCCGCCGACAGCACCTTGCAACGGCGCGTCTACGTCACCGCGCCTGCCGGGTCCGACCCGGCGCAGAGCGAGAGTATCGACATACGCCTTTGGATCACGGACAATGCCAATGGCGACCGCGTCTACAAGGACACCATCTTCAACGGGAAAGGGAACTGATGTCCGAGCGTAAGATTACCGGCCGCCACGTTTTCATCGGCTTTGCCGCGGCCTTCAGCATCATCATCGGGGTCAACCTCGTGCTGGCCTACTCGGCGGTCAAGACCTTCCCGGGTATCGAGGTGCGCAACGGCTATATCGCCAGCCAGACGTTCAACGACCGAAAGGCCGCACAAGAGGCGCTCGGCTGGACCGTGCGGGCCGATCAGGGTGACGGCATGCTGGTGCTGCGGATCACCGACGAGGCCGGCGCGCCGGTAGAGGCGCGCGAACTGGAGGTGTCGGTGGGCCGTGCGACCACGGTTGCGCAGGACGTGGCGCCGGATCTGGACTTCAATGGCTCGGCCTATGTGGCCCCGCTGGAGTTGGCCGGTGGCAACTGGGTGGTGCATCTTGACGCCATCGCGCCGGATGGCACCTCGTTTCAGCAGCGGTTCAACCTGCATGTGAAAAGGTGATCCATGACGGATGCCGCGCGCCCTTCGGTCTCGGCCTGTCCGGCCTGTTCGGCCGCTCCTGCGGCCGAGGCGCAAGCCGAACGTGACGCCGCCGCGCGCGACGCGCGCATCGCCCTGTCGCTACCGACGATCCACTGCTCCGCCTGCATCGCCAGGGTCGAGCGTGCCCTCGCCGACCATCCCGGCGTACGCGAGGCGCGGGTGAACCTGACGCTGAAGCGCGCGCAGGTGGATGCCGACCCGGAGGTGATGCCCCAGGACCTGATCGCGGTGCTGGAGGCGATCGGATACGAGGCGCACGAACTGGATGCCGGCACCATCGCCGCCACCCAGACCGACAAGGCCGGGCGCGACCTGCTGATGCGGCTGGCGGTGGCGGGCTTTGCCGCGATGAACGTGATGCTGCTGTCGATCTCGGTCTGGTCCGGGGCCGAGGATGCCACGCGCGACATGTTCCACTGGATTTCGGCGGCGATCACGCTGCCGACCATCGCGTTTTCCGGTCAGCCGTTTTTCCGCAATGCGTGGGCGGCGCTGCGTCACGGGCAGCTCAACATGGATGTGCCGATCACGCTGGCGATCGTGCTGGCGGTGGTCACGTCGCTCTGGGAAACCTCGCTGTCGGGCAAGCATGCCTATTTCGACGCGGCGCTGGCGCTGACATTCTTTCTTCTCGCGGGCCGGTACCTGGATCACCGCACGCGCGCCATCGCGCGATCCGCGGCCGAGGAACTGGCCGCGCTGGAGGTGCCC
>JAABTI010000208.1 GCA_011389955.1 Paracoccaceae bacterium | reverse complement strand
AAATGCGTGCGCGGTTTCCACGGGATCGACGTGCCAGATCTCCGGGTCTTGCAAGCGCCCACGCGTCAGCGAAACACAAGTCCCGTCTTTCAGTTCGATGGTAGGGTAGATGATCATGACATCGCCTTTTGATGAGGGTTTCGCACATCTGCATGCCGCCGGGTCAACACCGGACCAACACAAGGTGGAACCTATCAAGTTTGCGCGATATCTCCAAATCGGCATACGGGCGCACGTTCGCGCCAAAAATGCAAAAAGCCCCCGCCATCATTGGCAGGGGCCCTTCAAAAACAGGGGTCAGACCGTGGCTCAGGAAGCCTCTGAAATGAACTTCACCGCGTCGCCGAAGGTCTGGATCGTTTCGGCCGCATCATCGGGAATTTCGATGCCGAACTCTTCTTCGAAAGCCATGACCAGTTCGACGGTGTCCAGGCTGTCGGCGCCAAGATCGTCGATGAACGAGGCGTTTTCGACCACCTTGTCCTCTTCAACGCCCAGGTGCTCCACAACGATCTTTTTGACGCGATCTGCGATGTCGCTCATGATTCCAGTCCTCATTCTGTTGGGCGAAACGCCCGTTTCCTGCTCGCGCCCGGAGGGACGGCATTTGCTGTGCCCAGTCTAAAGGGCGGCTCGTGGTCCCGCAAGGCGGGAAAAACAGGCAGCGCACGCGCGCCCCTAGAAAAGTTGCGTCGCTATAGCACATGATACGCGACACGCAAACGCTTTCGCACCTCACCTGGGCGTGTATTTTCCCGCCCGCCAAACACGCCGGGCTAGAGCATCGCCATTCCGCCATTCACATGCAGGGTCGTCCCCGTGACATAGCCCGCCTCGGAGCTGGCCAGGTACACAACCGCCGCCGCGATCTCTTCGGGCGTGCCCATTCTGGAGGCGGGAATCTGCGCATTGATCCGGTCTTTCTGGTCTTCGCTCAGCGCTTCTGTCATTGCCGTCGCAATGAAGCCCGGCGCGACGGCATTCGCGGTAATGCCCCGGCTTGCCACCTCGGCCGCGATCGACTTGGTCATGCCGACCATGCCCGCCTTTGCCGCGGCGTAGTTCGCCTGCCCGGCATTCCCGGTTGCCCCGACGATCGAGCTTATGTTGATGATCCGCCCCCAGCGGGCCTTCATCATCGGCCGCACCACGGCACGGCAGAGCCGCATCGTCGCGGTCAGGTTGACGTCCAGGACGCGCTGCCAGTCTTCATCGGACATGCGCATGAAGACCTGGTCGCGGGTAATTCCGGCGTTGTTGACGAGGATATCCAGTCCTCCCATCACCTCGGTAGCCTGCTTCGGCAGGGCATTGACCGCCTCGGCATCTCCCAGGTCGCAGGGCAGGACATGCGCGCGACTGCCGAGCTCTGCCGCCAGTTCCTCCAGGGGGGCAACGCGCGTGCCGCTCAGGCCCACGGTGGCGCCGGAAACATGCAGCGCCCGTGCGATCGCGCCGCCGATGCCTCCCGATGCGCCGGTGACCAGCGCGCATTTTCCAGTCAGATCAAACATTTTTTTCTCCTTGGCTCGTCAATCACGCCTGCAAGCTTGCAGCGGCCTGCGCCACCTCATCGGGTGTGCCCACGGCACGACACGCGATGGAGCGATCGATACGCCGCACCATGCCCGACAAGGCCTTGCCGGCGCCAATTTCCCATATTTCGGTCACGCCCCGCGTTGCCATCGTCTCGACGCTCTCGCGCCAGCGGACACGTCCGGTGACCTGTTCGACCAGCAGCGCGCGGATGCGATCCGGTTCGCTGACGGTATCGGCCAGCACATTCGCCACCAACGGACGCACGGGGGCCGTGATCGTGACCTCGGCCAGGGCACCGGCCATGGCGCGGGCGGCCGGTTCCATCAAGGCACAGTGAAACGGGGCGCTGACAGGCAGCAGCATCGCGCGCCGCGCGCCGCGCTCCTTGGCGATCTCCACTGCGCGCTCCACCGCCGCGCGATGGCCCGACACGACCACCTGGCCGGGGTCATTGTCATTGGCGGCCTCGCAGACATCACCCTGCGCCGCCTCGGCGGCCACCTCGGTAACAGCCTGAAGGTCCAGCCCCAGGATTGCAGCCATGGCGCCTTCGCCCACGGGCACCGCCTCTTGCATCGCGCGGCCACGCAAACGCAGCAAACGCGCGGCATCCGCCACGCTCAATGCACCAGCCGCGGCGAGCGCCGAATATTCCCCCAGCGAATGCCCGGCGACAAAACCGGCTGCATCCGCCAGATCGACACCTTCGGCCTCCAGGGCGCGCATCGCCGCCAGAGAGGTGGCCATCAACGCCGGCTGCGCGTTCTGCGTCAGGGTGAGCGTGTCCTGATCACCCTCCCATACGAGGGCGGACAGGTTCTCGCCCAGGGCCTCGTCCACCTCGTCGAACACCGCCTTGGCGGCAGGATAGGCCCGCGCCAGGTCGTGCCCCATACCGATCGTCTGTGCCCCCTGCCCCGGAAATACGAATGCGCGGCTCATGTAATCCTCCAGCTAGCTTCGGCCCCAGTTACCGCGCCAAAGACCGTCACGCAACGCAAACCACGCATCTGCGCACCGCGATTGTGCGCGCAATCGCATTGGCGCGCAGGGCGTTCGCCGCTTAGGGTCTGGCGCAAGCAGTCACAAGGAGCGCTTCATGTCGCTACGAAACACGTCATCCACCTATGGCGCAGTGTCGAAGACCTTTCACTGGATCATCGCGTTGTTGATCCTCACGGCCATTCCACTGGGCTTGATAGGGGCCGACATGGCCCATGACATCCGCCAGACCGATG
>JAABTI010000022.1 GCA_011389955.1 Paracoccaceae bacterium | reverse complement strand
GTCACGCATCTGGGCTGCGGTGAGCGCGCCGATGCCTTCGGAAAAGAGACGGGAATGCCCGTTTATGAATGGGACGTGGCCGACCCGGTCGCCTGCGCCGAAGGCGTTGCGGCGGTCGAGAAGGACGTCGGGCCCATCGACATTCTGGTGAACAACGCGGGTGTGAACCGCGACAAGATGTTGCACAAGATGTCGCGCGCGGACTGGGATGCCGTGATCGACGTCGATCTGGGGTCGATGTTCAACATGTGCCGCGCCGTGATCGAAGGAATGCGTGAACGCGAAAGCGGCCGGATCATCAACATCTCGTCGGTCAACGCCGAACGCGGCCAGCTAGGCCAGACCAATTATTGTGCCGCCAAGGCCGGCATACTTGGCTTTACCCGGGCGCTTGCGCGGGAATCGGCCCCAAAGAACATCACCGTCAACGCCATCACGCCGGGCTATGCCGACACGCCGATGGTCGATCAGGTGCCGGACGAGATCATTGAAGACATAATCGGGAGCGTCTTGATGCACCGCTTGGCCAAGCCGGAGGAAATCGGGCACTGCGTGGCGTTTCTGGCCTCTGAAGGCGCCGGGTTCATCACCGGAGCGACCTTGCCCGTGAATGGCGGTTTTCACATCAGGTAGAATCGAAAAGACGAGGACTGCTCATGGCACAAAAAGCCTCAAATATCAGCCGGTTTCCCAGCGGCGCAGATTCGAACGAAATCGGCCGCACCGATGCCGAGCGCGACAGGCATGAGGGGCTGGATGCCGAACCACCCGAGCTGGACTGCGCCCCGCGCCCGCCTGAAGTTGATCGCTACAGCACCGAAAGCCTGGACCGGGCGTTCAAGGCACATCTGGCCAGGTTCACCCTTGGTGTGACGCCCTTCGGGCTGGCGTCAACCTTTTTCAACTGGGGGGCGCATCTGTGGGGATCGCCCGGCAAGCAAGTACAGCTGGTGGAAAAGGCTGCGCGCAAATCCGCAAGGTTGGCCATCCAGCAAAGCGCCGCATTGCGTGACCCCCAAACGCCGCCTTGCATCGAACCGCTGGAACATGACGACCGCTTCGAGGGCGCGGATTGGCGCCTGTGGCCCTACAGCCTGATTGCGCAGAACTTCCTGTTGGCGCAGCAATGGTGGTACAACGCCACCAACGATGTCGACGGGCTGTCGCGGCATGAGGAGCAGGTCACCTCCTTCGTTACGCGGCAATTGCTCGACACGGTTTCGCCGTCGAATTTCGTCTGGACCAATCCCGAGATCGCGCGCCTGACCGTGGAAAGCGGCGGCATGAACCTTGTCGAGGGATTCCAGAACTTCCTGGAGGACTGGGAGCGCGAGATTTCCGGCAAGCTGCCCGTGGGCGCGGAAAACTACCGTCCCGGCCACGAGGTGGCCACGACAGAGGGGCGCGTGGTGTTCCGCAACCATCTTCTGGAACTGCTGCAATACCAACCCAAAACCGACAAGGTGAAGGCAGAGCCGATCCTGATCGTGCCGGCCTGGATCATGAAATACTATATCCTTGACCTGTCGCCGCATAATTCGCTGATCAATTACCTTGTCGAACAGGGATTCACCGTCTTTTGCCTGTCCTGGCGCAACCCCACCTCGGCGGATCGTGACCTCGGCATGAGCGACTACATCACCGCCCTGTCCGAAGCGATGGACGCGGTGTCCGAAATTGTCCCGGACGTGAAAATGCACGCCGTGGGCTATTGCATCGGCGGCACGCTGCTGTCGGCCAAGGCGGCGCAAATGGCCCGTGATGGCGATGACCGGCTACAGAGCCTCACGCTTTTCGCCACCCAGACCGATTTCGAAGAGCCGGGCGAGTTGCAGCTGTTCACCAGCGAAAGCGAGGTGTCCTACCTGGAAAACATGATGTGGGACCAGGGCTATCTGGACACCAAGCAGATGGCCGGTGCCTTCCAGCTACTGAAGTCGCGCGATCTGATCTGGTCGCGCTACATCAAGGAATACCTGCGTGGCAACCGTCAGGGCATGTTCGACCTGATGGCATGGAACGCCGACGCCACACGGATGCCCTACCGGATGCACAGCGAATACCTGCGCCGCTTCTACCTTGAAAACGCGCTGGCGGAGGGAAAATACAAAATAGGCGAAAACCCCGTTGCGATCAGCGACATTCGGGTGCCCGTTTTCTGCGTTTCGACCACAAGCGACCATATTGCGCCGTGGCGATCGGTGCACAAACTGCATCTGCTCGCCGGTACGGACATCACCTTCGTGCTGACCAGCGGCGGGCATAATGCCGGGATCGTCAGTGAACCCGGTCACGAAGGGCGCGAGTACCGTATTCGCACGACACCTGGCGACGCGCGCTACATGGCGCCCGAAGAGTGGCGTCAGGTGGCGGACCGTCATGAAGGATCATGGTGGCCGGAACTGGTGCGGTGGCTTCAAGAGAAATCCACCGGTGATACCAAGCCGCCGAAGATGGGCGGCGATTCACCCCGTCTGGCCCCGCTAGAGGATGCGCCGGGCACATATGTCCATCAAAGCTGAGGGGATGCACCATGTCCGAGGACGGCACCACCAGCAAGCCCGACCGCATCGACCGGTTCGCGCGGCTTGAAGAGATCGCGCTTGAGGCCGGGCGTATCACCATGGGCGTTGTTCATCCCACGGACGCACCCAGCCTGAAAGGCGCGTTGGCGGCAAAGGAGTTCGGGCTGATCGACCCGGTTCTCATCGGCCCCGAAGATACCATTCGCGACATTGCCCGCGATGAAGGCACCGACATCGACAGTTTGGTGATCGAACCTGCGGAAACCGAGGCCGACGCCGCCGAGAAAGCCGTTGAAATGGTCACCGCCGGCAAGCTCGATGCGCTGATGAAAGGCGCGCTGCATACCGATACGCTGATGCGCGCAGTGCTGAAAGAACGCGCGATGCACACCGACCGGCGCGTCAGTCATGTCTTTGCGATGGACGTGCCCAACTACGAGAGACTCCTGTTCATCTCCGACGCCGCGATCAACGTGCGCCCCGATCTCGGCCAGTTGCGCGACATCACCTGCAACGCCATCGACCTGGCCCATGCGCTTGGCATCGAGCGACCCCGCGTTGCGCTGTTATCGTGCGTCGAAAACGTCTCGGAAGAGATCCAGTCGACGATCTATGCCGCCGCGATATGCAAGATGGCGGACCGGGGCAGTATCACCGGCGCAGAGATTGACGGACCTCTGGCGATGGACAATGCCGTCTCGCCCGAGGCGGCGCGCATCAAGAATATCACCTCGCCGGTCGCGGGGCAGGCCGATGTTTTGATCGTGCCCGATCTGATTTCCGGCAATATCCTGGCCAAGGATCTCGACTATCTCGCCGGGGCCGAAGCGGCGGGCGTGGTGATGGGCGCGGCGGTGCCCATTGCCCTGACCAGCCGCGCCGACACCGAGAGCGAGCGCCGCGCCTCCGCCGCTCTGGCCTGTCTGGCCGCGGTGGCGAAGCGAAGGAAGAGGAAGACGCCATGAACGAAAACCTCGTCGTCACCTTCAATGCCGGCTCCTCCAGCCTGCGCTGCGGTGTCTACCGCCTGAACGCGGATAAACCCGAACGGGGTTATTCGATCTCGATCCGTGGCCTGCCGCGACAGATGATCCTGGAGGTCGTCGATCACGACGCCAACAACACCGAGGAAAGCGAGTTGCCCGCCCCCGGCGACGCCCCGCATGAAGATGCCTTTGCTGCCGTGATGGACCAACTGGAAGACCTGATCGACATGGCGCACCTGCGCGCCGCGTCCCACCGCGTGGTCCATGGCGGAGAGGATCTCACCTCGCCGGCACCAGTGACGACGGATCTACTGGACCGGCTGGACAGCTTGTCACCGCTGGCGCCCAGCCACCAGCCGCATAACCTGCGCCCGATCCGGCAACTCGCCGAGCGCTATCCCGATCTCGCGCAGATCGCCTGCTTCGATACGGCATTTCACAGATCCCAGCCAAGGCTGGCGCAACTCTATGCCCTGCCGCGCCACCTGAGCGAGGACGGTATCCTGCGTTACGGATTTCACGGCCTTTCCTATGAACATATCGCTGAAACGCTGAAACAGGATTATCCGCACCTGCATGCGGGGCGGACCATCGTGGCGCATCTGGGTCATGGCGTCAGCCTGTGTGCCCTGGACACGGGGCGCAGCATGGCCACGACGATGGGGCTGACGGCCCTTGAAGGTATGCCGATGGGCCAGCGCTGTGGGAGCCTCGATCCCGGCGCGGTGCTGCACATGATCCTTGACCGCGGGTTCGCCCCGGAGGAGGTGCGCGATATACTCTACCAGCAATCCGGCCTTCTGGGCGTATCAGGGATCAGCGGCGAAATGGCAGATCTACTGGCCTCGGACGCTGCGGAAGCGGCGGAGGCCGTGTCACTTTTCGTCTATCGCTTCCGCCGCGAGGTGGGCTCGCTCACCGCGGCGCTGGGCGGAATCGACGGGCTGGTTCTGACCGGGGGTATGGGCGAACATATGCCGGAGTTGCGCCAGAAGCTGTGCGAGGCGATCGAATGGCAAGGCGGAAAACTCGACGCCGATGCCAACAGAGCCGACGGACCGGTGATTTCTGCCGCCGACAGCAGGGTCGAGATACTGATGCTGCCGACGGACGAAGAAAGCATACTGGCGCAGGCCGCTATCGGCCTGCTCTGAGGGCGCCGCACGGCGCGGCCCCGGTCAGGTTTTCTAACCTCCCAGCTCCTCGCTCACGCCTTGCAGGGCCTCGCCCGAGACGTCCGCCTGCGTGTGGCAGGCGATATCGCCCAGCGACACGATTCCGACAAGCCGCTTGTCGCGGTTGACCACCGGCATCCGCCGAACCTGATTTTCGCTCATGTTCTGCGCAACAGACTTAACCTCTTCATCGTCGAAACAGTAAAGCGTCTGTTTCGACATGGCATCACTGACACGGGATTGCGTGGCATCCTTGCCGGTGCCCAGTATCCGGGTCACGATATCCCGGTCGGTCACCATGCCGATCAGTTTGTCATCCTGTTCAACCGGTAGCACCCCGATGTCGTCCTCACGCATCATTTGCGCGGCCGCGTTGATCTCGGTATCCGGTGCGACGCGGTTGACGGTATTGGTCATGATTTCGTTGATTTTCATCGATACCTCCCTTTCTGGAAATCGTTTCCGCATCGGAAAAGTATGGGCTTCGTCGGGTGCGGGCGCCTTAACCCGGAGCAAGAGGAAAGCGGGCTTACTCATTGGCGCCTGAGGCTTCAAACCCGGCGACGACGTCCAGCAATTCGCGCGTGATGGCTTCCTGTCGCTTCTGGCGATAGAGGCTTTCGATATCCTCGCGCCGTTCCTCGATGTTGCGGTCTGCGGCCTGCATGGCGGCCAGCCGCGCGGCGTGTTCGCTGGCCAGTGACTGCGCCAGAGCCTCGTAGACTTCCAAGAACATCCGTTGTCGCACGAGCCAGGACAGCAACGCGTCGGGTGCCATGCTGAAGCTCGGCAGGCTGGACCCGGGCCATGGGGCGTCGGCCAAGCGCAGAAGATCCTCTTGCGACACCGGCAATATCTGGATGGCGCGGGGGTCGGCGCGGGATTGTTCCCCGCGGCGATTGTAGGCCACATGGACCCTGCGGACGCCTTCGCGATCCCGCCAGCGCTCGACCTCGATCAGGATCGACTGAGCGGTTTCTATCAGCCCTTCAACCGAGCCCGGCAGTGTGAGCAGCTTGTCGGCATCAAGCCCCGATGTCTTGAGCCGCGCAGCCGCGCGCAGGCCGGCGACACATAGCATGGGCGGCTCCTCGCGGTTGTCCAGCCGGCTTTGGGCAAAGCTGGCGATCGTCTCGTTGAAACGGCCGCAAAGGCCGCGGTCGGACCCGATGACGATCCAGCCCTCGCGCCCGGACGCGTCCGGGAACAGCCGGGGCGGAAGGTGCCCCTCGCGGATGCGGTAATCCTGAAGGACAACCTGCATCCCCTTGTCGATCGTGTCGCGATAGGCAGTGAGCGCATCGACGGCGGTTTCATACTGGGTGATGCTGACCGCCGAGAGTGACTTCATGACCCGCACGATGGACTGGATCTCGCGGGTTGTATCCAGTTGTCCAGCGATGGACTCAAGCGTGTCCATCTTCGTCTCCGATATCGCCCAGAGCGTCATCTATCAGATCGAGAAGCGCGGTCCGATCCTCGTCGTTCAGCCTGTCACCGGACAACAGCGCCTCGCGCAGGGCATCGTTGCCGTCCGCAAGACGGGTGCGTATGGATTTCTCCGCCTCGGGGACCAGGTCCACGGAAATGGCGTCCAGGCACCCCTCGGTCGCGGCCAGCAGGACCGCGATCTGTGGGGCCACATCCATGTGGTCCTGTTCGTTCTGGCGCAGGATCGCGCGCACCCGGCGGCCCCGCTCCAGTTTGGCGCGGGTGTCGTCGTCCATCTGCGTGCCGAACCTTGCGAAGCTTTCCAATTCCTCGAACTGGGAATAGAACAGCCGTAAATCTCCGGCCACGGCGCGGAATGCGGGCAATTGCACCTTACCGCCCACACGGCTGACCGATTCGCCGATATCGATGGCCGGAAGCTGGCCCATTTCGAAAAGCTTGGGCGAGAGGTAGATCTGCCCGTCGGTGATCGAGATCAGGTTGGTGGGGATGAAGGCCGAGATGTTCTGCGCCTGCGTCTCGATGATCGGCAGCGCGGTCAGCGACCCGCCGCCGTGCTCGTCGCGCAGGTGTGTGGCGCGCTCCAGCAAGCGGGAATGGATGTAGAAAATATCGCCCGGATAGGCCTCGCGTCCCGGCGGGCGGCGCAACAGCAGCGACAACTCCCGATACGCGCGGGCGTGGCGCGTCAGGTCGTCATAGACGATCAGCACGTCGCGCCCCTGTTCCATGAAATGCTCGGCCATCGAGGTGGCCGCGTAGGGCGCGATGTATCGCAGGCCTGGTGCATCCTCGCCCGAGGCAACCAGCACGATGGTGCGTTCCAGCGCGCCGCCCCGTCGCAATTTCTCGATCACCCGCGCCACCGCGGAAGCACGCTGCCCGATGGCGCAGTAGACTGCGACAACGTCACCTTCTTGCTGGTTCAGGATGGTGTCGACGGCGATGGCGGTCTTGCCGGTCTGCCGGTCGCCGACTATCAGCTCGCGTTGGCCACGGCCGATGGGCACGGCGGCATCCACTGCCTTGATCCCCGTTTGCAGCGGCTGATCGACAGGGTCGCGGTCCATGATCTCGGGGGCAGGGCGTTCGATCCGCAGACTCTCGCTTGCGCGGATCGGCCCCGCCTCGTCAAGGGCACGCCCCAGCGGATCAACAACCCGGCCAAGCAATGCCTCACCTACCGGCACGTCGGCCACGCGCCGCGTTCGGCTGACGCTATCGCCGACGCGGACGGCCTCGCTCTTGCCCAACAGGACGACCCCCACGCTATCCCGGTTCAGGCTGGTGGCGAGGCCGAACACTCCGCCGGGGAAGCGCAGCAATTCGTTTGCTCCGAGGTCCGAAAAACCGACCACGCGCGCGACTCCGTTGCCGACGCTGACGACGCGGGCGATATCGGCGATCACCATTTCGGGTGTCGCGTCGGCAAGGCGCGTATCGATCAGGTCGAACAGGTCCGGGGCGATGTCCTCAAGCATCTTTCAGGCGGCGTCCTTTTGCGTTTGCGCAGGCACGGCATGTGTCAGGGTCTCGCGAATATCCTCTTCCAGCCGGTCCAGATGCCGGCTGGCCGACCATTCGGCCGTTTGGCCTGAAATGCTCAGCCGCAGGCCAAGAAGCATATCCGGGTCGGTTTCATATTCGACCTCGAGGTCTTCCGCGAAGGTCTGATGGATTGCGCGGGTGAGTTTGGACCGGATGGCGGAGGGCAGTTCGGTGCTACCGATCACCCGGGCCGGCTCGTCAGCTTCCTGCGCGGCTTTGCTCAGCCGGTCCTTGTCATCGCCGGGCAGCGTCTTGAGGTGCTCGGCGAAGCGGGTCGCCATCTCGTTTGTCAGATCAGCATTGGCAAAGTCGCGCAGAATGTCTCGGATCGCCGTGAAGGTGCTGGCGGCGGCGCGCTTGCGGATGTCGCGCAGGGCTTCGTCGCGCTCGGCCTCGATCCTCTCGCGCAGGGCAGCACGCTGTTCATCCGCTTCCTGCTCGATCTCGCGTTCGCGTCTTCGGCGCAAATCCTCGGCTTCCTGCCGGGCCTGTTCGCGTATCTCTTCTTTCCGCGCATCCAGATCCGCCTGTTTTTGCTTGAGGTTCTGGGCCTCTTCCTCGGCCGCTTCGCGGGTCTCGCGGGCGTCGGACAGCCGCTCCTCGATGCGCTCCTCGCGACGTTTCATGGCGTTGATGATCGGCCCGTAGAGAAGTTTTTGCAGCAGCCAGACGAGAATCAGGAAATTGACGATCTGCGCCGCGACGGTCAGCCAGTCGATTTGCATGTTGTCAGCCCCCGGCGGCCTGTGTGGCCAGATCGGTGAAGGGATTGGCGAAGATCAGGATCATGGATACCACGAAGCAATATATTGCTGTGGATTCGATCATAGCGAGACTGACGAACAACGTGCGGGTGATCGTGTTCGAGGCATCGGGCTGTTGCGCAAGCGCCGACAGCGCTTGTGCCGCGGCGCGCCCTTCACCCAGTGCAGGACCGATCGACCCGATGGCGATGGTAAGCCCCGCGGTTATGATCGAGGCTATGGAAATCCAGATCGAGGCATCCATGGTTACGCTCCTTGGTCTTGAGGATCATTGTCAGCAGTCTTCTGCTCTGCCCTCGTCGCGGCGGCGATATAGACCATCGCCAGCACGGCGAAAATGTAGGCCTGGATCATGCCGGTAAGCAGGCCGAGAAGCTGCATGAGGACGGGAAAGAAGAACGGCGCGACGCTGACCAGGATACCGGCGATGACCGTGCCGCTCATGACGTTGCCATACAGGCGCACCGCCAGGGCCAGCGTGCGAGACAGTTCCGAGATGATGTTGAAAGGCAGCATGATGATGTTGGGCTGGACGTAGCTCTTGAGATACCCGCTCAGCCCCCGCTGCAGGATTGCGAAGAGTGGCACCGCCACCAAGACGCAAATCGCCAGCGCGGCAGTGGTCGAAAGCGACCCGGTCGGCGGCCGGTACCCCGGCACGATCATCAGGAGGTTCGCGGTAGCGATGAACAGGAAAAGCGTGCCGATGAAAGGCAGGTAGCGCTCGGGTCTTTGCGCGCCGACCTGGTCGATCTGATCGCGGATCGTGCCGACGATCACCTCAAGCGCCACTTGCCAGCGGGATACGGTCTCCCCTTCCGAAAGGCGACGCGTTATTATCCATGAGCCCAGCGACAGGATCGCCATGACGCCCCAAGTGAAAACCACCGTGGCATTGAGCACGATCCCGCGCCATTCCAGAAATATCCATTCATCCGGTGTGATCTGCATGTTTCAGCCTTCCGTCGCGGCCGGGCGAACCCACCGGGTGACCAGCATCCGTGCGATGACGAAGCCGGGAACTGCCGCCAATGCGGTCGGGCCGCCAACACCGGCGGCCAACGCAAGCCAAAGCGCGCCAAGCACCGCGCCCAGCCGCAACGCGGCGCCGAGGACGAGTTTGCGCAGGCTGCATTCGGCGGTCAGCCCCCGCACAGAGGCCCAGAGCGCGGAGAAATAGAACAAGCCGGCAGCGGCTCCTGCCGCGAACCCGATTAGCAGGGACAATATGGTTGATGGCATGTCATCTCCTTTCTCCTTGGCGGGTCTCAGTCGTCCCGGCTTTCGCGTTGGATCCAGTACCACGCGTTCAGGCAGCCCACCGCCACGCCGGCCAGCAGCAACGCCAGCGTCCAGGAACGCTCGGACCCGGTCGCGGAATCGATCCATAGACCAAGCGCCGTGCCAAGAACGGTCGGCACCGCCACGGCCCAGCCCACCAGGCCGAACATGCCCAGGCCGAACCACGCACCGCGTTCGCCACGCTTGCGTGCGGCAAGTTTGCGCCTAGCCTTTCGGGTGATGGCGTCGCTGTCGTCATCCCTGTTTGTCATTGTGTTTCGCCCAGTTCCATGAAGCGCCGCACCATGCCCGCCTCCAGTCGCGCCAGCGCTGCACGCGCTTCGCGTTCGTGTTCGGTGATCTGGCGGAATTCTTCGCGCACCCGCGTCTGAAGCGCCTCCAGATCATCGCCCAGGATCGCGTTGCGGGTGGAAACCGTGACCTTGTCGCCGCATTTCACCAGCGTGCCGCCGTTCAACGCGGCGAAGCGTTCGGGCTCGTCTTCGGGGGTGAACGAGAGAATACCGGTAACGAGTTGCGAGATGAAATCGACATGCCGTGGCAGAAGACCGAAGGCGCCATTGGGCGCCTCGGTGTTTATCTTTGTAACTTGCATATCCAGTGCCACGCGGGTCGGGGTCACGATCTCAAGCTGCATCATCGCTCGCCTCGTCTGCCAGTTCATCCACCGCGCCGATCATGTAGAAATCGCCCTCCGGGCGATCACCGAACTCGTCGCCCATAATGCGCTCGCACGAGTCCAGCGTGTCTTCGAGCGGAACCAGTTTCCCGGGTTTGCCGGTAAATTGCTCCGTGGTGAAGAATGGCTGCGTCAGGAAACGCTCCAGCCGTCTTGCGCGCTGCACGGTGGCCCGATCACCTTCGGACAGTTCTTCAAGACCCAGCATGGCGATGATGTCCTTGAGGTCTTCATATTCCGCCAATGTCGAACGCACGGCGCGGGCTACGCGATAATGACGCTCGCTGACCGTGGCGGGGGTCAGCATCTTGGAGTAGCTCCCGAGAGGATCGATCGCCGGATAAAGCCCCTCGGCCGCTTTCTTGCGCGACAGCATGATCGAAGCGGAAAGATGCGAAAACGTGTGCGTGGCGGCTGGATCGGTGAAGTCGTCAGCCGGCACGTAGACCGCCTGTATGGACGTCAGCGTGCCCTGGTCGGTCGAGCAGATACGTTCCTCCAACTCCGCCAGCTCGGTGCCCAAAGATGGTTGATAGCCAACTCGGCTGGGAATGCGGCCCAGAAGGCCCGACACTTCGGACCCCGCCTGCACGAAGCGGAAGATGTTGTCGATCAGAACCAGCACGTCGCGCTGCATCTCATCGCGGAAATACTCCGCCATGGTCAACGCGGCATGGCCCACGCGAAACCGCACGCCGGGGCTTTCGTTCATCTGGCCGAAGACCATGACGGTCTTGTCCCGAACCCCGGCCTCGCCCATTTCGCGATAAAGCTCCTCGGCTTCGCGACACCGCTCGCCGATCCCGCAGAAGAGGCTCAGACCATCATACTCCGCCACCATGTTGTGGATCATCTCGGTGATCAGCACCGTCTTGCCCACGCCCGCGCCGCCGAACAGGCCGGCCTTGCCGCCGCGTTCCAGCGGGCTCAGCAGGTCGATCGCCTTGATTCCGGTTTCGAATATCTCGCCCTCGACCCGGCGCTGGGCCAGCGGCACCGGGGCGCTGCGGATCGGACGGCGCGTGGCGTCCGTGATCGGTTTTTCGCCATCGATGGTCTGGCCAAACAGGTTGAGCATACGGCCGAGAACCGGCTCCCCCACCGGGACGTCGAGGGGCGCGCCGGTGTCGCGCACCGCCATGCCCAGATGCAGCCCCTCGAGCGGATTGAGGACCAGCCCGCGAACCGTATCGGCGGAAGGCTGGCTGGCAACCTCGATCACGATCTGTGGCTCGGACGTGCTGATCAGTCGCGTTCCCGCGTGAGGTGCGCGCCCAGAAAAGGCGATGTCGGCGATACTGCCTTCGATGGACACGACATGCCCGATCACCTGATTATCCGTCTCGCCGCTCATTCCCGCTCCATGGTCGGATGTCCCGGTGAGTTAAGGCATCCGAGCGGTCGGTGGCATTAACCTGCGTCAACGGATCTTTCCGCTGTGGCGCCTTCAGGCAATGGCCGCGATCGGGCAATCCCTGTTGACGGTCCTCGCCGCCACCGCGCTTGCGGTGGCTATGACCGGCGCCGGTGCCAGGGTAGAGCCATTTTCTTCGGGCGCGAAGGTGAGTGCCTTCATTATCTGGCGGGTGTGATCCCCCAAGGGGTCGGTGAATTCGTGGACCCACGTGCCATGCGCCGCCCCGCTGTGGAAGGACGGTTCGGCCGGCGATCATGGCCATATCCGCCCAGGATGCCGTTAACCTTGATCAATGCCTGGGTCGGGCGCTTTTGGCAGGCTTGTCCGGGAAATTTGAAAACTGCGATTGCGGCTGAAGCCACGTGTCGAGCGACCCGGCACCTTGTATCTCGAGCCGTGACAGAAAGGCGGAAAATGACCATGCCCGAAGTAGTCCTTTGTCATGCAACTCGAACCCCGGTTGGCCGTTTCGGCGGCACTTTGAAGGATACGCCTGCTGCGGATCTTGGAGCGACAGTCGTGCGCGAGGTGCTTAGGCGTAGTGGTTTGTCCGGCGAATTCATCGATGGGGCCGTCTTTGGCCAGGTGGTGCAGGCAGGCTCGGGAATGAACTCGGCACGGCAGGCGGTTTTGAACGGTGGATTGCCGGAAAACGTGCCCGCGGTGACTGTCAATCGCGTTTGCGGTTCCGGAGCCGAGGCCATCGCCGCAGCCGCACGGCAAATCCGCCTTGGAGAAGCCGATTGCATGATTGCCGGTGGCATGGAGAACATGGACCTTGGTCCCTATCTGCTCGAGTCCGGCCGATGGGGGTATCGGATGGGACCGGGGAAAATCGCGGATGCGACCCTGCGCGACGGCTTGAACGATGCCTTTTCGGGAAAACATTCCGGCTGGCATACTGAAGATCTGGTCGAGCAGTACGGCATCTCGCGTGAAGCGCAGGATGCGTGGGCCGCGCGGTCGCAGCAACGGTTCTCGCGGGCGCAGTCCGATGGGCACTTCAAGGACGAGATCGTGCCCGTCGCGCTCAAGGGAAAATCCGGCGAGCAGGTGTTCGAGGAGGATGAATCAAACCGTCCTGACGCGACCGCGAAGAGCCTTGCCAAGCTGAAACCCGCATTCCGTGAGAACGGCACGATTACAGCCGGCAACGCGCCCGGGCTGAACAGCGCGGCTTCGGCGATGATCGTCGCTTCGCGCGAGTTTGCCGACAAGCACGGGCTTGATGTGCTTGCCCGTTTGGTCTCTACCGGGTTCGGTGCCGTTGAACCGGGCATGTTCGGTCTCGGACCGGTTCCGGCGGTGCAGCAAGCCCTCGGGCGGGCGAACTTGTCTGCGGCGGATATCGACAGAGTTGAGATCAACGAGGCTTTCGCAGCAATCGCCATCGCCCTGACCGACAAGATCGGACTGTCCGAGGACATTGTGAATGTCGAGGGTGGGGCCATTGCACATGGTCATCCGATTGGTGCCACAGGGGCCATTCTGACCACTCGGCTGATGCATTCGATGGCGCGCGACGATCTGCACCGCGGTCTCGTGACCCTGTGTATTGGTGGCGGGCAGGGAATTGCCCTTTTGATCGAGCGCGACGCGTAGCTGGAAAACTCTCCAGCTTTCCGCGCTGCCTAGGGACCCGCTGCGGTCACCGCCCGCCGGAACAAGATCAAGGACACGGCCAGGAATCCGGACCCGAGCACGCCCACAAGCACGACTTCGGGCCAGACGATTCCGACGCCGGCGCCGCGATAGAGCACCGCTTCGGAGAAGCTCAGGTAGTGACGTGAGGGCAGGAACCACGTGATGTATTGCAGCCACTGCGGCTGGCTTTCCACGGGACTCATCCCCCCCGACAGGATCATCATCGGCAAGATCGTGATTATCATCAGAAGTGCGAATTGCGCCATTGACCGCGCCGCCGTACCCAGAAGCACCCCAATCGCGGCCGCCGCGAAAAGATACAGGAATGTGCCCGATAGAAACAGTGGCACAGAACCGGCGATCGGCACATCCAGCAGCCCCCGCACCACGAAGAGAAGCGACGCGGTGAAGGCGGCAAAGACGATCGCCGCATTGGCCAGCACCTTGGACATCGCGATTTCGAAAGGTGTCACCGGCATTACCAGCAAATGATCGATCGTGCCGTGCTCCCGCTCTCGGATCAGCGCCGCGCCGGTCAGGATGACGGTCAATGTGGTCAGCCAGTTCAGCAGCGCGGATATGGCCTCGAACCATGTGCTGTTGCCATTCGGGTTGAAGGCGCGGCGCAGCACAAGCTCGATCTGCGCCGCCGCCGCCCCGGCCTCGCCTGTCGTGAAATGCTGTGCCTCGCGTGCCAGGATGGAGCGGATGTAGTTTGCACCTACCGTTGCCTGCATCACGTCGGTGGCATCGACGTTCAACTGAATCGTCACGGCCCGCCCCGCGCGCAGGTCGGCGGCCATATCGCGTGGCAGCACCACGACGAAAGTGAACGTGTCGGCATCCATCACCGCGTCGATGCGCGCGCCCGAAATCAGCTCTGGCCGCTGAAACCATGGACCATAAAGCGCCTCCCGCATGGCCCGCGACAGGGGGGAACGGTCGTTGTCCACGAATGCCACGGCGGCATTGTTCACGCTTTCGCCCGCTGATTGCGCCTGAAAATAGATGCCCGGCCCGAATGCGTAGACTACCAGCGCCAGCAGCAGCCAATCGCGCAGCACGCTCAGAAATTCCTTGCGCCCAAGCCAGGTGATATTTCCCACAATCCGCCGCATCGTCTATCGCGCCTGTTTGCGCAGCAAAAGCTGCGCCGGTAACAGGAAGGCAGGCACGAACAGAGCGATCCACATGATCTCGCTGCCGAGCTCAGCTACTCCAAGCCCCTTGGTGAAGGCGCCCACGCTCATGTACATGTAGTAATGTGTGGGCCACGCCATCCCGATCAGCCGCGCACCCCCCTCAAGCGAGGCCACCGGTTGCATCATGCCCGAGAAGATCACCGTTGGCATCATAGAGATCACCATGGTCGCGAAAACGGCCGCGACTTGTGTCTGCGTGAAAACCGACACCAGAAGTCCATAGGAGGTCGAGGCCATCACGTAAACCAGCGCCCCAAGGGCGAGAACCGAAAAACTGCCCTTGAACGGCACTCCGAACAGCCAGGCCGCCATCGCGGTCATGATCGTGAAATTGATCATCCCGATGGCTATATAGGGAAGCTGCTTGCCCAGCATGAATTCGATCCGGCGGGTGGGCGTGACATGGAAATTGGTGATCGTGCCGATCTCGCGTTCACGCGCCACGCTGATCGCCATCAGGATAGAAGGGAACATCATCAGCAAGATCGCGGGCACCGACGGCGCGATCGCCATGATGCTGTCAACCGTCGGGTTGTAGTCGAACCGCGTCGTCACGGTCAGATCTGCGCCTTTCTTGGTATCGACGCCGGCATCGCGTATGCGCGCGGCCAGATAGCTGGCATGCGCGCCCTGCACATAGCCTTCGATGGTGGCGGCTCGCTGCGTGTTGGCGCCGTCGATCCAGGCCGAAACCGCTGTCGCGCGCCCTTCGCGCAACGCCTTGCCATAGCCGTTTGGAATACCCACGATCAGCGTCGTCTCGCCCGCCCGCATCAATTCCACGAGGGCTGCGCGGCTTTCCACGGTTGCTACCCTTTCGAAATAGCGTGAGCCATCGAAGGTCTGAAGATAGGCCCGGCTTTCGGGGCTGCGGTCCTGATCGAAAGAGGCAAATTCCATGTCCTCGACGTCCATCGAAATCCCGTAGGCGAAGAGAAACATCAAGAGGATACTGCCGCCGAAGGCAAAGGTCATACGGATCGGGTCGCGCAGAACCTCGAAACTCTCACGCCTTGTATAGGCCAACAGCCGCCGCACGAAGGCCATGCCGCGCGGGCGGCGCCGGGCCTCATCTTCGGATTTGAGGCGTTCTTTCGGCTCCGCATCTTCTTCTTCGTCGTCGGTGATGTCGTCGTCGTTCTCGCGGATATGGGTTATGAAGGCCGACTCCAGATCGCCATCGCCGCGATCCGCGGCGATTTCATCGGGGGTGCCCACCGTCAGCACCTGCCCCTTGTGCATCAACGAGATACGGTCGCACAGCTCGGCCTCGTTCATGAAATGGGTCGAGACGAAGATCGTCACTCCCCCGTCGCGCGACAGGTCCGACAGGATCTGCCAGAACGCATCGCGCCCGGCCGGATCGACGCCCGATGTTGGTTCGTCAAGGATCAGCAACTCGGGACGATGAATGATCGCTGCCGCCAGCGACAGCCGCTGGCGCAGCCCCAGGGGCAGCGCGCCAGCCGCGTCATCGGCGTGGCGGGTCAGGCCGAAACGGTCAAGCAACTCCTTGATCCGGCTCTCGATCTCATCTGGTGGCAGCCGAAACAGTCGTGCGTGCAGCCGCAGGTTCTGACTCAGGCTGAGTTGCCCGTAAAGCGAGAAGGATTGCGACATGTAGCCGACGCGCTTGCGCGTCTCGATATCGCCGGCATCCACCTTGTGCCCGAAAAGCTCGACCTGCCCCTCCGAGGCGGGCAATAGCCCAGTGAGCATTTTCATCGTCGTCGTCTTGCCAGACCCGTTCGAACCGATGAAGCCGAAAATCTCGCCCCTCGCGATCTTGAAGCTGACCCGGTCGACCGCGGTGAAATCGCCGAAGCGCCGGGTCAGGTCGCGCGCCTCGATCGCCGTCTCGTGCCCGTCCTGCTCCAGCGGCGGAATTTCCAGATCAACGGGGTCGCTGCGCGCTTGCTCGGGCAAAAGCGCGGTAAAGGCGTCCTCCAGCGTGTCGGTACCGGTTTCGTCGCGCAGCGCCGTGGCACTGCCGGACGAGAGGATGCGCCCCCCATACATCGCGTGCAACGTGTCGAAGCCTTCGGCCTCCTCCATGTAGGCGGTCGAGACCAGCACGGCCATTTCCGGCCGAGTGTTGCGGATTTCCGCGATAAGGGCCCAGAACTGTCGCCGCGATAGCGGATCAACCCCTGTCGTCGGCTCGTCAAGGATCAGCAGATCGGGGTCGTGGATCAGCGCGCAGCACAATCCGAGCTTCTGTTTCATCCCGCCTGAAAGCTTGCCGACAGGGCGATCGGGAAAAGGGTCGAGGCGTGTGGCGCGCAGCAGCCGGTCGATCCGCTCTTCGCGTTCGCCCGCGCTTTGTCCGAAAAGCCGGCCGAAGAATTGCAGGTTTTCGCGCACGCTCAACGCCATGTAAAGGTTTTGGCCCAAGCCCTGCGGCATGTAGGCGATACGCGGGAACACCGCGTTGCGATGTCGCGCCTTGCGCATCGGCCCGCCCAGGACCTCGATTTCGCCTTCCTGCATCTTGCGCGCACCTGCAATCAGCCCCATCAGGGTGGATTTGCCTACGCCATCGGGCCCGAAAAGGCCGGCCAATGTGCCTTTTGGCAACTCGAGTGCCACATCGTTCAGGGCCACGCTGTCGCCGTAGCGATGGCTCAGCGACCGGACCGAGACGGCAATGCTGTCGCATTTATCCGCCACTGTCATTGCCTCGCTGAACCGGCGGCGCATCGCTCACCACCAGGGCCTCGGGCCATGGCACATCCCCGGATCCGGCCAGCCTGACATGCCCGGTACCGCGCATACCCGTCTTGACGTATTCGATATTGCGCTCGACCAGATCCTGCGGCACCCGCAAACGAACGCGAAACATCAGGTCGGCGCGCACGTCCGAGGTTTCCACATGTTCGGGGGTGAATTGCGCCTCGGGCGACACGAAGCTGACTTTGGCCGGAATCACGAGGTCGATCCCGTCGAGTGCAATTCGCGCTTCCGCCCCGATGGCAACCCGGGCGGCCTGATCAGTGGGCAGGAATATTTCCATGTACACACGCGACAGATCGACCAGCGTCACGATGCGCCCGCCACTTGCGACTACCTCGCCGGGCTCGGCCAGCCGGTAAAGCACCCGGCCCCTCACCGGAGACAGAATGTTTGCATCCTCGATCCGGGTCGCGATCTCGCGCACCTGTGCGTGGGCTGCGTCGGCTTGTCGTTCTGCCGCTGTCAGGCTGGCACGGGCGGCGGCAAGGCTTGCGCGCGCGGCGTCGCGTGCCGATCTGCGCCGGTCCACCTCTTCCTGCGTGCCAAAACCGCGATCCTGGAGTTCGGTCGCGCGGTCCAGTTCCTTGTTTGCGAAAGTCAGGTCAGCTTCTCGCTGTTGGATTATCGCGCGAGCCTGCTCGGCCTGGCTTTCCGCGCTGGCTGGACCTGTCGCGTATTTGTGCCGCTCCGAGTGCTCGTTTAAGCCACTTTCCGTTCGAAGGCGACCGGGCTTTTCCAGCCCAATGCTGAGT
>JAABTI010000002.1 GCA_011389955.1 Paracoccaceae bacterium | reverse complement strand
AGCGCCAGTTGCTCGTCCTCGTCGCCCAGATACGCCTCGCGCACGCGGGAATCGCCGCGGATTTCCTCGGGCGTTCCGGTGGCGATGATCTGGCCGTAGACCAGAACCGAGATGCGATCGGCCAGGTTGAAAACCACGCCCATGTCATGCTCGACCACGATCAGGGTCTTGCCCGCGGTTGCCTGCTCGATCAGGGCCACGGCCCTGTCGGTTTCGGAATGGCTCATCCCCGCTGTCGGCTCGTCCAGCAGGATGACATCGGCACCGCCGGCGATGGTGATGGCGATCTCCAGCGTGCGCTGATCGGCATAGGGAAGAAGGGCGGCGGGCAGGTGGGCCTTGTCCAGAAGGCCCACACGCTCGAGCACCTCGCCGGTCATTTGCTGCACCTCGCGCAGGTTGCCGACGTTGCGCCAGAAGCTGTAGCCGTATCCGAGCGAATAGAGCACGCCGCAACGCACGTTTTCCCGGACCGTCATGTTGGCGAAGATGTTGGAGACCTGGAAACTGCGCGACAGCCCCATGCGGTTGATCGCGTGGGGCGACCGGCCCGAGATCTCTTCGCCCTTGAGCTTCACGCTGCCGGCCGTGGGGGTGTAGAGGCCCGATATCAGGTTGAACAGCGTGGACTTCCCTGCCCCGTTCGGCCCGATGATGGCGTGACGTTCACCCGCCGTCAGGTCCAGATCCACGCCGCAGATGATCTCGGCCGGGCCGAAGTTCTTCTTGAGGCCATTGATTGAAAGCGCGGGCGTGCTCATGCGGTTTCCTCCTCTTTGTTGCGCGCCAGGCGCAACGTGACGTACCCGGCCGCGAAGAACCCGACGATCAGAACCCAACTGAGCGGCGTATCAATTCCCAGGTGGAGGCCGAATGGCTCGAATACCTCGCCATACCCGTTCGACCAGCGCACGGCGACCTCGGTCAGGATGACGAGCCCGGTAAAGGCAAGCGCCACGCCGACCGCCTGTTTGACACGCCGGGTCAGCACCTCGCGGGCGCCGTCATGGCGGAAGATGTCCAGAAGGCCGAAGACGATCCCGGCCACACCGCCGGGGGCGTACATCACTATGGCGATGAACAGCAGGCCCAGATACAGCAGCCACGCCTCGGAATAGTCCGACAGCATCGATTGCATGTAGGTCAGCAGGATCGCCCCCATGATGGGCCCGGTGAAGTAGCGGATGCCGCCGATATATGCCATCAGCAACACCAGCCCCGACGGGATCAGCGAAACGGATTCGGGGGTGAATATCTCGTAATTGACCGCCGCCATGCCACCGGCCAGCCCCGCAAAGGCACCGGCGAAGATGAACACCAGATAGCGCACGCGGTTTGGATCGTAGCCGACGAACTGAACCCTCTCGGGGTTGTCGCGCGTGGCCTCGGACATCTTGCCCAGAGGCGTGCGGGTGAAGGCGTAGATGCCCAGCGTGCCGACGAAGGTCCAGAACGCGATGAACCAGTAGACATCCTCGACCGGCCCCATCGACAGACCGAAAAGCTGCGGTCCGACCATGCGGTCGCCGGTGACCCCCATTTCGCCCCCGAAGAACGACCCGAACATGTACCCCGCCGCGGCGACCAGTTCGGCCACCCCGAGCGAGATCATGGCGAACGGCACGCCGGACCGCTTGCACGAGGGCCAACCGATGACGGCCCCAGCCAGCGCGCCCATGGCAAAGCCCACGACCGGCAGCATGAAAACGGGATAGTTGCTCCAGAACGCGGACTCGCCTGCATCGATGGCATTCATGGCGTGCAGGGCCGCGTAGCCCCCCAGGCCGAAATACACCGCATGTCCGAACGACAGCAGCCCACCGCGCCCCAGCAGCATGTTGTAAGAAAGCGCGAAGACGATGTTTATCCCCATCGCCGCCATCAGCGAATACATCGTGCGCGACGGATCGAAGACAGGGATCATCGCCAGCACCAGCGCCATGACGACGAATGGCACGAACCGCTGACGGATCTTCACCGCCCGCGACGGGGCCAGGTGTTCATAGCTTTGCATGGAATTCTCACTCACAGCTCACGGTCCCCCATCAGGCCACGCGGGCGTATCATCAGGATCAGCACCAGCATCAGGAACGGGATCATCGGCGCCAGCGACGCGATCGTTATGCTTCCCACTTCGGAGGTTGCGCTCAGGCCCAGCCAACCGAACATGTCGGCGAAAGAGGCGTCGATACCCACGGCGAATGTCTGCATCAGACCCAGCAGCATCGCGGCAAGGAAGGCGCCGGTCAGGCTACCGAGGCCGCCGACCACGACCACGACGAAAACGATCGGCCCCATCTGAACGGCCATCGCCGGATCGGTCACGAGGTAGTTGCCGCCGATGACACCGGCCAGACCGGCCAGCGCACAACCCACACCGAAAACCGTCATGAAGATCCGCGGCACGTTATGCCCGAGGTGTCCGACCATATGCGGATGGGTCAGCGCGGCCTGGATGATCAGACCGGCGCGCGTGCGGTTCAGGATGAACCACAACGCCGCCAGCATCGCCACCGACACCAGAAGAATGAAAACCCGGTAGGCCGGGTATTGCGCGCCGAACAGTTCGAACAGCGGGAAATCCAGCACTTCGGGAACGCGGTAATCCACCGCGTTGCGCCCCCAGAGGATCTTGACCACCTCGTCGATCAGGTATGCCAATCCGAAGGTAAACAGCAGCTCGGCCACATGCCCGTTGGCGTGCACCTTGCGCAGGCCCCATTTCTCGACCGCCGCACCAACCAGCCCGACCAGGACGGGCGCAAAGATCAGCGCGATCCAGAAATTCGTGACCCCCATGATAGAGTAGGCGAAATACGCCCCGAGCATGTAGAAACTGGCATGGGCGAAGTTCAGCACGCCCATCATGCTGAAGATCAGCGTCAGGCCACTGGACAACATGAACAGCAGCAGCCCGTAAATCACCCCGTTGAGGAGTGAGAATACGATCGTTTCCATAAGGACCTCTTGTCAGAAGGGATTCCGCACCGCTGCATCCAAGCTGCACGGGAGGAAACGGGCGGCCGAAGCCGCCCGCCTAGACATCTTGCCGGATCAGCGCGAGGGACGATCCATTTCGCAGGTGGTCGGCGGCGCGGTCGCGCTGGCCTCGATGCGGTCCGCGTCGCTTGCGGTCCAGCCAAGGCCGGTATCCTCGACGTCACGCTCCACATCCGCGGAGAAGGTCGAGACGAACAGATCCTGGAGAACCTGGTGGTCCTCGGCCCGCATCGTCACCTTGCCGTAAGGGCCGTCATGGGTCATCCCCTCCAGCGCGAAGGCGATCCCGACGGGATCGTTGCTCCCCGCCTTTTCGGCTGCCCGGTCCAGGAAATGCACCGCGTTGTAGACCCGGTGGAAGTAGTAATCGTTTTCGGGATAGGTTTCCTCGAAATCCTCGATGCGGGCGATCTGCGCGTCGGTGGTGGGATAGTTTTCCACGAATTCGGAAATCTGTCGCACCTGGCCGACGGCCGCCTCGCCCATGGCCGTCGCCGCACCCAGCGAGCCGCCATAGTAGGTCAGGATCGGCGCTTCGAGGCCCGAATCGATCGCCGCCTTGACCAGAAGCACCATGTCGGCGCCCCAGTTCCCGGTGATGACCGCATCGGCATCGGAGCTGATGATCTTCTGGATGTAGGGGGTGAAATCCTTTACCCGGCCCAGCGGATGCAGTTCGTTGCCGACGATGTCGATATCGGGGCGCTTTTCCGCGAGCTGGCCGACGGCGGCATCCGCCACGGCCTTGCCGAAGGAATAGTCCTGCCCGATGACATAAACCTTCTCGATCTCATCACGATCGGCGATCCAGTCGGTTGCGGCGGACATCTTCATGTCGACATGGCTATCGAACCGGAAATGCCAGAACGAGCACTTGTCGTTGGTGAAGGCCGGATCGACCGCGGCGTAGTTCAGGAACAGGATCTCGTCGCCGGGGTTGCGCTTGTTGTGCTTGTTGACCGCGTCGATGATCGCCGAAGCCACGGACGAGCCGTTGCCCTGCGCGATGAACCGGATGCCGCGGTCGATCGCCTTTTGCAGCTGCACCAGCGATTCCTTGGGGCTGACCTTGTTGTCGAACGGCACGATCTCCAATTCCATGCCGTTCATGCCGCCGGCGGCGTTGACCTCGGCGGCGGCGTGCTTGAACTGCTTGAAGCCCGCATCACCGGTCGGCCCGAACGGACCTGACAACGGATCGATGAAGGCGATCTTGACGGTTTCTGCGGATGCGCCCATCGCGGCGAACCCCATTGCTGCCGCGAGTGCAGCGGATTTCACTAGTTTCATGTTTTTCCTCCCATGTCGAAAAGCGGCCAAGCGGGCACGCCCTCCTTGACCCGGATCAAAAGATGATATTGCTTGCATGTCAATAGCTGTGAAATACTATTCCGCTAAGCGAAATAACGGAGCGACCATGCCTGCACCCGCCATCGAACCCGAGCAGTTCAGAACGCAGATATCCGACTGGATCATGGACAATTGCCCGGCAAGCCTGCGCAACCGGCCCATGAGCGAGGACAGCATCGTCTGGGGCGGGCGCCGCTGGACGTTCCGCGATGACGATCAACGCCTCTGGCTGGAGCGCGCCCGCCAAGAGGGGCTGACGGCGCCGCGCTGGCCGACCGAGTATGGCGGCGGCGGCATGACGCGCGACCAGGAAAAGATCCTGCGCGAGGAAATGGCCCGCCTCGGCGCGCCGCCACCCCTGGAAAGCTTCGGCTTGTGGATGCTGGGACCGGCGCTTCTGGCCTTTGGCAACGAGGCGCAAAAGGCGCGTCACCTGCCCCCGATCACGCAAGGCGAAATCCGCTGGTGCCAGGGTTACTCGGAACCCGGCGCCGGCAGCGACCTTGCCAATGTGCAGACCCGGGCCGAAGACATGGGCGACCATTACCTGGTCAACGGGCAGAAGGTCTGGACCTCTTACGCGGACAAGGCCGACTGGATCTTCGCACTGGTGCGCACGGATCGGGACGCGCCCAAGCACAAGGGCATTTCCTTTCTGCTGATGGACATGGAAACGCCGGGCATCACCACGCGGCCAATTCGCCTGATCTCGGGCAAGTCGCCGTTTTGCGAGACGTTCTTCGACAACGTCAAGGTGCCCAAGGAAAACCTGGTGGGCGAGGTGAACCGCGGGTGGGACATCGCGAAATACCTGCTCACGCATGAGCGTGAAATGATCGGTGGCGGCGCGCGCGGGCTGCTGGGCGGACGATCCCTGGGGGCGTTCATCGACGATCTGGACGATGGCGCCCTGAATGACCCGGTGATTCGCACCGAGGCCATGGCGGCCGAGGTGGACACGCTCGCCTTTGCCATGACGATGGAACGCTACAAGGATCATGCCGAGGCAGGCGGCGGCGTCGGCAATGCCAGCGCGATGCTGAAATACTACGGCACCGAACTGAACAAGCGCCGTTACGAGCTGCTCATGTCCGCGGCGGGCAGCGACGCGCTGGAATGGGACGGGCCGCACGGGACGCTGGCGGCGGAATGGCTGCGCACCAAGGCCAACTCGATCGAAGGCGGCACATCCGAGGTGATGCTCGACATCATCGCCAAGCGGGTGCTTGAACTGCCAAGCGCATGAGGACCACGATGACGAGCCTGCTGGACACCGAAGAGGAAATCATGCTGCGCGACGCGGCGCGCGGCTTTCTGGACGGGGCCGCGCCGGTATCGGCCCTGCGCGCCAATCGTGACGCGGGCCGCCCCTGCGATCCCGGCCTGTGGCGGGAAATGGCGCAAATGGGATGGGCGGGCGTGCTGGTTCCCGAAGACGCCGGCGGCGCGGAGATGGGTCACCGTGCGGCCGGCATCCTGTCGCACGAAATGGGCGTCACGCTGGCCGCGTCGCCGTTTCTGTCCACCGCGGTGATCGCCGCCACGGCCCTGCGCCACGCCGCCGGAGCACGGGCGCGCGATGCGCTGGCGGGCATCGCAGCGGGCGAGACGACCTACGCGCTGGCGCTGGATGAAGGCGCCAGGCACTTGCCCGAGCACACCGCGCTGAGGGCCGAGCGCGCCGGCAATGGCTACCGCCTGTCGGGCAGCAAGACCTTTGTCGCCGATGGCACCACGGCAACGCGCGTACTGGTGCTGGCACGCACCGGCGGTGTGCCGGGCGAGGCGGAGGGGCTGAGCCTGTTCGACATCGATGCCGAGCGTGCCGGGCTGAGCCGCGCGCGCCTTGATACGGTGGATGCGCGCGATCACGCGCGCCTGGACTTCGACGGGGTCGAGGCGATCGGCGATGACCTGCTGGGCGAGGTGGACGACGCCATGCGCCTGTTGCGCCCCGCGCTTGATGCCGGTCAGGCCGCATTGGCGGCGGAACTGGCCGGGCTTGCCAACGGCGTCAGCGCCATGACGCTGGGCTATCTCAAGGAACGGCGCCAGTTCGATCGCGCGATCGGCAGCTTCCAGGCGCTACAGCACCGCGCCGCGCATCTGTGGGCCGAGATCGAGGTTACCACCTCGGCCATTGCCAATGCGGGTCGGGTTCTGGACGAAACGCCGGACGACGCCACGCTGGCGGTGTCGCTGGCCAAGGCGCGCGCCGCGAAAACCGCCGACCTGGCCGTGCGCGAAGGCATCCAGATGCACGGTGGCATCGGCATGACCGATGACCACGACGCCGGATTTTTCATGAAACGCGCCCGCGTCGGGGCGGAATGGCTGGGCGATTACGGGTACCATGCCGCGCGAGTCGCATCTGCGCGCGGGTTCTGAGGGAGGAAACACGAGATGACCATGACACCGAACGAGTTGTTCGACCTGACCGGCAAGGTTGCGCTGGTCACTGGCGGGGCCACGGGTATCGGCCGCATGGCCGCCGAGGGGCTGATGGCCGCCGGTGCGCACGTTCTGATCGCCAGTCGCAAGGCCGACGCCTGCGAGGCCGTGGCGCAAGAGCTGAACGCCATGGGCCTGAAGGGGAAAGCAGAGGGATTCGGCGGCGATGTCGGCAGCGAGGCCGGCGTCGAGGCGCTCGCAACCGAGGTCGCGGCGCGCACCGACAAGCTGCATATCCTGATGAACAACGCCGGCCGAACCTGGGGCGATCCGCTGGGCCAGCACCCCTACAAGGCGTGGGAAAAGCTGTTGTCGGTAAACGTCACCGGCATGTTCCACCTCACCCAGGCGCTGCTGCCGCTGCTGCGCGCGGCCAGCGCGCCCGGTGATCCGGCGCGCATCGTCAATGTCGGCAGCGTCATGGGTGACATCCCGAAGGGCACCTTGACCTATTCCTATGCCACCTCCAAGGGCGCGGTGCATCACATGACGCGCGTCCTGTCGAACGACCTTGCGCCCGAGGGCATCACCGTGAACGCCATCGCGCCGGGGCCTTTCGTGTCGAACATGACGGCCTTTGCGATCGGCACCGAGGAGGGCCAGGAAAAGGCCGCGCAGGGTGTGCCCCTGGGCCGTGTCGGCCAGGCCGAGGACATTGCCGGTGCTCTGCTTTACCTGTGCGGGCGCGGCGGCGCCTATGTCTCGGGGGCGATCTTGCCGCTGTCGGGGGGGATGCAATCCAACGCGCCGGGCAACCTTTTCAACGAGGACCTGTGAGACATGCCCGGACTTATCAGCCGCGCCGACATGGCCGCCCGCGTGGGCCAATCCGTGGGCATCTCGCGCTGGTTCACCGTGGACCAGTCCATGATCGACGGGTTCGCCGACATAACCCATGACCACCAGTTCATTCATGTCGATCCCGTGGCGGCGGCGCAAACGCCATTTGGCGGCACCATCGCCCACGGATTCCTGACGCTGTCGCTGCTGTCGGCGATGGTCTATGATGCGGTTCCCGCGATCGAGGGGGTCACCATGGGCGTGAATTACGGCTTCGACCGGGTTCGCTTCGTCAGCCCGGTGAAGGTGGACACACGCGTGCGCGGCAGCTTCACATTGGCGGCGTTCGATGCGATCACGCCGAACGAGGTGCAGAAAACACTCGACGTTATTGTCGAGATCGAAGGCGCGGAGAAACCCGCTCTGGTCGCGCGCTGGTTGGGCCGCAGGTATTTCGGAGGAACGCAATGACCGTCGATTTCAAGGGACGCGTCGCCGTCGTGACCGGGGCAGGCGTGGGGCTGGGCCGCAGTCATGCATTGGGGCTGGCGGCGCGCGGCGCGCATGTGGTCGTCAATGACCTGGGGGCCAATACCGATGGCACCGGGGGGAGTTCGGACGCCGCGCGCACGGTGGTCGAGGAGATCCGCGCACGTGGCGGCCGGGCCATCGCGAACGGCGCCAACGTCACCGACTCAGGCCAGGTGCAGCAGATGGTGGATGAGGCCATCGCCGAATTCGGCCAAGTGGACATCGTGGTAAACAACGCCGGTATCCTGCGCGACAAGACCTTTTCGAAGATGTCGCTGGCGGATTTTCGGGGGGTGCTTGACGTGCACCTGATGGGCACGGTCAACTGCACCCATGCGATCTGGCCTTACATGGCCGGGCGCGGTTATGGCCGCATCGCGTTCACCACTTCCGCCAGCGGTCTTTACGGCAATTTCGGGCAATCCAACTACGGAGCGGCCAAGGCGGCGATGCTGGGCCTGATGAACGTGCTTGCGCAGGAGGGCGCAAGATACGACATCCGCGTCAACACGCTGGCCCCTACGGCCGCCACACGCATGACCGAGAACCTGCTGCCGCCAGAGGCACTGGACCTGCTCGCGCCCGAGACGATCACGCCCGGCCTGCTGGCGCTGGTCAGCGACGAGGCCCCGACCGGGATGATCCTTGGCGCCGGGGCGGGGTGCTTTGCCGAAACGAGGATATACGAAACCGAAGGCGTCGCCTTGCAGGGTGACGAACTCAGTCCCGAAGGGGTGCTGGCGGCCATGGATCGCATCCGCGACCCCTCCGGCCAGGCGCAGGTGGAAAACGCCTTTGCGCAGACCCGAAAATATGCCCGAATGGCGGCCGAGGCCCGTGGCCTGCCGCTGCCGTGGCAAGATTGAACTCAGGAAGGATCAGACCAATGCGTGACGCCGTCATCGTATCAACCGCCCGCACCCCGATCGGCAAGGCCTATCGCGGGGCGTTCAACGACACCCAGGCACAGGAATTGATCGGGCATGCCATCCGCCATGCCGTGGCGCGCGCCGGGCTGGAAGGCCACGACGTGGAGGATTGCATCGTCGGCGCGGCTTTGCAGCAGGGCTCGACCGGCAGCAACATCGCCCGGCAGGGCGTCATCCGCGCCGGCCTGCCGGTATCTGTCGCCGGCATGTCGCTGGACCGGCAGTGCGCGTCGGGCATGATGGCCATCGCCACCGCGGCCAAGCAGGTGATCCATGATGGCATGGATGTCGCCATTGGCGGCGGCGTGGAATCCATCAGCCTTGTCCAGAATGACAAGATGCGCACCGACCGCCTTGCCGATCCCTGGATCAAGGAACACAAGCCCGCGCTTTACATGTCGATGCTGGAAACCGCCGAGATGGTGGCGCAACGTTATGGCATCAGCCGCGACGCCCAGGACGAATACGCCCTGCAATCGCAGCAGCGCACCGCCGCCGGACAGGAGGCAGGCCGGTTCGACGACGAGATCGTGCCGCTGCCCACCACGATGCTGGTGCAGGACCGCGAAACCAAGGAAATCAGCCGCCGCGAAGTGACGCTGGAAAAGGATGAGGGCAACCGCCCCTCGACCACGCTGGACGGGCTGCAATCGCTGCAACCGGTGCACAAGGGCGGGTTGGAAATCGCCGAGGGCGGGTTCATCACCGCCGGCAATGCCTCGCAACTGTCCGACGGCGCATCGGCCTCGGTGGTGATGGAGGCGCAAGAGGCCGAGCGCCGCGGGCTGCAACCGCTGGGCCGCTACATGGGCATGATGGCGGCCGGGTGCGAACCCGACGAAATGGGCATCGGGCCGGTTTTCGCGGTGCCCAAGCTGCTGGAAAAGCACGGGCTGGGCATGGACGATATCGGCCTTTGGGAACTCAACGAGGCGTTCGCGGTCCAGGTTCTCTACTGCCGCGACAAGCTCGGTATCCCGAACGACCTGCTCAACGTCGATGGCGGCGCCATCTCGATCGGCCACCCCTATGGCATGTCGGGTGCACGCATGGTCGGTCATGCCCTGATCGAGGGCAAACGCCGCGGTGCTCGCTACGTGGTCTGCACCATGTGTGTTGGCGGCGGCATGGGTGCGGCGGGCCTGTTCGAAGTGCTCTGAACCTCGCCAGAAAACGCCACGCCCGTCACGCGCCGCGCGCGCGTCGGCGGGCGTGGTTTCCCATGCCCCACAGCAAACGGATGACCGATGACCCTACCCAAGCAATTGCAGAACCTGCGCATTCCCGCCGTGGGATCGCCCCTGTTCATCATCTCGAACCCAGATCTGGTGATCGCGCAGTGCAAGGCGGGAATCGTGGGATCATTTCCCGCGCTGAACGCCCGCGAGGCCGAGGGCGAGCCGATCATGCTGGAGGCATGGCTCAAGCGCATTACCGAGGAACTCGACCGTCACAACCAGGCCAACCCGGACACACCCGCCGCGCCCTTCGCGGTCAACCAGATCGTGCACCGCTCGAACGGGCGGCTGGAGCGCGACCTGGAGATCTGCCACAAGTGGCGCGTACCGATCTGGATCACTTCGCTGGGTGCCCGTGCCGAGGTCAATGCCGCCGCCCATGACTGCGGCGGTATCGCCCTTCACGACATCATCAACAACCGCTTCGCCAGAAAGGCGATCGAAAAGGGCGCCGATGGCCTTATCGCGGTGGCCGCCGGGGCGGGGGGGCATGCCGGGTCGCAATCGCCCTTTGCCCTGGTGCAGGAAATCCGCGAGTGGTTCGATGGTCCGTTGCTTCTGTCGGGGTCGATCGCGACCGGGCGCGCGTTGCTGGCGGCGCAGGTCATGGGCGCCGACCTGGGCTATGTCGGGTCGCCCTTCATCGCCACCAACGAGGCGAACGCCGCCGATGACTACAAGCAGATGATTGTCGACTCAGGGGCCGAGGATATCGTCTATTCCTCGCTGTTTACCGGGGTGCACGGCAATTACCTCAAGCCTTCGATAAGCCGCGCGGGACTTGACCCCGACAACCTGCCCGAGTCCGACCCGTCGGCGATGAATTTCGGCGACAACCGCGAGAAACCCAAATCGTGGAAGGAAATATGGGGTGCCGGCCAGGGCGTCGGCGCGGTTCACGAGGTCGCGCCCGCCGCCGATCTCGTGGAACGCCTGGCACGGGAATACGAGGCTGCCAAGGACGCAACCGCAGCGCTGATCGGGCGGGGTTGAGCATGGCCGTGCTGTTTCTCATCCGTCATGCGCAGGCCTCTTTCGGGGCGGCGGATTACGACGTGTTGTCGGACACCGGCCATGCCCAGTCGCGCGCGCTCGGTCAGGCACTGGCGCGGCAGGGGGTGCAGCCCGAAGCGCTGTTTACCGGCGCGCAGCGGCGGCACCGCGAAACCCTTGAGGGTATTCTCGATGGCATGGGCGTGCCGGCGCGCGCGGCGCAGGTCCATCCCGGCCTGAACGAATTTGATTTCAAGGCGTTGCTGGACGCGCGCTTTCGCGATGGCACGCCGCCCGACAACCTGCACGGGGACCGCAAGACGCATTTCCGCACCCTGCGCGACACGGTTCTGGCATGGCAACGCGACGAGGTGCCCGACCCGCCCGAGACATGGGCCGAGTTCATCGCCCGTGTCGAGGATGCCCGCCGCGCCATGGCCGCGGGTGGCGATCACGTCCTCGCGGTCAGTTCCGGTGGCGCCATCGGCCAGATGCTGGCGGCATCGCTGAATGCCCCGCCGGAACAGCAGATCCGGCTGCAACTGCAAATGAAGAACTGCGCGGTGAACCGCTTTGTTCATTCCCCGCGCAATTTCTATCTGAACGGTTTCAACGAAACCCCGCATATCGACGCCTCCAATGCCGATATCCTGCTGACATACAGTTGAAAGGCCCGACATGACCGATACCCCTTCTTCCCGGCTCGATACCGACGCGGTTGCCACGTGGCTCGAACAGCACATGCCCGGATTCTCCGGCCCCATAGAAGCGGAGAAATTCGAAGTCGGGCAATCCAACCCCACCTACCGGATGGTAACGCCCTCGGGGCGTTACGTGCTGCGGCGCAAGCCGCCGGGCGTGCTTCTGAAATCCGCACATGCGGTGGAACGGGAATTTCGCGTGCAGAAGGCCCTGTTTGAAACCGACGTCCCGGTGCCGAAGATGCACGTTCTTTGCGAAGACGACAGCGTGATCGGCTCGCCCTTCTACGTGATGGACGAGGTGCCGGGGCGGCATTTCGACGACCCCCGCCTGCCCGATCTGCCGCTGCCCGACCGTCGCCCGATCATGGACGAGATGAACCGCGTCCTGTGTGCGATTCACGATGTCGATCTGGTCGAAACCGGGCTTGATGACTACGGGCCGGGCGGGAACTATTACCGCCGCCAGATCGACCGCTGGACCAAGCAATACCGCGCCAGCGCAACCCAGCATATCGAGGCGATGGAAGAGTTGATCGCGTGGCTTGACGCCAACGTGCCCGCCGATGACGGGCAGCGCACCCTGGTGCATGGCGACTACCGCATCGACAACATGCTGTTTGCCACCGATGCCCCCCGCTGTGCCGCGGTGCTGGATTGGGAACTGTCCACCACCGGCCATCCCTATGCCGACCTGGCCGCCGTCATCATGCAATGGGCGATGCCGCCGGGCGCCGAGGGGCGCGGACTGGCCGGTGTGGACCGCAAGGCCGAGGGGCTGATGACCGACGAGGAATTCATCGAGGCCTATTGCGCCCGGCGCGGCATTCCCGGAATCGACGGTTTCGGATTCTACCTTGCCTTTGCGTTCTTCCGCATGGGCGGCATTTTGCAGGGCGTGCTGAAACGCGCGCTTGACGGTAATGCCTCGAATCCCGAACGCGCCCGCAAGCTGGGCAGTTTCGTTCCCCAGTTTGCCGAGGCCGGCCTGAAGGCCGCCAAGACCGTATGAAGAGGCATCAATGACCACGTCCGAGCTTGACCCCGACATCGTCGAGGCCCCCTACCCGTTCCAGAGTCACCTGGGGTTTTCCTTCGCGGCATGGAGCCCGGATTACTGCCGCCTGGAATTGCCCCTCTCGCCCGAGCTGATGAACCGCTACGGCATTCCTCACGGCGGGGTCCACGCCGCGATGCTGGACTCGGCCATGGGCTTTGCCGGCTGCTACACCGGCGACAAGAAAGCCCCGCGGCTGGCGATGACGCTGTCGCTCAACGTCAACTACCTGGGGCAGGCGCGTGGCGGTCTGTTGCTTGCCGCGGGGCACCGCACCGGCGGGGGGCGCAAGACATTCTTCGCCGAAGGCAAGATTACCGACGAGGACGGAACCGTCGTCGCGACCGGCACGGGCGTGTTCCGGTACCGGAGTTGAACACGACACCGCAACAGAGAAGGAAACGACATGACCGACACGATGCAACGGATCGCCCTGGCCCGCCGTCCCGATGGCGCGCCAGTGCCCGATGATTTCCGCCTCGAAGAGATCGCCATGCCCGAACCCGCCGAGGGCGAGGTTCTGGTCAAGGTGCATTTCATGTCGCTTGATCCCTACATGCGGGGGCGTATGGATGACGCAAAGTCCTATGCCACGCCGGTGCCCGTCGGCGGCACCATGGAAGGCGGCGCCGTGGGCGAGGTGATCGCGTCGAAATCGGATGCCTTCGCACCGGGCGACTACGCCTTCGGCATGTTCGGCTGGGCCAGCCACGGATGCCTTCCCGCGCGCGAGTTGCGCAAGCTCGACCCCGCGCACGGCCCCCTGACCGCCGCGTTGGGCGTGCTGGGCATGCCCGGTTTCACCGGGTGGTTCGGCCTGACCGAATACGGCAAGCCGCAAAAGGGCGAAACCGTTGTCGTTGCCGCCGCCACCGGCCCTGTGGGCTCGATGGTCGGGCAAGTCGCCAAGGCGCAGGGCTGTCGCGTGGTCGGCATCGCGGGCGGCCCGGAAAAATGCGCATTGGCCACCGACAAGTTCGGATTTGACGCCTGCCTGGATCACCGCGCATACGCGGACGGCAAGGAAATGCGCGCGGCGCTGGCCGAAGCCTGCCCCGACGGCATCGACATCTATTTCGAAAACGTCGGTGGCAAGGTTCTGGAGGGCGTGCTGCCGCTGATGAACGTGGGCGGGCGCATCCCGGTTTGCGGCATGATAAGCTGGTACAACGCTGGCGGCCTTGGCGCCAATGCCGGCGGGGACAAGGACAACCTGCCCAAGTTGTGGCGCACGATCCTGGTGAACCGGTTGCATGTGCACGGCTTCATCATCTCGGACCAGTTCCACCACTACCCGAAGTTCCTGTCGGAAATCGGCCCCAAGGTCGCGGCGGGCGAGATCGGCATCCAGGAAGATATCGCCGAGGGCCTGGAAAACGCGCCCGACGCCTTCATCGGGATGCTGAAGGGCCGCAACTTCGGCAAGCAGATCGTCAAGCTGGTCTGAGCCTTCCCTGCCCTTCGCGACCATCAAGCGCCCGGCCCCGCCGGGCGCCGTTTTTTCGAAATCACGCCGATACGGGAATTTTACACTTTATCTGATATTTTTAGTCAACTATATGGGACTCACCGGCCAGCACCACAATCGGTCATGGCCACACGTTCAGGAGTTCGCCAATGATTGTCTGTCATTGCATGTCGATCACCGATCACGACATCCGCGCCGCCGTCGACTGGATGCGCAGGTCCGATTCCCATGCCCTGATCACGCCCGGCAAGATCTACCACGCGCTCGGCAAGAAGGCGGATTGCGGCGGGTGTCTGCCTCTTTTCCTAGACACGATGCGCTCATGCGATAGTCTTGAGGTGCCCATCCTTTCGCGCGGCGTCAGGGCGCGCCGCGCCTCAAACGCAGGAGATGCAAATGAAAGGCGACAAGACAGTCATCGATTATCTGAATCAGGCGCTGCGCAGTGAACTGACAGCCGTCAGCCAGTATTGGCTGCACTACCGCCTGCAAGAGGACTGGGGATACGGCAAGACCGCTGCGAAGTCGCGCGAGGAAAGCATCGAAGAGATGCATCATGCCGACAAGCTGATCGAACGCATCATTTTCCTGGAGGGTCATCCGAACCTGCAAAAGCTGGACAGCCTCAGGATCGGCGAAACGCTGAAGGAAACGCTCGAGGCGGATCTCGCCGCCGAACACGACGCGCGCAACCTTTACATCACGGCGCGCGACCACTGCGATTCGGTGGGCGATTACGTCTCCAAGAACCTGTTCGAGGAACTGATCGCCGACGAGGAAGGCCATATTGACTACCTCGAAACGCAGCTTGAACTCTACGAGAACCTCGGCGCGGAACGCTACGGGTTGCTTAATGCCAGTAGCGCCGATGCCGGCGATATCGCCTAGGCCGCCGGCAACGGGATCGCCCGGTCGGCCATCGGCAGCACGGGGGGCTCCGCGCGAGTGGCGCCCCCGCATGACTGATCAGGCGGCCGCGTTTTCCGCCATCACCCTAGACAGGTGATGATCCGTATCGCCAAGCTGATGATCCAGCATCACCAGACGCTTGGCGTAGTGCGACACGGGGTATTCCCACGTCATCGCGATGCCGCCATGCATCTGGATCGATTCCTCGGACACCAGCCGCGCGGCACGACCGATCATGTTCTTGGCCATAGCGGCAAAGCGCGAAGCCTGCGGGCCGTCCAGTTCCGCCGCCGCCTTGATGGTGATGGAGCGGGCTTGCTCGATCTCGGTCAACATGTCGACCGCGCGATGTTGCAGCACCTGGAACTTGCCGATCGGCACGCCGAACTGCTTACGCTGGCGCATGTAATCGACCGTCGTGTCGTGGGTCACCTCCATGGCGCCCACGGCCTCGGCGCAAAGCGCCACGATCGCGGCATTCTGCGCCGCCTCGATGGGTGCCGCGGCATCCGCGATCAGAAGCCGGGCGGACGTGTCATCCAGCAAAAGTTCCGCCGCGCCGCCGCCGTCGATCATGGCATAGCCGACCACCTGCGCATCGCGGGCCTGCACCTCGAACAACGCGATCTTGCCGTCCAGCCGCGCCGCGACCAGAAACTTATCGGCCACCTGTCCGCCATAGACGGCCGTCTTGCGCCCCGACAGGACGTGCCCTTCGCCGCGGGGCTCGGCCGTGCAGGCGATATCGGCAATCTCGTAGGGCGCGTCCGGCTCGGACAGGGCGGCGGCGTATTTCGTCGCGCCGGTCAGCAGCGGTTCCTGATCTGCCCCCGCCGCGCCCAGCAGGCGCGAGGACAGCAATGCCGCCAATACCGGCTCGGGGCACAGCGCGCGCCCCAGAGCTTCGAATACCACCGAGATATCGAAGCCGGTCCCGCCAAAACCGCCAGCCTGCTCCGGGGCCAGCGCATAAAGCGCGCCCAGTTCGGCCAGTTCGTCCCACTTCGCCGGGTCATGGCATGGCAGGTCATAGGCCACCGCGTTGCGGTGCTCGATGGTGTACTTGTCAGCCAGGTAGCGCGCCAGCGTGTCGGCCAGCATCCGGCGATCATCGGTCAGATTGAAATCCATCGCTTACAGCTCCAGCATGGTCTTGGTCAGGATATTGCGCTGGATCTCGTTCGATCCACCGAAGATCGAGGTCTTGCGGTTGTTGAAATAGCGCGCCGCGTTGTTCGCCGTGTCCTCGGGCCCGAACAGGATGTTGCCATCGCTGACATGGCCGGGAAACGGTGCCGCCATAGGCCCCAGCGCCCGGCGCGCCAGATCCTTCATTTCCTGGTGGATCACGGTGCCCTTGATCTTGAGGATCGAGGTTTCGGGGCCGGGCGCACCCTGTTCCTGCGCCTTGAACAGCATCCGCAGGTTGGTGATCTTCATCGCCTCCAGGTCGATCTCGGCCTGCGCGATGCGCGCGGCGAACAGCGGATCGTCGATCAACCGCCCCGACCCGCGCCGCACCTTGCGCGCCAGCGCCTTGACCTCTTCCAGCGCCTGCATGGAAAAGCCCACGCCGGCGATGCCCGTGCGTTCATGGCTGAGCAGGAACTTGGCGATGGTCCAGCCCTTGTTTTCCTCGCCCACCAGGTTGGCGACAGGCACGCGCACATCGGTGAAAAACACCTCGTTGACCTCGTGTCCGCCCTCGATCAGGCGGATCGGGCGCATCTCGATCCCCGGTGTGTCCAGGTCTACCAGGACAAAGGAAATGCCTTCCTGCTGTTTGACATCCGGGTCGGTGCGCACCAGGCAGAAGATCTTGTTCGCGTGCTGGCCCAGCGTCGTCCAGGTCTTTTGCCCGTTGATGACATACTCGTCGCCATCGCGCACAGCGCGGGTTTTCAGGCTGGCCAGATCGCTACCGGCGCCCGGCTCGGAATAGCCCTGGCACCACCAGTCGGTGCCATCAAGGATGCGCGGCAGGTAGTGCTCCTGCTGTTGGGTGGTCCCGAACTTTATCAGGACCGGCCCCAGCATGTTGACGCCGAAAGGCACGATGCGCGGCGCATAGGCGCGGCAGCACTCCTCTTCGAAGATGTGCTTCTGCACCGGGGTCCAGCCCGGGCCGCCGAATTCCTCCGGCCATGTCGTGGCCAGCCACCCCCGGGAATTGAGCAGCACGTGCCACTCCTCCATCATCGGTTTGGTCAGCTCGCCGCCGGAACGCACGGCATCGGAAATATGGGCGGGCAGGTTGTCGGCCAGCCATCCGCGCACCTCCTCCTGGAAGGCGCGGTCTTCGGGTGAATAGCTCAGGTCCATGTCAGGCCCCCTTGTTCATGTCTGCGAATGTCGTGCCGTCCGCGGCCATGCGGCGCAGAATGTCGGGAACCTGCCAATAGTGCGGATCCTCCTGCGCATAGCCCTCGATCCGGCGCACCAGTTCGGCTGCTCCGATCGTGTCGGCATAGTGCAGTGGCCCGCCCCGGAACCGCGGGAATCCGTAGCCGAACAGCAGCACCATATCCACGTCCAGCGGGCGCTTTGCGATGCCATCCTCGACAACGCGCGCGGCCTCGGAAATCATCGCCGTCATGTAGCGATCCACGATCTCCTGGTCGGTGAATTCACGCGGAGTGATGCCGGCCTCTTGCCGCTCCCGCTCGATGATGGGGGCGACATCCGGGTTCGGCCGGACATCCTTGCCCTCGTAGACGTAGTAGCCCTTGCCGGTCTTGCGCCCGAACCAGCCCTGTTCGCAAATGCGATCGGCCACCGCCCCGGCGTAGCGTTCGTTCGGGTCGCGGTTGTCCGCTTTCCGTTTGCGGTTGGCCCAGCCGATATCCAGCCCGGCCAGGTCGCCCACCTTGTGCGGCCCCATGGCGAACCCGAACCCTTCAAGGGCACTGTCCACCTGTTGCGGCGAAGCCCCGTCGAGGACCAGATAGGCCGCCTCCTTGCCGTAATGCGACAGGATGCGGTTGCCAATGAATCCGTCGCACACCCCGGCACGCACGCCGACCTTCTTCAGCCGCTTGGCCAGGGCGAAGCCCGTCGCCACCACGTCCGGCGCGGTCTTGTCGGCCACCACGATTTCCAGCAGGCGCATCACGTGCGCGGGGCTGAAGAAATGCAGGCCCAGCACGTCGGCGGGGCGCGATGTAGCGGCGGCGATCTCGTTGACATCGAGGTAAGAGGTGTTCGACGCCATGATCGCGCCGGGTTTGCAGATCTTGTCGAGCTTGCCGAAGATTTCCTTCTTCACGTCCATGTCCTCGAACACGGCCTCGACCACCAGGTCCACATCGGCCAGATCCTCCATCTGCAGGGATGGCTCCAGCATCGCCAGCGTCGCGTCGCGCTTGTCGGCGGGCAGCTTGCCGCGCTTGACGGCGCCGTCGATGTTTCCGGTTATCGTGGCGATGCCGCGATCCAGGCCTTCCTGCGCCACCTCGACCATGCGAACCGGCAGACCGGCCAGCAGGCATGCGGTGGCAATCCCCGATCCCATCGTGCCGCCGCCGATGATGCCGACCTTGTCGATGGGGCGCGCTTCGCCCTTGGCCTCGGGGATGTTGCTGACGGCGCGTTCTCCGAAAAAGGCATGAATCAGCCCGGCGCGCTGCGGCGTGTCCATGCATTCCATGAATGCCGCGCGTTCGAATTTCAGGCCCTCGGCCAGCGGTGTCTCGCTTGCGACGCGGATGCATTCCACGATCTTGTGGGGCGAGAACAACAGCGGCTGCGTCTGGCGCAGTTTCTCCTCCGTTTCGCGCAACGCCGCCTCGTCAGGCGTCACCTCCAGATCGCCGGTGCGCCGCGTCTTCAGCACGCCGCTGGCTGCGTCCTGTGCCGTCTTCAATGCGACGTCGCGCGGCTCGCCCGCTTCCAGCCGGTCGATCACGCCGGCCTCCAGCGCCTCCTGCGCGGGCACGTGCCGGCCGGACAGACAGGCATCCAGAGCAAAGGGAATCCCGGTGAGGCGCGGCAGGCGCTGCGTGCCGCCAGCCCCCGGCAGCAGGCCCAGCGCGACCTCTGGCAGGCCCACGCGCAACCCATCGATGCCGACGCGCGCATGGGTCGCCAGCGCCAGTTCCAGCCCCCCGCCCAGCGCGGTGCCGTGCATCACGGTGACCACGGGCGTTTCGCAGGCCTCGATCCGGTCGTAGACCTCGGGCAGCGCCGGCGGCTGCGGGGGTTTTCCGAATTCCTTGATATCCGCGCCCGCGACGAAGGTGCGCCCGGCCCCGTAAATCGCAATCGCCTTGACCGCCGCATCGGCGTCGAGCCTGGCCACCGCTTCGTCCAGCCCCTGTCGCACGACCTGTCCCGTGGCGTTCACCGGCGGATTGTCGATGCGAATCAGGGCGGTGTCGCCCTCCATTTCGATCGAGATCAGATCGTTTACCTGATGGGTATCGGACATTTGCGGCCTTCCTTTTGCAGATCATGGGACGTTTTCGGGACGACGGCGCGCGCGTTCCTCGCCTCACCCGTTTGACGGGGCAAGGTAGAGCGTTCGGCAAAGCACGTCAATAAATGGAAATACGTTTCGCAGTGCAGAAAATCCACTATCCGATGATCTCGAACCGGATCACGTCGACCAGCCCGCGATCGGTGATCTTGAGCGCGGGAATCACCGGCAGCGCAAGGAAGGCGAGTTGCAGGAACGGCTCTTCCAGCGTGACGCCAAGCGACGTCGCCGCCGCGCGCAATTCCGACAGCCGGTCGCGCACCACCTCGAATGGCTCCAGGCTCATCAGGCCGGCCACCGGCAATGCCAGTTCGGCCAGCACCTCGCCGTCGCGCACCACGACGAACCCGCCCTCGATCTCGCCCAGGCGGGTCACCGCGCGGGCCATGTCATCGTAATCCGCGCCCACCACCACGATGTTGTGGTGATCGTGGCACACCGTCGACGCGATCGCCCCCGCCTTCAGGCCAAAGCCACGCACGAACCCCGTGGCGATGTTGCCGTTGCGGCCGTGCCGCTCGACCACCGCGATCTTGATAAGGTCACGCGCGATGTCCGCGCGCTTGTCGCCTTCGGTAATCGGGATCACCTCGTGCAGATGTTCGGTGATGATCTTGCCATCGAGTATCCCGATGACGTCCGTCTGTTCGCGGTTGCCGCTGGTGCGAAAACTTGCCGCCGTTACCGCCGGCGCATCGACCGATCCGCGCCCCACCGGCGCGACCGTGCCGCGCGCGGCGAATGCCGCCACGGTCATCTCCTTCCCGGCACACAGCACCCGCGTCGCGCGACACTCTTCAAGGCTGTCCAGCATCACGATATCCGCCCGCCGCCCCGGCGCGATCAAGCCGCGGTCGCGCAGGCCGAACGCCTCCGCCGCCGACAAGCTGGCCGCGCGGTAAACCGCCAGCGGTGAACATCCCAGCGCGATCAGGCTGCGGATCATGTAGTCCAGATGGCCATGCTCGGCGATATCCAGGGGGTTTCGGTCATCGGTGCAAAGCGCCATGTAGGGCGCCGTCACGTCGGTCAGAACCGGCGCAAGCGCGTGCATGTCCTTCGACACCGATCCCTCGCGGATCAGCACCCGCATCCCCTTGCGCAGTTTCTCGCGCGCCTCCTCGGCGGTGGTCGCCTCGTGTTCGGTGCGGATACCCGCGGCGACATAGGCACACAGGTCACGCCCCGACAGCATCGGCGCGTGCCCGTCGATATGCCCGCCACGGAACATCTCCAGCTTGGCCATGGCGCCCGCGCCCCTGCCCAGCACGCCGGGATAGTTCATGAACTCGGCCAGGCCGATGCCCGACGGATGGCCGCGCAGGCCGGCCAGATCCGCCGCCTCGATCCGCGCGCCCGATGTTTCCATCTCCGTGGACGGCACGCAGGAACTGAGTTGCACGCGGATGTCCATCAGCGTATGCTCCGACGCCTGCTGGAAATAGCGGATGCCATCGACCCCGATCACGTTGGCAATCTCGTGCGGGTCGCAGATCGCGGTGGTCACCCCGCGTGCCCCGACGCAGCGATCGAACTCGAACGGCGTAACCAGCGAGCTTTCGATATGCAGGTGCGTGTCGATGAAACCGGGCACCAGGATCTGGCCGGTCGCGTCGATCACCTGCTGTCCCTCGTAGGCTTCGCCAACCCCGACGATGGTATCACCGCAGATCGCCACATCGCCCGCGATCATCTCGCCGGTGGTCAGGTCGAACACCTGGCCACCGCGCAACACCAGGTCGGCCGGAACGATGCCGCGCCCCTGGTCTATCAGGTCGCTCAGTTCGGTCATTTGGTTGCTCCTCGTTTTCCGGAACGGCGCGCGAAGCGGGCCGCAAGGGGCCACGGACGCCCCGATGACCATGCGATATCGGCACTGCCAATCCCACGGGCCGCCGCGTCCGGACGCGAATTATGATCGTCGATGTTGACTTTCACCAAAACTGACGATCTTTATTTTACTATCCGATAAAAAACGAAAACGGAATGTCCGACATCGTCGCAAATCTGTTTCACTTAGGTGGCAGTTGATCGGATGCACACCATAGCTGAAAACAGGGGACTGAAATGAGACGAAATTCCTTCACGATCAACCTGGCCCGCTCGGCCGGGGTAATCGGCCTGATCGCCATGGCCCAGGGCGCCAGCGCCGAAACGCTGCGCCTGTTGACATGGGGCGGCTACGCGCCCCAGGACGTCATCGAGAAATTCGAGGCGGAAACCGGCCACATCGTCGAGGTGACCAAGTCCAACAACGAGGAAATGATCGCCAAGCTGCGCGCCACCGGCGGCGGCGGTTTCGACCTGGCCCAGCCCAGCCAGGACCGCATCGCCGGCCCGCAGGCCGAGTTCGGCATCTACAAGCCCATCGACCTGTCTCGGATAGACAGCAGCCTGTTCATCCCCTCGATGCTGGAAGCGACCAAGAAGAATACCACCGTCAGTGATGAGGTTTACGGCGTTCCGCATGTCTGGGGCACCAGCGGCCTGGTGCTGGACACCACCAAGGCGGCCGGCGTCGCCGACTACACCGATCTGTGCAATGACGAAGTTGCCGGGAAGGTCTCCTACCGGCTCAAGCGCCCAACGCTGATCGGGTTCGCGTTTTCCATGGGGATGGACCCGTTCGCCGCCTATGGCGACGCGGCCGCCTATACCGAGATCATGGAAGAGGTCGAAGCCAAGCTGAAGGATTGCAAGCCCAACGTCAAAACATACTGGGGCGGCGGTGACGAGCTGATGAATCTCGTCCGCTCGGGCGAAGTTGTCGCGGCCATGGCATGGGATACAGGCGGCTGGAAACTGAACGACGATAACGCCGATATCACCTTCGTTGCGCCCGGGTCCGGCGCGCTGGGCTGGATCGACACGTTCGTTCTGCCGGCCAAGGGCCGCGCCGATCAGGCCGCCTATGACTGGATCAACTTCGTGATGCAGCCCGAAGTTTCGGCGATGATTACCGCCTCGGCAGGCAATTTCACCGCCTCCAAGGGCGCGGATGCCTATGCTTCGGACGCGCTCAAGGCGAAGTATCAGAACAGCTTCCCGCCCGAGGACGTCGATAACATCAAGTGGTATCCGCCCGTTCCCGCCGGCCTCGAGGCGATCGAAGGCGGCGTTCTGGACCGTGTCAAGGCGGCCAACTGATACGCGACACGCGTGACGATTCGCGGCACCCGCCAAGCGCGGGTGCCGTACTCCGTTTCATCCATTGCAGGATATCCGATGACCCCCGATCTGGAATGCGTCGCTCTGACCAAGCGGTTCGACGATGCGACCGCCGTCGACAACGTGGACTTTGCCGTGCCCCAGGGGTCATTCTTTTCCGTTCTCGGCCCGTCGGGCTGCGGCAAGACCACGATCATGCGCATGATCGCGGGGTTCCTGCCCCCTACCAGCGGCGATATCCGCATCAAGGGCCGGTCGATGCTGAACGTGCCGCCCAACAAGCGCCCGGTGAACATGGTGTTCCAGCACCTCGCGCTTTTTCCCATGATGAATATCGAGGACAATATCGGCTACGGCCTGCGCCGCGCTGGCCTGCCGCGGGCGGACATCGCCCGCAAGGTGGACGGGGTGCTGGACCGCATCGGCCTGCCCGGCGTGGGCAAGCGCAAGGTGCATGAACTGTCTGGCGGGCAGAAACAGCGCATCGCCATCGCCCGCTGCATGGTGCTCGAACCCGACGTGCTGTTGCTGGACGAGCCGCTGGGCGCGCTTGACCTCAAGCTGCGCGAACACATGAAGATCGAGCTCAAGGCGCTTCAGGCCGCGTTCGACACCACCTTCGTCTACATCACCCACGACCAGTCCGAGGCGTTGGTCATGTCCGACCAGATCGCGGTGATGAACAATGGCCGGTTCGAACAACTGGGCGCCGCGCGCGACCTGTATTACCGCCCCGAAACCGCCTTCGTCGCCGGGTTCGTCGGCGACACCAACCGCTGGCCGGCCATCGTCGTTCGTGCCGAGGGCGACGCGCTGCAACTGCGCACCGACAGTGGCCTGACGCTGCACGGCGCCTCGCACGGGCGTGCCTTGTCGGCCGGCGACCGCGCCGATATCTACGTCCGCCCCGAGGCGATCCGCGTCGCGCACACCGGCGAAGAACTGATCCATTTCGACAATCGCCTGTCAGGGCAGGTCACTTCGATCCTGTTCAACGGCGCTGCCAGCCGCATCCTGTTTCGCGACGACGAAGGGCGCGGCGAAATCGAGGTGACCCTGCCGCAATCGGGTGAATTCGCGATGCTGGAAAAGGGCGCGCGCATGCACATCGGATGGTCCGGGGCACATGGCAACTGCTTCGCCGCCGGCACGGGGGCCTGAGCGATGCGCGCACAGGCCAAACTGGGATTCATCCTGCTGCTGATGCCGCTGCTGCTGTGGCTCACGGCGCTGATCGTGATCCCGCATGTCGACATGTTCCTGATCTCGCTGCGCGAACGCGTCGGCGTGGGCGAATACGCCACCAGCACCGCCAACTACCGCACGTTCCTGAACGAGCCACTCTACCTGATGACCTTCGCGCGGACCGCGATCATGGCCGTCGCGGCGACCTTCATCACCCTTCTGATCGCCTTTCCCGTCAGTTACTACATCGCCAAGATGGTCAAGGGCCGCACGCAATCGGCACTGTTCCTGATGTGCCTTGTGCCGTTCTGGGTCTCTGAACTGGTGCGCACCTTCGGCTGGATGATCCTGCTGCGCGAGACCGGGGTATTTTCCAGCCTGCTGCAATGGTCGGGCCTGGTTTCCGGCCCGGTGGAGATGCTGTATAACGACGCCGCGATCATGGTGGGCCTGGTCTACACCTCGATGCTGTTCATGGTGGTGCCGCTGGTGACCACCCTCGAAAGCCTCGATGATTCCGTGATCGAGGCCGGCTACGATCTGGGTGGCTCCGGCCCGTCCATCCTGCGCGAGATCATCATTCCCCACGCCACCCCCGGCATCGTGTCGGGCAGTATCGTGGTGTTCATGCTGTCGCTGGGCAATTACCTGACCCCGACCATGCTGGGCGGCAAGGACAGCCTGTGGTTCACGGAACTTATCTATTCGCAGTTCATAGTGCGCTTCAACTGGGAACTGGGCGCCGCGTTCGGCTTCATGCTGCTGATCCTGTCCTCGGTAATCGTCTGGGCCATGCTGCGCCTGACGGGTCAAACCCTTGAAAAGACCATGGGCTAGGAAAGGACGGCGCGATGATCCCCACCATACCGCAACCCCGCGCGATCCGGGCCGCCTATGGCGCCTACGTGGCGCTGTTCTTCATCTACCTTGCGCTGCCGCTTACCGTGGTCGCCGTGTTCGCGTTCAACGACAGCCAGTTCCCCTCGCTGCCGTGGGAAGGCTTCACCTGGAACTGGTTTTTCGGCGACAGCGACCCGATGATCGGCGTGTTCCACGATCGCGCCATCCTGGGCGCGATCGGCACATCGGTTTTCGTGGGCGTCTGCGTCTCGGCGTTGTCGGTGGCCGTGGGCACATCCAACGCCTTCCTTTTCAACCGCTACCAGTTCCGCGGACGCGGGGTTCTCTACGTGCTGATGCTGATGCCGCTGGTGATCCCCGGCATCGTGCTGGGCATCTCGATCCTGGTGTTTTCCTCGACCCTGGCCAACGCTGCCTGGGACGGCCTGAAATGGGATATCGTGGCGCTGCGCCCCGGCCTGACGCTGGTGGTACTTGGCCAGTTCTCGTTCATCGCCACCATCGCCACGCTGGTCATCTCCGCCCGGCTCCAGAAATTCGATCGCACCCTGGAAGAGGCCGCCATGAACCTCGGCGCCGGCCGGCTCACGGCGGTGCGCACCGTTACCCTGCCGTTCCTTGCCCCCGCGCTGGTGGGGGCGTTCGTGGTGGCCTTCCTGATGAGCTTCGAGAACTTCAACACCACGCTGATGCTGGTCGGATCCGACGCGCCGCTGACCATCGCCATGTTCGACCGGCTCAAGGAGGGCTCCACCCCTCTGCTGAACGCGGTGTCGCTTTTGCTGATGCTGGGGTCCAGCCTGCTGGCGCTGATGATGATCGCCTTCCAGCGCCGCGCCACCTGACCCCGTGCCCGCTCAGCCGATCGCGCCTCGATTTTCGCCCACCTGCCCGCGATGCAGCAGCAGGTGGTCCAGGATCACACAGGCCATCATCGCCTCGCCCACCGGGACCGCGCGGATGCCCACGCAGGGGTCGTGGCGGCCCTTGGTGACGATGTCGGTCGCCTCGCCCGACCTGGTGATGGTCTGGCGGGTCTTCAGGATCGAACTGGTCGGTTTCACGGCAAAGCGCACCACCACGTCCTGCCCGGTCGATATCCCGCCGAGAATGCCGCCGGCATGATTGCTGGAATAGACGGGCTGCCCGTCATTGCCCATGAATATCTCGTCGGCATTGTCCTCGCCGGTCAGGGTGGCCGCCGCCATGCCCTCGCCGATCTCGACACCCTTGACCGCGTTGATGCTCATCATCGCGGCGGCCAGGTCGGTGTCGAGCTTGCCGTAAACCGGCGCGCCCAGCCCGGCGGGCAGGCCGCGCGCCACCACCTCGACAACCGCGCCCACGGAATTGCCCGACTTGCGCAGCCCGTCGAGGTATTCCGCCCATCTCTGCGCCGCTTGCGCGTCCGGGGTCCAGAACGGGTTTGCGTCGATCTGGCTCCAGTCGAAACGGTCCCGGTCGATCTCGTGCGCCCCGATCCGTGTCATGTAGCCCTTGATCTCGACCCCCGGCGCCAGCGTCTCGATCGCCGCCCGCGCCAGCCCGCCGGCGGCCACCCGCGCCGCCGTTTCGCGGGCGCTGGACCGGCCACCGCCACGATAGTCGCGGATGCCGTATTTCTGCCAATAGGTGATGTCGGCATGGCCGGGGCGGAATTTCTCGGCGATATCGCCGTAATCCTTGGACCGCTGGTCGGTGTTCTCGATCATCAGCTGCACCGGCGTGCCGGTGGTCTGCCCCTCGAATACACCCGACAGGATGCGCACCGCGTCGGCCTCGCGGCGCTGCGTGGTGTATTTGTTCTGTCCCGGCTTGCGCCGGTCCAGCCAGTGCTGGATCGTGGCCTCGGTAATCGCGACGCCGGGGGGGCAGCCATCCACCGTCGCCCCAAGGGCGGGACCGTGGCTTTCGCCCCAGGTGGTGACACGGAAAAGATGGCCGAAGGTGTTCATGCTCATGGCGCACTCCTTTGTCCCCCCATTAGCCGCCGCGCCGGGTCCGCTCAAGCGGTTTTGCCTTGAAGCGCTCTGCCGGGCACCTTACGTTGCGCGATACCTCGGGGTGCTTCGCCAAGGCGAGGTTGAGATGCGCGTGCGTGAACCCGTTGAACCTGAACCGGTTAAGACCGGCGGAGGGAAGGTTTGGACACGGCTCCTGACTTGCTCCGCCCGTCGCAGACAGGAGGCTGCCATGAAGTATCTTGCACTTGCCGCGGGACTGTTTGCCACCACCACCGCGGTGGCCGAGACACCCACTCTGACCATCTACACCTATGACAGCTTCGTCAGCGATTGGGGCCCCGGCCCCGCCGTGGAGGAAGCGTTCGAAAAGACCTGCGAATGCGACTTGCAATTCGTGGGCGCGGGCGATGGCGCCTCGCTGCTGGCGCGACTGCGTCTTGAGGGCGCGCGCACCGATGCCGACATCGTGCTGGGTCTCGATACCGGCCTGACGGCTGCCGCCGCCGAAACCGGGCTGTTCACGCCGCACTCCGTCAGCGCCGAGTACGATCTGCCCATCGCGTGGGACGACCCCCTTTTCGTGCCATTCGACTGGGGCTATTTCGCCTTTGTCGCGGATGCGCAGTTCGACGCGCCCGGCAATTTCCGCGAACTGGCCGACAGCGACACCAGCATCGTGATCCAGGATCCCCGCTCGTCCACGCCGGGGCTGGGCTTGCTGATGTGGGTAAAGACCGCCTATGGCGACGAGGCCGAGGAAATCTGGGCCGGCCTGTCCGACAATATCGTCACCGTCACCAAGGGCTGGTCCGAGGCCTACGGCCTGTTCCAGGAGGGCGAATCCGACATGGTGCTGTCCTACACGACCTCGCCCGCCTACCACATCATCGCCGAGGACGACCGTAGCAAGACCGCCGTGCCCTTCGAAGAGGGCCACTACATGCAGATCGAGGTAGCGGGCAAGCTCGCGGGCACCGAGCAGCCCGAACTGGCCGACGCGTTCCTGAAGTTCATGACCAGCGACACCTTCCAGTCGATTATCCCGACGACCAACTGGATGTATCCCGCCATCATGCCGGAGGCCGGCCTGCCCGATGCGTTCGACACCCTGATCGAGCCGGAGAAATCCCTGCTCGTCCCCGCAGAGAAGGCCGTCGAGCTGCGTGACCAGGCGCTTGAAGAGTGGCTGCGCGCGCTTTCGCAATAAGGCGCGGCGGTCCCGGTTTCGTCGCGGCGGCACTGGTCGCCGCGGTGATCCTGGGGCCCGTCGCCGCCGTTCTGTGGCGCGCGGGCGGTGGCGGCTGGCCCGGCCCTGCGGACTGGGCGGCGCTGCGCTTTACCCTGACGCAAGCCACACTTTCGACCCTCATCAGCGTGGCGCTTGCCGTTCCCGCCGCCCGCGCGCTGGCGCGGCGGCGCTTCGTGGGGCGGCGCCTGCTCATCACAGCGCTTGGCGCGCCGTTCATCCTGCCGGTGATCGTGGCGGTGCTCGGGCTGCTGGCGGTGTTCGGGCGGGCCGGCACGCTCAACGCCGCGCTTGACGCGGCCGGCCTGCCAACGGTGCAGATCTACGGTTTGCACGGCGTCGTTCTGGCGCATGTGTTCTTCAACCTGCCGCTGGCGACGCGCATCATCCTGCAAGGCTGGCAATCCATCCCGGCCGAGCGTTTTCGCCTCGCCGCCAGCCTTGGGATGAACGCCGGGCAGGTCATGCGCCACCTTGAATGGCCGATGCTGCGCGCGGTAGTGCCCGGCGCGCTGATGGTCATCTTCGCCATCTGCCTGAGCAGCTTCGCGGTGGCGCTGACCTTGGGCGGCGGGCCGCGCGCCACCACGGTGGAACTGGCCATATACCAGGCGTTCCGCTTCGATTTCGACCTTGGCCGCGCCGCCGTGCTGGCGTGCATCCAGCTGGCGCTGGTCACTATGGCGGCGATCGTGGCCCTGCGCGTGGCGCAAACCGGCGGTTTTGGCGCGGGGCTGGATCGCAGCCTGCGGCGCTTCGATGCCGAAACGCCTGCGCTGCGCCTGCTTGATGGCACGGTGCTGTTGCTGGTGGCGCTGTTCCTGCTGACACCCATGGTGGCGATCGTCCTGCGCGGCGGCGGCGCGGTGCTGGATCTGCCCGGCTCGGTCTGGCGCGCGGCAGCGGTGTCGCTGGCGGTGGCGGCGGCATCCACGGCGCTGGCGCTGGCGCTGGCCCTGCCCATGGCGCTCGCCGCTTTGCGCCGCCCGATGATCGAGGCGGTCGCCCTGCTGGGCATTGCCGCCTCCCCGCTGGTCATCGGCGTGGGCCTGTTTGTCCTGATAAACCCCTGGACCGATCCCACGCGGCTGGCGCTGGCGGTGACCGCACTTGTCAACGCGGTCATGGCACTGCCCTTCGCCCTGCGGGTGATGACGCCGCAACTCATCGATATCAGATGCGATTTCGGACGCCTCTGCGACAGCTTGGGGATGTCCCCGCGCGATCAGTTGCGCTTGGTCATCCTGCCGCGCCTGCGCCGGCAGATCGGCTTTGCCGCAGGGCTGGCCGCAGCCCTGTCGATCGGGGATCTCGGGGTGATAGCCCTGTTCGCCGATCCCGAGATCGCCACGCTGCCCCTCCAGATCCTGCGCCTGATGGGGGCTTACCGCATGACCGACGCAGCCGGCGCGGGCCTGCTCTTGCTGGTACTGTCACTGACGGTATTCTGGCTGCTTGACCAAGGGGGGCGCGCCGATGCTGACGCTTGACGCCATCGAGATCCGGCAGGACGAATTCCATCTCAGCGCCGATTTCACCGTCGAGACCGGCGCGCGCGTCGCCCTGATCGGACCCAGTGGCGCGGGCAAATCCACGCTGCTGAACGTCATTGCCGGCTTTTTCCCCCCGGTTTCGGGGCGCGTCCTGTGGGACGGGCAGGACATCACCGCCCTGCCGCCCGCCCAACGCAAATGCGGCATCCTGTTCCAAGACAATAACCTGCTTCCCCATTTCACGGCGAAACGCAATGTCGGCCTGGGCATCCGCCCCGACCTGCGCCTCTCGGCGGACGATCACCGGACGGTGGCGCGAGCCCTTGATCGCGTCGGCCTTTCCGGCCTCGGAGATCGGAAACCCGCGCAGCTATCGGGCGGCCAGCAGGTTCGCGTGGCGCTGGCCCGCGTGCTGGTGCAGCGCAAGCCGCTGGTGCTGCTGGACGAGCCATTCGCCGCCCTCGGACCCGCGCTCAAGGCCGAAATGCTTGACCTTGTCCACGACCTGATGGACGAGACCGGCGCAACCCTCCTGATGGTCAGTCATGATCCCACCGATGCGCGCCGGATCGCACCGCAGACCATCCTCGTCGCCGAGGGGCGCGCCACCCGGCCGCAGAACACCGAAACCCTGCTTGCCACTCCACCCGAGGCGCTGCGCCTCTATCTCGGCACCTGATCGCGGACATGAAGAAACCCCGCCCGAATGAACGGGCGGGGTTTGTATCCGTGGCGTGATGCCGGATCGATCAAACGGATTTCTTGCCTTTGATCGGGGCCCAGAGCCGCTTGTTCGTCAGATACAGCAGCACCGTCAGAACGGACAGGAACAGCACCCCGACGAAACCGGCGTGCTGGCGCGCCATCATCTTGGGCTCGGCCGCCCACATCATGAACGCTGCCACGTCCTCCGCTTCGCTTTGCATGTCGTTGGGCGCGCCATCGTCGAAATCCACATCCTCGCCATACAGCGGCGGCGCCATGGATATCCAGCCTCCGGGAAAGGCCGTGTTCTCGTAGAACAGCGTACCCGCCTCCATCTTGTCCTCACCGGTATAGCCGGTCAGGAGCGCGGTGATGTATTCCGGCCCGCCCATACCTCTGAAAAGCTGGCTCAGGCCGGTGCCGTAGGGTCCGTGGAACCCGGCACGCGCCTTTGCCATCAACGACAGGTCCGGCGCGTTGGGGTCCATCGACTCGGGGAAGTGATCGGTCGGCTTGGCCGGCCGGTAATCCCCCAGGTCCTCGTCGAACACCTCGAAGTTCTCGGCATAGGCGCGCACCTGATCAACCGGCAGGTGCGGCCCGCCCTCGTCGCTGAGGGTGCGCAGCGGCACGTATTTCATGCCGTGGCACGAAGAACACACCTGAGTGTATACCTTCAAACCGCGTTGAAGCTGGTTCTGATCGAACGTGCCGAACGGCCCTTCGAAGGAAAACGCCACATCGTCGACATGGCCCGCGCCGCCGGCGGCCACGGCTGCCCCACCCGAAAGGGTCAGGGCGGCAACTGCGGCAAGGCTAAGTTTCTTGAGCATCGTCCCGTTTCCTTTCTTATTCGGCAGGCGTGCCGGAGGCTTTGCCGTAATGGGATTCGAAGTCGTCCTCGATCGTCGCCGGTGCCGAGTTCGGCTTCTCTATGACGCCCAGAAGCGGCAAGATGACGAGGAAGTACGCGAACCAATACGCCGATCCGATCAACGATATCGTGGAATAGGGCGGCTCGGCCGGCATGGCCCCGGCCCACATCAGCACGATGAAATCGATCACAAGCAAGGCGAACCACCACTTGAACATCGGCCGGTACCGGCCCGAGCGCACGCCCGACGTGTCCAGCCACGGCGCCACGAACATCACGGCGATCGCGCCGAACATGGCCAGAACGCCGAAGAACTTGGCGTCGATGATGCCGCCGGTGATCCAGCTTGTGAACATCACCACCCATACGTCCGAGGTAAAGGCCCGCAGGATCGCGTAGAACGGCAGGAAGTACCATTCGGGCACGATATGCGCCGGCGTGACCAGCGGGTCCGCCTCGATGTAGTTGTCGGGGTGTCCAAGATAGTTGGGCATGAACCCGACAATCGCGAAGAACACCGCCAGGATTAAGCCGAGAGCGAACAGGTCCTTGATGACGAAGTAGGGCCAGAACGGAACCGTGTCCTTCTCCGCCACCGCCTTGGAGTCGCGCCGCACCTCGACACCGGTGGGGTTGTTATTGCCGGTGGTATGGAACGCCCAGATGTGAATGGCCACCAGCGCGGCAATCACGAAGGGCAGCAGATAGTGCAGCGAGAAGAAGCGGTTCAGCGTGGCGTTGCCCACCGCCGGACCACCCAGAAGCCACGTCTGGATCGGTTCGCCGATGAACGGGATCGCGCCGAACAGCCCGGTGATTACCGTGGCGCCCCAGAACGACATCTGCCCCCAGGGCAGCACGTACCCCATGAACGCCGTGCCCATCATCAGCAGGTAGATCAGCATCCCGATGATCCAGGTCACTTCGCGCGGCGCCTTGTACGAGCCGTAATAAAGGCCGCGGAAAATGTGCAGATACACCGCAAAGAAGAACAGCGACGCACCGTTCATGTGCAGATAGCGCAGCATGTGCCCGCCATTCACGTTGCGCATGATGTGCTCGATACTGGCGAAGGCCATGTCCACATGCGGCGTATAATGCATCGCCAGAACGATGCCGGTCACGATCTGAAGCGCCAGACAGAACGTCAGGACGATACCCCAGATCCACATCCAGTTCAGGTTCTTGGGCGTGGGAATCGTGACCGTGTCATACAAAAGGCTCGCAATGGGCAGACGGCGGTGCAGCCACTTGGCGCCGCCGGACTTCGGTTCATAGTGATCGTGTGGAATTCCAGACATGATACGTCTCCTCAGCCCAGTTTGATCGTCGTTTCGTCGACGAATTCAGCCACGGGAATCCAGAGGTTCTCTGGCGCGGGGCCTTTGCGGATACGCCCGGCGGTGTCGTAGTGCGAACCGTGGCAGGGGCAGAACCAGCCGCCGAATTCACCCGCTCCGTTGCCGATCGGAACGCAGCCCAGATGCGTGCACACCCCGATCATCACCAACCATTCGCCCGCCTCGTCCAGCGACCGGTTCTGGTCCGTGGCCGGCAGGGACATGTCGTTGCGGTTTTGCGCGTTCGTGTCGATAAGCTGTGACAGCTCTACTTGGCGGGCCGTTTCGATCTCCGCCTCGGTGCGGCGACGGATGAACACCGGCTTGCCCAGCCATTTCACGGTCAGCTGTGTGCCAGGATCAATGCCGGCCACATCGACACGGATGGATGACAGCGCCTGAACGTCTGCCGAAGGATTCATCTGATTCACAAGTGGCCAGACTGCTGCACCTGCGGTTACGGCACCTGCGCCAGCCGTGGCGTAGTAGAGGAAATCTCTGCGGGTGCCTTCGTGATCTTCTGCGTGGGACACGAGGGTTTCTCCATTCTTCGGCCGATGAGGGCCCTTGCGTATGACGTCCGTGCGTACACGACCTATCAGACGGGTATTTAGCGGGGGATTCCCCTCAGGTCCAGCGGACAATGCCGCGCAGGCGGTCACGAAACACCGAAGGTGCTGAAGTGTCGCGCTTGAGTCGCGGTAACAGCACGGCTAAAGTGCCGGGAAACTCAATCCATGCCGGGAATTTGCCATGAAAGCCTTCAACTGCCGGATCGCCGCGGCCGCCCTGACCGCCGCGATCGCCGGACCAGCCGCCGCCGAGATGGAACTCAGCATCTATTCCGGCGTGCAGGAAGTCCCCCACAGCAAGCTTTCGGGCACCTATCCGGCCGGCGGGACGTTTTCCCGCCGCATCAAATGGAGCGGCGAATCCTTCGCCGCGCCGCCCTATTACGGCGCCCGGGCGATGTGGTGGCGGCCCAGCAATATCGGCTGGGGCGTCGAATTCACCCATGCAAAGGCCTATGCCTCGAACGCCGACATGACCGCGCTCGGGTTCACCAGCCTGGAGTTCACAGACGGGCACAACCTTGTCACGCTCAACGTGATGAAACGCTGGCCCGACAGGTGGGGCGGTTTCACGCCCTACGCTGGCGCGGGCCTCGGGGTAGCGGTGCCGCATGTGGATGCGACCGTTGGCGCGTCGCGCACCTATGGCTACCAGTTGACCGGCCCCGCCGCGCGGCTGACGGCAGGTGCGAAATACGACCTGAACGAGAAATGGGCGGTGTTCGGCGAATACCAGTTCACCTACTCCGACAATGATGTCGATCTGAACGGTGGCGGATCGATGGAGACCACGCTTATCACCAACGCCCTGAATTTCGGCTTGTCCTACAAGTTCTGAACGCCACGCGACCGTTCGGCAATCACTGCGCCCGGGATGCCGGCAGCCGGAAATGTGCGCAGCGCGCCGCGGAATCAATCCCGCGGCTGCGTCGCCACCATTGCGGGGCGCTCCGAAAAGCCGGCATGCCAATCGGCCAGGGCGGGGTGGCCGCTGCGCCAGTCGCGCGTGGCATGGCGGAAATCAAGATACCCCAGCGCACAGGCGACGGCGACCTGGCCCATGTCAAACGGTCCGGACAGGTGGCTCATCCAGCGGTTTTCAAGCGCATCGAGGGCCCGGATCACCTTGGCCCATTGCGCATCGATCCAGCCATCGAAAACCTTGTCCTCAGGGCGCAGCCGAACTTCGTAAATCATGCCCACGGCGGCATCCATGATACCGTCCGCCGTCGCCTCCAGCGTCAGCGTTTCCCATATCCGCGCTTCGGGATACAGCCCGCCCTCGACACGAGCATCGAGGAACCGGGTAATGACCCGGCTGTCATAGATCGCCGGCCCATCCGTGCGTAGCAAGGCGGGAATCTTCCCCAACGGGTTGGCGGCGGCCACGTCGTCGGCAGTTGCCACCGGCGAGGTCTTGACCTGCACCATCTCGACGTCGTCGGACTGCCCCGTCTCGTGCAGGCAGATCAGCACCTTGCGAACGAACGGCGAGGCGGGGGAGAATACGAGTTTCATGCGCGGTCCTTTCATGCGGTCCCCGCTACACTATCGCGCAAATCGCGGGGCGCAAGCCAGGTGTCTCAGCCCTCGTCGGGGGGTGCGCGCATCCAGTCCGCCAGCGCGTCCAGCTCCGACCCGATGGTCGACCCCGCCACCCCGTCGGCCGCGGCCAGGCGCACCTGCTCGGATTTGTTCTGGCTCAGTTTCCACGTGCCATCAACATCCTCGATCCTGATCCTGCATGGCACGATTTGGCGCATCATCCGCGCGACGAGATCATCGGGCATCTTGCTCATCTTCCACACGGGCTTGGGCGCAAGCCTGGCTTCGAACCGGTGCGACGTGGCATCGAGGATCGCGCGCAACCGCTCCTGCGGCAGCAGCTCGCACGCGCCGGTCAGGTGCACGGCGATGTAGTTCCAGGTCGGCACCTGTACGGAAATGCCGTACCAATCGGGCGAAACGTACGCGTGCGGTCCGTTAACGGCCAACCGCGCGACCCGGCGCCGCGACAGGAGCGGCACCATCGGGTTGGACCGGACCAGATGGAAAAGCACATCCTCCCCATCCAGCACGAAGGGCACGTGGCTAAGCAGCGGCGCAGCCAGCCCATCGGCCAGGGCAACCGTTCCGAATCCGATACGTGAAGCAAAATCAATGTTCTGCGCGCGTGTCGCCTTGCGAAACCCTGGATTCGGATGCATCGACCAACTCCAATATGACGGTCACACCGTCAGGCGCTCCGCCGTTCGGCCACCGATCGTCACCTCGACGATCGTCCCCTCCACCTGCGGCGCGGCGAAGTCCACCTCGGTAAACTGTTCCGTCCGCCCCATCGTGGGATTCTCCATCAAAACCCGATGCCGCCGCCCCACTTGCTCTGACAGGTGGCGTGCCACTTGATCCGCTCCGGCCGCGCGCAACCGCGACGCGCGCTTTTTTGCGGTCGCCCCGTCCACCTGCGGCATACGCGCGGCGGGCGTGCCCTTGCGGGGCGAGAAGGGGAAAACATGCAGCCAGGTCAGGCCACAGTCCTTGACCAGCTTGAGTGAATTCTCAAACCTTTCTTCTGTCTCCGTCGGGAAGCCGGCGATGATATCGGCGCCGAACGTCATCTCCGGGCGCAGGCGACGCGCCTCTTCGCAAAAGCTGATGGCGTCGTCGCGCAGATGCCGGCGCTTCATCCGCTTGAGAACCAAGTCATCGCCATGCTGCAAGGACAGATGCAAATGCGGCATCAGGCGCTGCTCACTGGCGATCGCCTGCATGAGGTTCTCGTCGGCCTCGATGGAATCGATGCTGCTGATGCGCAGGCGCGGCAGGTCCGGCACCAATTTCAGTATCCGCATCACAAGGTCGCCCAATCGCGGCAGCCCGGGCAGATCGGCCCCCCAGCTCGTCAGGTCAACGCCGGTCAGCACCACTTCGTTATAGCCGCGCCCGACAAGGCGTTTGATCTGGTCTACCACGACCCCGGCGGGCACACTGCGCGAGTTCCCGCGACCATAGGGAATGATGCAGAAGGTGCAGCGGTGATCGCATCCGTTCTGCACCTGAACATAAGCCCGGGACCGCGTGCCGAACCCGTCGATCAAATGGCCCGCGGTTTCGCGCACACTCATGATATCGTCGACCTGCACGCGCTCTGTCTGTCCGGTGAAGTCCGGCGCGAAGCGCGCCCAGGTAGCCGCGTCCATCTTTTCGGAATTGCCGATCACGTGATCGACCTCATCCATCGCGCCGAAGGTCTCGGGCTCGGTCTGTGCTGCGCAGCCCGTCACGATCAGACGTGCCTGCGGATGCTCGCGCCGCAAGCGACGGATTTCCTGTCGGGCCTTGCGCACAGCTTGCGCCGTGACCGCACAAGTATTGACGACCACCGCGTCCTTGATGCCGGCCTGTTCAGCGAGATCCTGCATCGCCTGCGTCTCGTAGGTATTCAAGCGGCACCCGAGGGTCGAGAATTTCGGCGGAGCGGAGGTCATTTCACGGTCTCCAGGAACTCGGCAGTAAACCGGCCATCGGCCACATGCATCGTCGGACCTGTCATCCAAACGCCATCTTCGCGCCAGGCAACATCCAGGGTGCCACCATCAAGTTCGATCCGAACTTCGTGATCCGCCAAGCCGCATCGCACGGCTGCCACTGCCACAGCACAGGACGACGAGCCCGACGCAAGTGTTATGCCTGCACCGCGCTCCCACACGCGCAGGCGAAGATGATTCGGCCCCAGGAGTGAAGCGAACTGGACGTTGGTGCGCTCGGGAAACAACGCATGTGTCTCGATCTCCGGCCCCCGCGCGGCCAGGTCGATTGCCTCGGCATCCTCGACGAAAAAGGTACAATGCGGGTTGCCCATGCCCGTTGCCACCGGTGCGCCTTGGATCGGCAATGCAAGCGTATCAACCTCTCGCGCCAGCGGGATGCCGCGCCAATCAAGCTGCGGCGGCCCCATGTTGACCGAAGTAAGCCCCCCGCCCGCGTCGCGCGCACGCAGCCTGCCACGCCCTGTGGACAGCGTCAGTTCCGCCTTGCCGGTCTGGTCCATCAGGTAGCGCGCGATACACCGCGTCGCGTTTCCGCACGCCGACGACTCTGAGCCATCCGAATTGTAGAATACAAGGTGCCCATCTGCCTCATCTTCCATGACCACTGCCAACTGATCAAAGCCAATGCCCCTGTGCCGATCCGCGATCGCCCGCACCATTGCAACCGATAGATCCACCGCCCCCGCACGCGCATCCAGGACAACGAAATCGTTGCCCAGCCCGTGCATCTTCATGAAGGGCAGCCCTGTGCCTGTCGCGTCTCTCATGGCGGGCGTATAAACCGCGTCACAACATGAATCCAGTCTAAGCTAAACAAA
>JAABTI010000207.1 GCA_011389955.1 Paracoccaceae bacterium | reverse complement strand
GCGCAGCGGCGCAGTGGCGTTATGATCGAGGTAGCTGCGCGGATTCATGTCTCGTCAACCACCGCAAACAACGTGGGCACCGCCGGGCACGGGGCCAGTTCGTTATTCACCACGTCCGATAGGCGGGTCTGGTGCAGGAACACGTAAACCTGCGCACTCAACCCCTCCCACAGGCGGTTGGTGACCGACTGCGCCTTGCTGCCTGACACCCCGCCCGAGGCGCCGGCCCCCGTATGCATGGCGTCGACGGTCTCATCGACAGCCGCAAGCACCTCGACCACGCGAATATCCGTCATCGGCCGCGCCAGACGGTAACCGCCGCCGGGGCCGCGCACGGATTCGACCAGCCCACCCCGCCGCAGCTTTACGAAAAGCTGCTCGAGATATGGTAATGACACCTTCTGACGCCGCGAGATCTCGCCCAGAGTCACCAATTCACCAGCCGGCTGCAAGGCGATATCAACCAGCGCCACCATCGCGTACCGGCCCTTCGTGCTTAGTTTCATGGGTTCACTCCCCTACACATTGACCTCGGGCGACGCAGGCCTTATCTCGCGAGGACTCCGGCCGGAACGCACCTGCCGGATTTTGAATCGTTCTAAGGTGATTGAGCAAAGTCGTCAAGATTTGCGCAGCACCCTGATAGGAGACCGCGACGCCCATGCCCGAGGTTATTTTTCCCGGCCCCGAAGGCCGTCTAGAAGGCCGGTATCATCCTCAGAAAGAGCGTGACGCCCCGATCGCGATCGTCTTGCACCCGCATCCGCAATTCGGCGGCACGATGAACAACAAGGTCGTTTATAACCTTCACTACGCATTCTACAACATGGGCTTTACGGTGCTGCGGTTCAATTTCCGCGGCGTTGGACGCAGCCAGGGAGAATACGATCAGGGTGTCGGCGAATTGTCGGATGCCGCCGCCGCGCTGGATTACCTGCAATCCATGAACAGCAATTCCAAGCATTGCTGGGTTGCCGGGTTTTCCTTTGGTGCCTGGATCGGAATGCAGCTTCTGATGCGACGTCCCGAGATCACCGGCTTCATCTCGGTTTCACCGCCGGCGAACATGTACGACTTCTCATTCCTGGCGCCCTGCCCGGCCTCGGGATTGATCATCAACGGCGGTGCCGATCGCGTGGCCCCGCCCGCCGACACCAGCACGCTGGTCGACAAACTGCACGAACAGAAGGGCATCACCATTTCCCACGAGGAAATTCCGGGAGCCAGCCATTTCTTCGAAGAGCCGCACATGGAACCGATGATCAACACCGTCTCGGATTACGTGAAGCGGCGACTGACCGAAAACAGCCGCTGAACCGCGACAAAGGCCGCGACGCGGGCGCTGGTCACTCGACCAGCGGCACCTGCGGCGCGGCGTCGCGCGGCAAAAGCCCGTGCAGGCGCGGGTCAGGGGCGATTTCGACCTCGCGGCGGCAGGCCGTGAAGCCACTGCGCCTGTAGAAGTCCAGAGCGTCCGGGTGATCGAGAGAGCAGGTATGCACGTGAAAGCGTGAAATGCCCTCGCGCCAAGCCAGCCGGATCGCGCGGTTCATCATCCAGCGCCCTGCCCCCGCGCCGACATTTTCCGTTTCCAGGCCGAAATAGGTCAGTTCGCATGTCTCGGGCTGCCGGAAATCCAGCTCCAGCAGCCCGATCTCGCTGCCGCCGTTTCTGAGCACATGCACATGCAGCCCCGGATCGGCAAGCAGTGCCTCCAGCGCGTCACGCGGCATATCCAGCCGCCCGAACCACAACCACGGCGCGCCCACGCGGCAAAACAGGTCCAGATACCAATCCGGCCGGGGATGCGCGACGCGCACCAGTTCCAGAGGCAGATCCGCCTCGGGGCGCTGCGGCGCTTCGTGATGCATTTCCAGATGCGTCACGATCGACGCGGTGTGCCCCTGCGGCACCGCGTGCAGCCCGGTTTCAAGCATCCCGCTTGGCCTTCTTGTTCTGGGCGATGACCTTCTCCGCCAGATCGCGGGCGATGGCGAAGGCGCCCTTGATACGATCGCTTTCCCTCTTCCAGTCACGGCGCACGACGATCTTGTTATCCTTGACCTTGGCCAGGCCACGCTGATCCTGGATGAACTCGACCAGCCCCTGCGGCGAGGCGAACTTGTCGTTGTGAAACTGGATCGTCGCGCCCTTGGGACCGGCATCGAGCTTGGAAATGCCGGCGCGCTTGCACATCGCCTTGATCCGCACCACCAGGAGCAGTGTGTTGACCTCCTTGGGCACTGGCCCGAACCGGTCGATCAACTCGGCGGCGAAACCTTCCAGCTCGACCTTTTTCGTCAACGCACTGAGGCGGCGATAGAGACCGAGGCGCACATCGAGATCGGGCACGTAATCCTCGGGGATCAGCACCGAGACGCCCAGATTGATCTGCGGGGCCCATTGCTCGCCCGTGTCTGCCAACCCCTCCATTTCGCCCGAGCGGATCTTGGCGATCGCCTCTTCCAGCATCTGCTGATACAACTCGTAGCCCACGTCGCGCATCTGCCCGGATTGTTCCTCTCCCAGCAGGTTGCCCGCGCCGCGGATATCCAGATCCTGGCTGGCCAGCGTGAATCCCGCACCCAGCGTATCGAGGCTGCTGAGCACACGCAGGCGCTTTTGCGCAGCGTCGGTCAATCGCATGCGCGGCTTGGTCGTCAGGTAGGCATAGGCCCGCGTCTTGGAGCGGCCGACCCGACCGCGGATCTGGTAGAGCTGGCTGAGCCCGAACATGTCGGCGCGATGCACGATCATTGTGTTCGCCGTTGGAATATCGAGCCCCGATTCTACGAT
>JAABTI010000206.1 GCA_011389955.1 Paracoccaceae bacterium | reverse complement strand
CAGGGCCTGATCCGGCATTTCCGCGGCGAGATCGAGGACCGTATCAAGCACAAGCGCAGCGGCCGCGTCAGCGCCGTTGCGGCGGAGTAAGTGATGATGATGCGACGCCCAATCCATCTGGCGGCGGTAATCCTGGCCCTTGGCGGGCTGGGCGCCTGTAGCGCGATCAAGGATCGCGTTTCGGGCATCGGGGGCAAGGACGTCCTGTTCGGCGGCAACTCCTACCGCGCCACCCTGAACGAGGATCGCGGCGATCCGGCCTCGTTCACGGTGTCGGTGGCGGATGCCGGCGGCGCGCGCCTGTCTGGTGCGCGCGAGGCGGGGCGCTACGAGGCGACTAAGCATTGTATCGAGATCGCGGGCAATTCGCGCGTCGACTGGACCGTGGGGCCCGACGCGCCGGCAGAGGCGCTGTTGAGTGGCGGAACCTTGTTGCTGGCGGGGCGGTGCGCGGGATGATGGGGCTGCGCCACATATCGCGGCTGCGGACCCTGCGCCTGGCCTTGGTGGTCCTGATGGCGGTGCCTTTGGGCGTGCCCGGACAGGCAGCGCAGGCAGCGGGGCAGACCCTGCCACCGCTGCGCGAGGTGTCCGAGATCGACGACGGCCTGCTATGGGTGGCGCTGGCGGACGAGATTCGCAAATCCTGCGATGACATCGAGGCGCGCATGTTCAACGCTGTGCTGTTCCTGGGGTCGCTCAAGCGGACGGCGCGCGATATGGGCTACAGCCGCGAGCAGGTGCGGGCCTATCTGGAGTCCGATGAGGAAAAGGCCCGGATGCGCGCGCGCGGCGAGGCGTATCTGGCCGCACAAGGCGTCAGCCCCGATGACAAGGCCGGCTTGTGCGAACTGGGCCGCGCCGAGATAGACCGTAATAGCCGGATCGGCACATTACTGAAAGCGAAGTGAGATCCCATGTCCGAGAAACGCAAGATCATCATCGACGGCAAGGAAATCGAGGTCGATCCGCGCCTGACGCTGATCCAGGCCTGCGAGGAGGCCGGGGTAGAGATACCGCGCTTTTGTTACCATGAGCGGCTTTCGATCGCCGGCAACTGCCGGATGTGCCTGGTCGAGGTGCAGCCCGGGCCGCCGAAACCGGCGGCAAGCTGCGCGATGCAGGTCAAGGACATGCGCCCGTTCCCCGATGGTGAGCCGCCGCAGGTGAAAACCAACAGCCCCATGGTCAAGAAGGCCCGCGAGGGGGTGATGGAGTTTCTGTTGATCAACCACCCGCTGGACTGCCCGATCTGCGATCAGGGTGGAGAATGCGACTTGCAGGACCAGGCAGTCGCCTACGGGGTGGATTTCTCGCGCTACCGCGAACCCAAGCGCGCGACCGAGGATCTGGATCTCGGCCCGCTGGTGGAAACCCACATGACGCGCTGTATTTCCTGCACCCGTTGCGTGCGCTTTACCACCGAGGTGGCGGGCGTCGCCGTGATGGGGCAGACCGGCCGCGGCGAGGATGCCGAGATCACCACCTACCTGGGCGCGATGATCGACAGCAACCTGCAGGGCAATGTCGTGGACCTGTGCCCGGTGGGGGCATTGACGAACAAGCCCTACGCGTTCAACGCGCGTCCCTGGGAACTGAGGAAGACCGAAACCATCGACGCGATGGATGCGCTGTGCTCGAACATCCGGGTGGATACGAAGGGGCGCGAAGTGATGCGCATCCTGCCGCGCAACCATGATGGCGTTAATGAGGAATGGATTTCCGACAAGACCCGCCACGTGGTGGACGGGCTGCGCCGCCAGCGCCTGGATCGGCCCTATATCCGCGAGGATGGCCGCTTGCGCCCGGCGACATGGCCCGAAGCGCTGGACAAGACGGCGCAGGCCATGAAGGGGGCCAGGAAAGTTGCCGGCCTGATCGGTGACCTGGCCCCGGTGGAGGGGGCCTATGCGCTCAAGTCCCTGATCGAGGGAATGGGCGGATCCGTCGAATGCCGAACCGATGGCGCGCGCTTGCCCGCCGGCAATCGTGCCGGGTATGTCGGTACCGCCCGGATCGACGATATCGATACCGCCGAGGCGATCCTGCTCATCGGGACCAACCCGGCGGTCGAGGCGCCGGTGCTGAACGCGCGCATCCGCAAGGCATGGCTGCGCGGGGCGAGTGTGGGGCTGGTCGGCGAAGCCGCTGACCTGACCTATGACTACAAGCATGTCGGCACCGGGCGCGCGGCGCTGGAAAGTCTGTCGCCCGATGATTTCGGCGCGTCGCAAAACGCAGCATCCATCGTGATCGTCGGGATGGGCGCGCTGTGCGAGGCTGACGGCGCTGCCGTGCTGGGCCACGCCATGAAACTGGCCGAGGCCGGCAACTCCAGGCTGATGGTGCTGCACACCGCCGCCGGACGCGTGGGCGCGATGGATGTCGGCGCCGTGACCGAGGGCGGCATGGAAGCCGCGATCGAGGGCGCTGACGTGATCTACAACATGGGCGCCGACGAGGTGGAAATCGACGAAGGTGCCTTCGTCATCTACCAGGGCAGTCATGGGGATCGCGGCGCGCACCGCGCCGACGTGATCCTGCCCGGCGCGGCCTACACCGAGGAGAGCGGCCTGTTCGTGAATACCGAAGGACGCCCCCAACTGGCGATGCGGGCGGGGTTCGCCCCCGGCGAGGCCAAGGAGAACTGGGCGATCCTGCGCGCGCTGAGTGCCGAGGTGGGGGCGACCCTGCCATGGGACAGCCAGGCGCAGCTTCGCCAGCGATTGGTCGAGGATGTGCCGCACCTGGCCGAGATCGACGAGGTGCCCGAAAACGAATGGTCGGCGGTCCCTGCCGGCGACATGGGCAAG
>JAABTI010000205.1 GCA_011389955.1 Paracoccaceae bacterium | reverse complement strand
TCGGACCGGGCGGTGATCGGCTATTCCTCGACCACCACAAGCGGCGCGATGCTGGACCAGCTATTCGCGGCGATGCCTGCGCCGCCGCGGATCGTGGCGCGGGCGCGGCTGTCGTCGGTGGTCTCGGCGCTGTCGCTGCGGGGCCTCGGGGTCGGGCTGGTCGATGCGTTCACCGCCGTCGAGCACGAGGCGCGCGGCGGGATCAGCCGGTCGGTGGACATCGTCGAGACCTTCGGGTTCAGCGTGATCACCTCCCGGCTGGGCGCGCCGCACCCGTCCGCCGAGTTGTTCCTCGACGGGGTGGCGGCACAGATGCCGCGCTATGCCGACTGGCGCTGAGCGCCCACAAGGTTGCGGGCCGCCATGATCCCGAGATACGCGATGCCGAAGCCCGCGAGGCCGATCACCCACGGATTGACCGGCGCGAGGTTCGACACGATCACGGCCACCAGCGCCCAGATCACAGCACCCGGATAGGCGATGCTGTCGGGGCGCGCGCGCTGCATCGCCGCCGCGATCGCCAGCGCCAGCACCAGCGCGACATAGGCCGCGACGGTCTGCGAGGTCAGCCCGTAGCCGGCCAGCACCAGCCCCACCGACACCGACGATGCCGCCGTCAGCCAGCCCGCATAGGCGCCCAGCGGTTCGCGCTGCAGCCAGCGATCGCCGCGCCCGGCGCGCAGCAAGGCGACCAGCGCCGCGGCGAGCATGACCCAGATCATCACCGTCGCCCCGATGACCGAGACCTGGGCCACGGCGATCCAGAAACTGCCCACGCCGAGGCTGACGATCAGGGCCGGCCGGGCCGCCTGCCAGTCGGGGGCGTCGGCGCGTTTGAGAAGGCCGAAACCGGTGCCCGCGATCAGCCACAGGTAGATCGGCCCCCAGATCGCGAAGGCATAGCCCGCCGGCTGCACCGGCGGGTCGTCCTGCGGCACGGGAAACTGGTCCGCCGCGAACCCGTTGAACCCGCTCGACAAAAGCGGCGAGACCGCGAAGGCGATGGCGGCCAGAAAGGCAAGACCGGCGAGGACGCGTGACATGGAAACCTCCGACTGTCGCGGGATGGATATTGGGGCGGACCGTGGCGCGGTTTCGCGGCAGGTTCAAGGTGTGGCGGGCGCGCGCTTGGCATGACCACCTGAGGCATGTTTGCCTGTGCAGGCAGGTTGTCGGGTGCTGGCCCGAGACCCTTGAGGGAAAGGGTCATATGATGGCGTTCAAGCCCCTTCGAGCCCAATCCGGGCTTGGACCGGCGCCGATGCTCGCAGAGGCCGCACCCCTGTTCTCTGACCACTGCAGACAGAGAGATCGAAGCGGGCCCGTTACTGTGACAGGCGCGACATCATGTCCCGGTGACTTCTTTTCGATGCCACGCCAACCCATAAGGTTCCAAACGCCGATCATTCTGACCCCGGCCGCCTGCCCAAGCTTTCTTGAATCAAAAGAAGTCAGCGGCACTGCCTTTGATAAGAGCGGAAAGCGTGACCAGATTCGGAATACGGAAACTGAAAAACAGGAGACGCGCGTGAACATGAAATCATACAAGACTTGGGCCCTTCTGGGGGGCGCCGGTGGTGCCGGCTTCGGCCTTGTTGCCGTTCCTCTGTTCTACATCCTGATCAATTTGTCCCCCGAGGGCGTCGCATTTGGCCAAACCGTGCGCTTTGCCGTCGCCAATGGGGTCACTTGGGGCATTCTGGGCCTGTTCGCCGGTATCTTCTTTTGGGTGGTGGGTACAGTGCAGAACCCGCCCGAAGAGAATTGACCCCGACCACAGAGACGGGTCCGGCGACAGAGCCATGCGGTGCACGACGTGCCTTGATGGGCTTGGGCGTATGTTTGATGGCTGACGCGCCTTGGCATCATGCAAGAAGTAATGACGGGCGCAGAAGAGGTCGGTCGGGGCTCTCCTGTCGGCCGCGATACGCTTCCCCGCATCCGTCCGGTCGGGGCGGAGAGCGGCGGAGAAGACGTGGGTGAACCGGTGACCGTTGATCGCGGGTAGCCTTGCGCGACGCCCTCGCAGTCGAGGGCCGCATGTCTTCAGAGTTGGGGGCTGCGAGATACCTTGGCCGTGCCAAGCTGGCGACGATCACGCCTGCCCCGGCGCCGCGGGTCGGGCGCGATGCGTGACGTCATGCGGCGCCGGCGCGCAGGCCGTCATCGGAGGCGGAGGTGGGCACCAGCGCCTTGACCAGATCGGTCATCCTCAACACGCCGACCTGCTTGCCGTCCTGGGTCACGACGAAGGTCAGACCCGTCTCGCCCCCGGATTTCGCGATCACCGATTCGAGGTTGTCGTCGTAATCCACCTCGCCGGCGACCTCGTCGGGGATGGTCTCGGTCGCCTCCATCACCGAGCGCACGCGCAGCACCCGCGCGCGGTTGATGTCGGAAATGAAGTCGACGATGTAATCGTCGTTGGGCGACATCAGGATTTCCTGCGGCTCGCCCTGCTGCACGACGTAGCCTTCATTCAGGATCACGAGATGGTCGGCCAGTTTCAGCGCCTCGTCGAGATCGTGCGAAATGAAGACCACGGTCTTCTGCAACTCGTCCTGAAGGGCGAGCAGCAGATCCTGCATGTCGGTGCGGATCAGCGGATCGAGCGCCGAGAACGCCTCGTCCATCAGCATCACCGGCGCATCGGAACTGAGCGCCCGGGCGATACCGACACGTTGCTGCATGCCACCCGACAGCTGGAAGGGATACTGGTCGCCCACGCCTTTCAGGCCGACCCGGTCAAGCCACTTGTTCGCGGTACTCTCGAATTCGGCCTTGGCCACACCGCGCACGGCCATCGCCATGCCGGCATTTTCCAGC
>JAABTI010000204.1 GCA_011389955.1 Paracoccaceae bacterium | reverse complement strand
GCATTCCATGACCAAGTATCTGACCGGAAACGGCACCGTTACGGGTGGCGTGGTGGTGGACTCGGGGCAGTTCGACTGGTCGGCAAGTGACAAGTTTCCCTCGCTGTCCGAGCCCGAGCCCGCCTATCATGGTCTGAAATTCCACGAGACATTCGGGCCTCTGGCCTTCACCTTTCACGGAATTGCCGTAGGGCTGCGTGATCTGGGCATGACGCTCAATCCGCAAGCCGCGCATTACACGCTGATGGGGATCGAAACGCTGTCCTTGCGCATGCAGCGCCATACCCAGAACGCACAGAAGGTTGCGGAATGGCTGGAAGCCGACCCAAGGATCGAAAAGGTTACCTATGCCGGCCTGCCATCCTCGCCTCATCACGAGCGTGCGCAGCGCCTGTTCCCCAAGGGCACCGGCGGGCTGTTCACCGTCACGCTCAAGCGCGGCTACGAAGCCTGTGTCAAGCTCGTGGACAGCCTTGACCTATTCAGCCACGTCGCAAACCTGGGCGACACGCGCAGCTTGGTGATCCACTCGGCCAGCACCACGCACCGACAGTTGACCGAAGAGCAGCAAGTCGCCGCCGGCGCGGGGCCGGACGTCGTGCGCATCTCGATCGGGATCGAGGATGCAGACGACCTGATCCGCGACCTGGATCAGGGGCTGAGCAAGGCAGGCGCCTGACATCGAGAGACGATGACGGGGTCCCTTGCACGCCCCGTCATCCGTTACTCCGCCTGTTCCAGTTGAAACACCATCGATACCGACGCTTCGATTGCGATTTCTCCTGCGGCGATAGGTACCGACTCGGAGCGCATCATGGTGGGGGCCAGCCTATCAGGCCGGGGCGATCCACCGCCGCTTTCGCTGATCGAAACGGCAGCACCCAGTGCCACGCCTGCTGCATCGGCCAGCAACGCGGCCTTGCGTCGGGCGTCGCGCACGGCGCGCCGGAGCGCCTCGTCCATGGCCTCCTGATTATCCTGAAGCGTGAAGCGGATGTTACTAAGGCGATTGGCCCCGCCCGATACCAACGTATCCAGCGCCTCGCCGACCATTTCCATGTCTCGCAAGCGCACCGAGATCATGTTGGTGGCCTCATAACCCCAATGCACCCGGGGCCCGCCCTCGTCGGGCTTGTTCCAGACCGGCCCGAGCGAGACCGAACTGGTCTGCACGTCGCGCTCGGCCACGCCCAAGTCAGACAGTCGCGCAAGAACGGCCGCGGCGGCATCCGATGTCTGGCGCAAGGCGGCAGTGGCCTGCTTGTCTTTATGGGTCACCCCCAGGTTCACGACGGCCATGTCGGGCGCCCTTTCGATGCTGGCGTGTCCCGTCACGCTGACTTGACGCTCGTTGGCTTGTGCGGCGGCGGGCAAGGCGATCAGACCGATCAGTACGGCACAGAACAGGTTTCGCATTGACGTTCTCCTTGATAGTGTCCCTTCTAGTTTGATGATCCATGCCGCGTTGGCAAAGGCAAACACAGCCGGGCCTTTCCCTAGGCGGGAAGCTGCTGTAAAAAGAAGGCATTGGTGGTGCGGACTCCACTGCCGCTCGGGGGGATGATAAGACCAAAGTCATGAAACCGAACTTTGCGTTGACCCTGTCATTTGACGGCATCGGCCTGTTGCACCGTGTGCATTCGGGTTGGCACCTCGTCGGCGAGGTCGGTCTGTCGTCGGATGATCTGAACGGCGAGATGGCCGTTTTGCGGCGCACGGCACAGCAACTCGACAGTAGCGGGTTGACTTGCAAGCTGGTCATCCCGAATGAACAGATCCGTTATCTGACAATCGACACCCCCGCGGCGGATGACGCCGCGCGCGCCCGCGCAGCGCGCGAAGCTCTGGACGGCGCGACGCCCTATTCCGTTGAGCAATTGCGCCTCGACTGGATAGCCGAGGGCGATCATACGCATGTGGCCGCCGTCGCGAAGGAAACCCTGGAAGAGGCAGAGGCCTTCGCAGCCGAACACCGGTTTGGTCCGGCCAGCTTCGTCGCTACGCCGCCTGAAGGGGCTTTTGTTGGCGAGGTGTATTTCGGCCCCTGCGCGCATGCGAAAGAATCCGTAGAGCGGGATTCGGACCCGATCCAGATCGTCGGCATGGCGCATTTGCCTGCGGCGGGCGCTCCGCCACCAAATCAGGGCGACGCACCCGAAAAACCCTCTGTTCCCGCGCTGGAGGCGTCGCGATCCGCAGACAAGCCTGCGCAGAAGTCCGCACCTGAGAAAGCACCGACCGGCAAAAAATCCTCGGCCAAGGACAAGAACACATCTTCGCCCGAGGCTTCGGCCCCGGCAGTGCCCGCGTTTTCGTCACGCAGGCAGGCAACGGGCGGCGACACGAGCAAGGGCGTTGACCCTGCCATAGTGGCACGCACCCTCATGGCAAAGGCGGCACCGCGCCTGACCTTCGGGTTGCGCTCGTCCTCGAGCAAGCGCGCGGCCCCAAAGGCCGCGGGCAAACGCGCCACGCTCAAGAAACAAGCAACCGCTGCGCCCGTCGCTGAACCAGCCGCCTCCGGACAAGACGCAAAGGCGAGCGCACCAGCCAAGACATCCAGATCACCACGCGCTGATAGGCCTGCCAATGGCGCGGGGCTTACCAAATCCGCACGGACGCTTCGCGCAAGAACGACCGACGCGGGCAAGAGCGCTCTGCTGGCTGCCACCCAACCGCTTCACACCGCCAAGACCAACGCCAAGCAAGGCGCGCTTCGCGTCCGACGGGCCACAAAGGGCGGCCTCGATCGGGTGAAATCGAAGCTGGCGCGAGGCGGAGAATTGACAAGGCGCCGCCCGAAAACCGCCGCGACGAATGAAGCGATATCGT
>JAABTI010000203.1 GCA_011389955.1 Paracoccaceae bacterium | reverse complement strand
GGAATGGTTTGCAGCCCGCAACCAGTTCGCCATAATGTTCGGCGAGCGCTTCGACGCTTGAGTATCTCAAACCGCATGGACCGGGCCGGATACACAGAGTTCATGACACTCCCAGCGGGCGCCGTGCTGAGCCTTCACCTGTCCACTCCTCGCCCTTCGTGCCGCAACCGCGAAGGGTGGGTCCGGGCTGGAATCGGCACGTTGCACCTGCGGCACCCAAAGTAGGGGCGACCGTCCGGTGTAGCCTCCCGGCCGTCATCGGGTATCTTCTGTCAGGTGGCGATCATCAGGGCGTTTCAGGTTTCAACGGAATCGAAACGCGCTGTCCCTCCCCTTGGCCGAAAGCGTTTCCTGTCGCAGCCTGGGTCAAACAGAAAGCAACACTCCAGCGTGGTGGAACCGTAATTCATTTTATTGAAGCGGTTCGGCCTGCTCCGATGGACCGATACCGGTATTCCCGACTTGTCATGGCCTCACCCCCTGCCCAGACTTTGGGCAAGGAGGGTCGCCCATGAAACCGCAGGAGATGTCGCGCCCCGCGCTTGAACGCATGGCGAACCAGCACGAAGAAGCCTTGCACCGGTTGCGCAAGGCCATCGGCCTGATCGGTTTCTGCCTGCCCTTCGCGCTTCTGATCGGGGTCTGGCCATTCGGTGTGCCGATGCAGAATTCGATCTCCGAATTCTTCTTTACCGGATTGCGCGAGATCTTCGTGATCGCCATGGGCGGGGTCGGCGTCTTTCTCATCGCCTATCACGGGCATGACCCCGAAGCCGGCGAATGGCTGACCGATTGGCGCGTCTCGACCGTGGCAGGTGTCACCGCCCTCGGCGTCGCCCTCATCCCGACGATCTGCGAAGCCGCCTGCTATGAACCACCCGCGCTCGCCGACCGGCTGATCGCGTCGGAACTCTGGCAGGGCGCGCTGCATTTCGGCGCGGCCGGCCTGTTCCTGTCGTCCCTCGCGGTGATGTGCATCTCCTTGTTCACCCGCACCGACGCCACCGACCCACCACCCGACAAGCTGCGCCGCAACCGGCTTTTCCGCGTCTGTGGTGCCGCGATCCTCGCCATGGTCACGGCGCTGTTCGTGTTCAAGCTGCTGCTGCGCGATCTGGGGCAGGCGTGGGACACGGCATGGCATTTCACATTCTGGGCCGAATCCGTGGCCGTCTGGGCCTTCGGCATCGCCTGGCTGGTCAAGGGCGAGGCCTTGCGCAACGCCCGCACCCGCGCGCTCTACGGCGACTGAGCGGCCTCAATCCTCGTTGATGTCACGATCCCAGATGCGGGTCTGGCCCTTGCGCACTCCCACCACCCGGCGCATCACCAGCCACGCCACGAGCGAGAAGACCGCGAACATCAGCACGATCATCGCCAGCGACCCGCCCAGCCAGGCGGCCACGCCGCCGCCCATGAGCAGCAGGAACCCGATCACCGCCGCCCCCACGGCAAAGCCGAGGAAAACGAAACCGGGCGCGAGAACCTCCAGAATGGCCAGGACGATCGCCCCGGCCACCCACACCCACCAGACATCCCAGCCCATCACTTGCCCCCCTTGAGCATCCGGAAGGCATCGGTGAAGGCATCGACCGCGTTGGCGGGCAGGATCACGGTCTGCTTGCCTTCGCCCGCCGCCACCTGGGCCAGCGCCTCGACCTGCTTGAGCGCGACGTTATATTGCGCCGCCTCCATGCCGTTATCCTGGATCGCCGCCGCCACCGCGCTGGTGGCATAGGCTTCGGCATCGGCGGTGATGCGCCGCGCCTTGGCGGCCTGCTCGGCGGCATAAAGCTCGGCATCGGCCTGAAGCTCGACCGCGCGGCGCTTGCCCTCGGCTTCCATCACCACCGCGCGCCGGGCGCGTTCGGCGTTGAGTTGTTGCAGCATCGCCTCGCGCGTCGCTTCGTCGAGATTGACATCGAGGATCTCGGCCCGCGTCACCTCGATCCCCCAGTTGTCGACCGCGTCCTCGACATTCGACTTGATGTCGCCGATCAGTTCGGCGCGGTTCGACTGCACCTCGTCCAGCTCCATCCGCCCGATCGCGGCGCGCACGATCCCCGCCACCGTGGTGGCAATCGCGCCATCCACGTCGCGGATGCGATAGACCGTCTTTTCCGGCTCGATGATGCGATAGAACACGCTGGTTTCCACCTGCACCAACACGTTGTCCGAGGTGATCGCATCCTGCGTCGCGTCGGGCAATTGCCGCTCCAGGATGGAAATCCTGTGCCGCACCCGGTCGAGAAACGGCACGATGAAGTTGATCCCCGGCCCCAGCACCGCGCGCAGCCGCCCGAACCGTTCGACCACATACTTTTCCGATTGCGGCACGATCCGCACCCCCAGCAGGATGCACAGGATGAGGAAACCGGCGAGCAACAGCCAGACAAGGCCGCTCCCCGTGGCTTCGGCCAGAATCTGATCGGGTGTCATGCGAACCATCCTTTCCAAGTAAGCGATACCGGCCGCATAATGCGACCTCTGCCCGGAAAGGAAAGCCCAACCGCACCGGAACGCGCATTTCACGATCCCCGCGCGGCTCTGGCGCGGCGCCCCGAATGGGCGTATCCTGCGCCCATGCCCGCGCTTTGCCGTTCCTGCCTTCACAGCTTTGATTCAGGTCCGCGTTGCCCGGCCTGCCACAGCCCGCGTGTCACCGAACATCCCGAGCTTTACACGCTCTCCATCGCGCATATGGATTGCGACGCCTTCTATGCCTCGGTCGAGAAACGCGAGAATCCCGCGCTTGCGTCGAAACCCGTGATCATCGGCGGCGGGCGGCGCGGCGTGGTCTCGACCGCCTGTTACATCGCCCGCATCCGCGGCGTGAAATCGGCCATG
>JAABTI010000202.1 GCA_011389955.1 Paracoccaceae bacterium | reverse complement strand
CGCGCTGCCGGCTATGTTGCGGGCGGGGTATGATCCGCGGGTGGCGTCGGGCATCGTGTGCACCGCCGGCACTCTGGGGCAGATCATTCCGCCCTCAACGCTGCTGATCATCCTCGCGGACGTGATGTCCAACGCTTATCAGCAGGCCCAATACGAACAGGGCAAATTCTCGGTCGAGACGCTCTCCGTCGGGCAGTTCTTCGCCGCGGCCCTGGTTCCGGGACTGTTGCTGGTCGGGCTTTACCTTCTCTATATCCTGCTGCGCGGATGGGTCCGCCCTCAGGATATGCCGCCCGCCTCGGACATGGCGGACCGTCCCGACCTGGAGGAGGTGTTCCGCGCCATCGTGCCGCCGGTTCTGCTCATCTGCGCGGTACTCGGCGCGATACTCGGCGGGGTCGCCACCCCGACGGAGGCTGCCTCGGTCGGCGGTGTGGGAGCGATGCTGATGGCCGGGCACCGGATCGGCGTCAATCGCGGACTGATCATCACGGGGGCGCTGGCGCTGATCGTGCTGGGGCTGGCGGCTGGGGCGTTCCCGGTACGATTGCAGCGCAGCGACCTGTCGGGGCCTGCGCTGGCGGCGGGCGCGGCCTATATCGCGCTGGCGGTGATCGGGCTGATCGCCGTGGCGATCGCACTGCGCGCCATGCTCCGCGAAAGAGTGATTCACGAGGCGCTCAATTCCACCCTGACCATGACGTCGATGATCTTTGCCACCATCCTGGCTGCGGGTGTCTTTTCGCTGGTATTCATCGGGCTGGGCGGCGAGGAGCGCGTCGCCGCGATCCTGGCGCAGATGCCGGGCGGGCCGACCGGCGCGCTGGTGTTCTGCATGATCTTTATCTTCGTGCTGGGTTTCTTCCTGGATTTCGTGGAAATCTCGGTCATCGTGCTGCCACTGATCACGCCGACGCTGATCGTGATGGGGCACGACCCGATCTGGCTGGGCATCCTGATCGCCATCAACCTGCAAACCAGCTTTCTGACGCCACCCTTCGGCTTCTCGCTGTTCTACCTGCGCGGTGCGGCCCCCGCAGAGGTCACCACCATGCATATCTATCGCGGCGTCGTTCCCTTCATCGGGTTGCAGGCCATCGGCGTGATCCTGGTGTGGTCGCTGCCGGTCCTTGCCACCTGGCTTCCGGGCGCCCTGTTCTGAAGCCACGGCACTGGCCGCGCGCACCTGGTGGCGCAGCGCCGCCATCGCCCTCGCGGCGCTCGTCGTGTGGGCGATGAGTTGCGGAAGGGGTCCCTGATGCAACACCCGGGTCACACGGATATGACAACGAGCAAGTGCCTTCTACAGACCTTGTTTTCCATCCTCGGCAGAAGCAGTTATCGTCTCATATTCGCATTCTCGGCACGTCATGTGGATCAAGACGCAACTCGATCAACAGCGGTCGATCGCGGGTGCCGATCTCTTCAAGTGCAAGCTCGATATCGTCGGCGGTCTGAACACAGATGCCGCGGCCGCCAAGGGCGGTAGCCACCGCGGCGAAAGATGGCCAGTCAAACTGTGCCAAACCGGGATCCATCTTGCGGTCGAGAAACTGGATGTGCTCTGCGCCATAGGCGGAATCGTTGGCAATGATAACGATAAGGTCTTGCCGGAGCCTGACCGCCGTATTGAACTCGTTCACCCCACCCATCATGAAGCCGCCATCGCCGGTGAAATGCACCACCGGCCGGTCAGGCGCGGCGAGACCGGCGCCGATCGCCTCCTGCAAGCCCAGCCCGATGGAACCGAAATTTGCCGTGACGATGAAACTCTTGGGATCAGGCGCGGAAATGCGACACCAAACTTCGGTCATGAAGCGACCGCCATCGGTGGTGAGGATACGGTTTTTCGGCAGCGCCTCTTCGAGGCGGTCAAGCGCCCAAACATAATTGACCACGCCGGGCTTGGCCTTGTCCCGCTCCCCCGGGGGATGCCAAGTGAGCGCGGCACGGTCGAGTTCCGGCGTAAATCCGGAAGGTGGAATTTCCGCCTCATCAAGCCACCAGACGATGTTGTCAGCGGTCAAGCCGGCATCGGCGACGAGCGCGGCATCGGGATGGAAATTGCGCCCTATGGCACGGCTATCGTTGTTTACCTGAACGACGCGCTTGCCGTCCATGAGCTTGCCGCGATCGGTAGTGAAGGTATGCAAGCTGGCGCCGAAGGCGATGACGCAATCAGCCTTGGCGATCGCGTCGTATGCCGCTTCAGTGCTCAGCGTCCCAAAGATGTCCATGTTGCATGGATGATCGTTGAAAAGCCCCTTGGCCTTGAGAGTCGTGGCAAGCGGCGCTTCCAGCCGGTCGGCGAGACGAATGATCTGCTCACGCGCGTTCACGGCGCCGCCCCCCGCGAGGACGACCGGGCGTCTTGCTGAAGCGATCATGCCGACCGCCTCATCGAGCCATTCGCCCTCGGGCACATAAGCAGGCGTGTCAAAGACGGGGAAGACGGTCTTGCGGTGGGTCACCGCTTCCCACATGAAATCAGACGGGATGTTGAGCACGATGGGCCGCCTTTCGACGCGAGCCCGGTAGAAAGCGTTGGCCACGTCGTGCGCGGCAGTCTCCGGAGCGCGAAGTTGCTCAAAGCCTGCGCCGGTAACATTCACGGTCTCACGCTGGTCGATGCTTTGCAGATGCTGTGGGTTGATAACCGGCGTATCACCGGCGAGCAGAACCATGGGTGTGTTGCTACGGGCGCCCTCGGCAAGGGCTGTGACGCAATTGGTAAGCGCGGGACCGTGGGTGACTGTTGCCACACCGACCTCGTCCAGGACATGTGACCAGGCAAGCGCCATCAGCACGGAGCTACCCTCGTAGGCAGC
>JAABTI010000201.1 GCA_011389955.1 Paracoccaceae bacterium | reverse complement strand
ATCGGCATTGGGCATCTCGATTTCGAGGAAGTTCTCATTCGAGAGCACGAAATCATCCTCGACCAGGTAGTTCGAGTAGAGGATGTAGGCGACGATGGCATAGACCTCGTCGGTTTGCAGCGACTGGGCGTTGCCGTAGGGCATAGAGCGGTGCACGTAATCCCACGCGGTGGACAGATAGGGCCAGTAGGAGCCCACCGTTTTTACCGGATCCTCGTCGGCCAGCGTCCCTTGCCCACCGGCAAGGGCCGGCCAGTTGCCGACGCCCTCGGCGAAATCACCGTGGCAGACCGCGCAGTGATCGACGAAGAGTTCCTCGCCGGTCAGCACGTCGCCGGAGCCTTCTGGCAGGCCTGAGCCATCGGGCATGATATTGACGTCCCACGCAGCGATTTCCTCAGGCAGCGCGGGGCGGCCCAGCCCGAAATCGCCGTCGGCCTCGGCATCGCTGGCCACCGCGGCGGCGATCAGCATGGAATCGATGTTGCCCTCGGCCTGCGCGAGCGTATCGGCATTCTCCGGCATCGGGACGACATTGCGATCGGCAAAATTGTAGGCGCCTGTCAGCAACGCCGCCGCCGCAACGGTGAGCGAGCCGTAAAGCTTAAGAGATTTCGACATTTTCGGCCTCCCCGTCGGACTTGACCCACCAGGTCTGAATGCAGTTGTTGTGATAGATCGAGTTTTCACCGCGCACGTCGCGCAGCGCGTCCTTGGTTGGCTGGACGTAGCCGGTTTCATCCATGGCGCGCGATTGCAGCAGCATTTCCTCGCCGTCCCAGACGTGATCGAGGTAGAAACGCGTCACCGCCTTGCCCTGCGGATCGGCGGCCAGGCGTGCCTGCTGCCAGGTCTTGCCGCCATCGACGGTGACGTCCACGCGGGTGATCTTGCCGTGGCCGGACCATGCAAGCCCGGTGATGACCAACGGCCCGGGGCCGTGCGTGATCGGCGACTGCGGCGAGGGCGAGGTGACAACGGACTTGGCGTCCATCACCCATGTCCACTTGCGCGACGTCCCATCTTCCAGCGTGTCGGTGTACTTGCTGGTTTCCTCGCGGCTTTCGACGGGGCCGTCCGTGATCTCGACCCTGCGCAGCCACTTGACCCACATGTTGCCTTCCCAGCCCGGCACGACCAGGCGCACGGGATAGCCATGCTCCTTGCGCAGGGCCTCGCCATTGGCCTTGAAGGCCACCAGAACGTCATCCATCGCCTTTTCCAGCGGGATGGAGCGGCCGTTGGAGGAGGCATCGGCGCCCTCGACATAGACCCACTTGCCCTCGGTCTGAACGCCCGCCTCTTTCAGCAGGGTGCTCAGAGGCACGCCGGAATATTCCATGTTGTGGATCATCCCGTGGGTGAACTGCGCGCCGTTGAGCTGCGCGCCTGCCCATTCCATGCCGGTATTGGCGGCGCATTCGCAGAAATACACCTTGTTCACACGCGGGAATCGTTCGAGATCCTCGTAGGTGAAAACCAGCGGCGTATCGACCAGCCCGTTTATCATCAGGCGGTAATCTTCCTTGCGCAGTTCGATCGCGCCAGAATGGTGGCGCTCGAACCCGCAGCCCTGCGGTGTGATCGTGCCGTCAAGCGCGTGGATCGGGGTGAAGTTGATCGAGCTGATCGTGTCGGCGGTGAGCCATTCCACGTTGCGCCGCACCACATCCGATTCAAACCGGATCGGCGTGCCGTAGGGCGCCGCATCGACCGGGTCGCCCAGGCCCTGCGCCCAGGGCTGCAACTCGGTAATCAGGGGATCGGGGCTCGCGGCCCTTGCCATGGTGGCCCCGGCCACCGCGCCCCCTGCTGCCAGCGCTCCCTTGAGCACGGCGCGCCGCGAGGGCTTTTTGCCATTGAAGCTGACCGTCATCTGTCTTTGCCTCCTATCAGATCATCAAATTCGTTTAAATGAATTTGATGGGTCGAGCAATTCAAATCCGGATCGGGGCACTGGGCCCCGCGCCGGGGTTCGGTTCGGGCTTGCGCCCGTGATCAGGTGCCGGACACCTTGACACTATCGTTGGGCGCAACCGAAACGGTGCCCTGCTTGCGGATATGGCTTTCGACCACATCCCAGATCGGCGGTCCCTCGGTCCCTTCGTTGACGCTGGCCCAGCCGGCGACAACGTAGGTTTTCGACGGGTCGATCTTTTCGCCGGTGCTCAGCAGGGTCATGTCGCTGATGCGTTCGCCCTGCTTCCTGGAAATGTCGATCCGGTAGCCCAGGCCGCCGACACGCACCATGTCGCCACCCTGCTGGTAGTACGGGTCGGGGTTGAACAGGTTGTCGCCCACGTCCTCGAGCACGACCTTGATGAATTCGCCGGTCATCTCGGTGCGGTAAGCCTCGGGATAGGTCATCGAGGTGACGTTGAAGATGTCCTCACGCGTGATGTCCTGGCCCGGTAGCAGGCTTGGCCCCCAACGCACGCCGGGGGACATCGCGATGTCGGCCTCGCGCTCGGACAGGAGCGCGTCGCAGATCAGGTCGTCCCAGGTGCCGTTGAAGTTGCCACGCCGATAGAGAAGGCTGTTGGTCTGGCCGATCACCTCTTCCAGCTCGGGCTTGAACGGCGCGCGCTGCTCGTCGATCAGGGCGGCGACATCCTTGTCCGGCTCGATCACATCCGAGAACACCGGGATCAGCTTATGGCGGAAACCCATCATCTGCCCATCGCGCACATCCAGATCGACGCGGCTGACGAACTTTCCGTTGGACCCGCTGGCGATCAGGATCGTATCGCCCACCAGCACCGGCTCGGGCAGGGCGTCATGGGTGTGGCCCGTCAGGATCACGTCGATCCCCGTGACCTTGCCGGCCATTTTCTTGTCCACGTCGAAGCCG
>JAABTI010000200.1 GCA_011389955.1 Paracoccaceae bacterium | reverse complement strand
CCGAAATGAGTGACCTTTTCATCGGCTATGGCGTCGAAAATCGCCGGGGCAGTGATGTCGCGGCAGCATACGACCGTGCCGCCCACCAAAGGCATCATCCATGTGTGGCACCAGCCATTGCAATGGAACAAGGGTACAATTGTCAGGTAGCGCGGATGCAACACCATGCGCCAGCTTATCACCTGTCCCATCGAGTTCAGATAGGCCCCCCGGTGGTGATAGACCACGCCCTTGGGCCGGCCCGTCGTGCCCGACGTGTAGTTGAGCGCGATCGACTCCCATTCATCCTCCGGCACGACCCAGTCGAAATCCGGATCGGCGGCGGCCAGAAGGGTCTCGTATTCCTCGTAATGGCCGGTGGCGTGGACGCCGGCGTGGTCATCCGCGACCTCGATCACGATGGGGACGGGCCCCTCCATGCGATCGAACGCTTCGGCCGCCACCGGAATGAATTGCGGATCGACAAGCAGCACCTTCGCGCCGCCATGATCAAGGATATAGGCGACGGTATCGGCTTCTACGCGCGTATTGATCGTGTTGAGCACCCCGCCGCAGGCGGGCACGCCGAAATGTGCCTCGGCCTGTGCCGGGATGTTGGGTAGCATGGTTGCGACGACATCGCCCGGTCGAATACCCATGGCTGCCAATGCCGACGCCAGCCGCGTGACGCGTTCGGCATATTCCACGTATGTTTTTCGATGCGGTCCGTAGACCACTGCCTCGTGATTGGCAAAGACCCCCGCCGCGCGTCGCAGGAATGACAGTGGCGATAACGGAACGTGATTTGCCGCGCATTTTTCCAACCCGGTTTCGTCTGCCATCCAGCCCATTGTAACCTCCCGCAAGCTGCCATTTCCGCCAGACTATTGCGCGCGGGCAGGGCAATGGAAGGGGTCAATGCGGAGCCGGTGCCCGGAATCTGCACTTTTGCTGATTGGCGCGCTGGATTAGCCTGTGCGGCATGATCATTTCACCCGGACGTCGCTATGTCTTTGTTCATATCCCGAAAACGGGCGGCACCGCGTTGGCATTGGCGCTGGAGCGGCGGGCCATGGCCCATGATATTCTGCTGGGCGATACCCCCAAGGCGCGGCGCCGCAAGAAGCGGACCAAGGGTTTGCAGGCCAGAGGGCGATTGTGGAAGCATTCGACGCTGGCTGATATTGACGGGGTGATTTCCGCCGAGCAGGCGCAGTCGTTTTTCTCCTTCACACTTGTGCGCAATCCCTGGGACCGGGTGGTCAGCTACTACCACTGGCTGCGGGCGCAGGCATTCGATCACCCGCAGGTGCATCTGGCGGCGCGACTGGGGTTCGCCGAATTTGTGCTGCACCCGCAGACCCGCGCGACGCTCCGGGCGGCACCCTATGGCAGTTACATGCGCGATGCGGCGGGTGTGGAGCAATGCAACTTGTTTATCCGCCTTGAGCATCTGGAGCACGATTGCGCAGCGTTATGGGATCACCTGGGCTTTCAGGTGGAAATTCCCCGCGCCAACGCATCGGATAGACTGGCGGATTACCGCGGCTACTATTGCACCGAAAGTGCAGAGGCGGTTTCGCGCCATTGCGCCACGGATATCACGCGGTTCGGCTATCGCTTTGGCTAGGCCGGCGGAATCCAGTGATCTCGCCAAATGAAAAGGCGCGCCCTTGCCGGGGGCGCGCCTTTGTCATTTAGCCGGGCAGGTGATCAGGCCGCCTGATTCTCCGGGCCGAAGCGGCGATAGAAGCTCTGGTTCCTGTCGGCCATTTCGCGCAGCAGCGCGGGACAGGTGAAGCGCGGACCGAATGCGGCGGTCAACTGGTCGCAGCGTTCTGCCGCATAGGGCGCCCCGAGGATATCGAGCCACGAGAACGGCCCCCCCGACCACGGCGCGAAGCCCCACGCCAGGATTGCGCCGACATCGCCCTCGCGGATGTCCTCGAGCACACCTTCTTCCAGCGCGCGCACCGCTTCGAGCACCTGTGCGAACATCAACCGGTGCTGCACTTCGATCAGGTCGGGCTGCTCTTGCAAGCGGGGATACCTGTCGGTCAGCCCCGCCCAGTAGCCAAGCCGCTTGCCCTTTTCGTCATAATCGAAGAACCCGCCCTTGGACTTGCGGCCGAGGCGGCCTTCGCCCTCCATGAAGAAGATGACCTCGTCCACCTCGTCATCGGGGTAGTCATCGCCCATGGCGGCCTTGGTGGCGCGGGCGATCTTGGCACCCAGATCGAGCGAGGTTTCATCGACCAGTTGCAGTGGCCCCACCGGAAAGCCCAGTTGCCGCGCCGCGTTGTCGATGAGCGCGGGCGCGACGCCTTCCTTGACCATGCGCATTCCTTCGTTGATGTAGGGAATGATGCAGCGGTTGGCATAGAAGAAGCGCGCGTCGTTGACCGCGATCGGCGTCTTGCGGATCTGGCGAACGTAATCCAGCGCCTTGGCCACGGCGCGATCGCCGGTCTGCTTGCCCTTGATGATTTCTACCAGGGCCATCTTCTCGACTGGCGAGAAGAAGTGGATGCCGATGAACTGGTCGGGCTTGTCGCTTGCCTTGGCCAGATCGGTGATCGGCAGGGTCGAGGTGTTCGAGGCGAAGATGCAGTCGGGACCGACCACCGCGAGCGCCTTCTTGGTCACCTCTGCCTTGACACCGGGGTCTTCGAACACGGCTTCGATAATCAGGTCACAACCCGCCAGCGCCGCGTGATCGGTCGTTGCGGTAATCAGCTCCATCGTTGCCGCCTTCTTTTCGTCGGTCGCCTTGCCACGCTTGATGCCCTTGTCCATGTAGTCGGCGGTATAGGCCTTGCCCTTGTCGGCGGCCTCCTGGCTGGCGTCGATGAGCACGACCTCCATCCCGGCCATGGCCGAAACAAGAGCTATGCCCGCCCCCATCATGCCGGCGCCCAGCACGCCG
>JAABTI010000199.1 GCA_011389955.1 Paracoccaceae bacterium | reverse complement strand
GGCATGGGCGCGCGCGGCTTTCCAAGTCCCCGCCACGATCTCGGGCTGGCGAAACACGGCGCGGAGCTGGTCGATGACGGCGGCCTCAATCTCGCCAGCCGGCACCCGGCCGACCGGGCACGATCCCGCGCCATGCTTCAGCACCGTCTGGCTGACATAGTAGCGGTACAGCCGCCCGCCCTTGCGGGTGTGGGTCGGCGAGAAGGCCGCACCGTCGGGGCCGAACAGCAGTCCTTTCAGCGGCGCCGGTGTTTCGGCGCGGGTGCGCGCGGCGCGTTTGCGCGGGCTTTCCTGCAGGATGGCGTGGACGCGGTCCCACGTCTCGCGGTCGATGATGGCGTCGTGCTCGCCGGGGTAGCTGTCGCCCTTGTGCACCGCCTCGCCGATATAGGCGCGGTTGTTCAGCATCCGGTAGATGTACTTCTTGTCGATGCGGTTGCCGCGCGGCGTGCGGATGCCGCGTTTGCCCACCTCGCGCGCCAGTTCCGTCCCCGAGCCGATCTCAAGGAATCGGGCGAAGATCCAGCGCACATGCGCGGCGCATTCTTCGTCGACCAGCAACTTGCGATTTTCGACCCGGTAGCCGTAGGGCGGCACGCCACCCATCCACATGCCCTTCTTGCGGCTCGCGGCGACCTTGTCGCGGATGCGTTCCGCGGTGACCTCGCGCTCGAACTGGGCAAAGCTGAGCAGTATGTTCAGCGTCAGCCTGCCCATGGACGTGGTGGTGTTGAACGACTGCGTGACCGAGACGAAGGTCACGTCATTGCGGTCGAACACCTCGACCAGCTTGGCGAAATCCGCCAGCGATCGGCTGAGGCGGTCGATCTTGTAGACCACAACCACATCGACCAGCCCATCCTCGATGTCCTCGACCAGCCGCTGCAGGCCTTGCCGATCCAGCGTGCCGCCGGAAATGCCACCGTCGTCATACTGGTCGCGAACCAAAACCCAGCCCTCCGCTTTTTGGCTAGTGATGAAGGCCTCACACGCCTCCCGCTGGGCGTGGAGCGAGTTGAATTCCTGCTCCAGCCCTTCCTCGGAGGATTTGCGCGTGTAGATCGCGCAACGCTGCTTGTGGACAACCCTGTTGACTTTTTCCTCCTTCATGTCCGCGCCCTCCGGTTCTTGAGCCCGAAGAACACCCAGCCGTTCCACCGCGTGCCGGTAATGGCGCGGGCGATGGCCGACAGCGACTTGTAGGGCCGCCCCTGCCATTCGAAGCCGTCAGTCGTGACGGTGACGACATTCTCCACGCCCTGCCACTCTCGGATCAGCCGCGTGCCGGCGATGGGCATCTGGTCAGCCCGCATCCTGCTCTTCTTGCGGTCGCCGCCGTCGAGCTCTTCGCCCAGCCGCTCCAGCCGCCCGACCGTCTCGGGCTTCAGCCCGCCATAGGCCAGTTCCTGGATGCGATAGGCCAGCCGGCTCTCGAGATATCGACGGTTGAATGGCGGCGGCTCGCTGTCGAACAACTCGCGCCATTGCTGCTTTAGGTCCGGCGTCGGCGTGGTCTTCAGCGCGGCCAGGCGCGCAGGGATGGGATCGTGGGTTGTCATGCGGTTCTCCGTTGAGTTGGAGTTGCATGAACGCTCTGGTCGGCCGAAGAGTGTAGGGGAAGTTCTCCATTATTTTCAGAATGTTCGCATCGGTCGCGCAGTCGGAGGCGGACGAGCCCGAGGGCCAGAAGGCCGCACAAATCCGCGCGCCGCTCGGAGGGGGTCATGTGGTCAGGCGGCAGGGCGTTGGGCCCCCGCCTCGTCGTATGGATCGCGTTTTGCATGGGGGAAACGCTACCCGCGTGAGCGCTGAAAACAATGCAGTTCATAGGCTTATGGGAAGTCTGCGTAAACGTGCGTCATAGATAGGAATGAAGGACGGGGGCATGAAAACCACCCACGGCAAGGGGCGGTTTTCTATCCCCTGGTATCCCCCAGGGGGGTTCGAATCGCGTCTATGCGCTTGAGCCGCGGGAAGGCGCAGGGAGTTGCCGGTGCAAAACTGCAAACTATGGTCGCCCTTCAAGACACACCGGCCCATACCTGCCGGTCACGTGGTCGCCAGACGCCGCAGCGCGGTCCGTCGAACCCGCCGTTCGCTCTACGTGCACGATTGAAGATCGGGGGGACGGCGGCAGTCGGGACAAAGCGGTCATTCGCCCGGACATCCTTTTCAGCCAAATGCTTGCCGACAATAGATTGAAATAATGGTAATAACAGAAGAGCGCTGCCTTAGATTCAGGTGGCAAGGAGGTTGGCTTGGCGCTTTCAGACATCGATCGGGCGGCGGTGCTGCGCGCCATTGAGGAGTTCGACCGGCTCGGCCAGGATACGTTCTTGCAGCAGCATGGCTTCGGGCGATCGCGGGCGTATTTCCTTCGGCACGGCGGCAAGCTCTATGACTCGAAGGCGATCATCGGGGTCGCGCATGGGTTTTCGGGAGGCGATCGGGGCCCGCTTGCTGCAACGCAGTTCAATGGCGGCGAGGCAACAGTCGCGCAAACCCTGCGCGGCCTCGGCTTCGAGGTTGAGGTGTCTGCGGTCCCGCCCGTTGCTGCGGCGGCTGACAACGTTTCTCCCGAGGGGTTCGCCTACTGGTGGGTCAACAACAAGCAGACCTACACCCACGAGATCGGCGGCAACTATCTGTGGTCGCCGACCGAGAGGAGCGACGGGGGGCGCAACGAGTTCTACGAGAACATGAAACGCGTACATCCCGGGGATGTGGTGTTTGCCTTCGCCGGGGGCGAGGTCAAGGCAATCGGTGTCTGCTCGGCCCCTGCGATTCTCGCGCCGAAGCCCGGAGAGTTTGGTGCGGCCGGCGATGCCTGGGGCAGTGAAGGATGGCGTCTCCCGGTGGAATTTACCCGCCTGAGCACGCCACTGCGCCCGAAGGACCACATGGATGTCATCGCGCCAACCCTGCCAGAAAAGTACTCCCCCATT
>JAABTI010000198.1 GCA_011389955.1 Paracoccaceae bacterium | reverse complement strand
CGACTGGATGCTGTCGATCCCGTGGGGCACCAAGAGCCGCGTCAAGAAGGACCTCGGCCGCGCCGAGAAGGTTCTGGACGACGATCACTACGGCCTGGAGAAGGTCAAGGAGCGGATCGTCGAATACCTGGCGGTGCAGCAGCGCAGCAAGAAGCTGAAAGGCCCGATCATGTGCCTTGTCGGCCCGCCGGGCGTGGGCAAGACGAGCCTGGGCAAATCCGTGGCGCGGGCGACCGGGCGCGAGTTCATCCGCATTTCGTTGGGCGGAGTGCGCGACGAGAGCGAGATCCGCGGCCACCGGCGCACCTATATCGGGTCGATGCCGGGCAAGATCATCCAGGCGCTGAAGAAGGCCAAGACGACCAATCCGCTGATCCTGCTCGACGAGATCGACAAGATGGGGCAGGATTTCCGCGGCGATCCGGCCAGCGCGATGCTGGAGGTTCTGGACCCCGAGCAGAACAGCACCTTCACCGATCACTACCTGGAGGTGGAATACGATCTGTCGAACGTGATGTTCCTGACCACGGCGAACAGTTACACCATGCCCGGGCCACTGCTGGACCGGATGGAGATCATTCCGCTGGCGGGTTATACCGAGGACGAGAAGCGTGAGATCGCCAAGCAGCACCTGCTGGACAAGCAGATCAAGAACCACGGCCTGAAGAAGGGCGAGTTCGAGCTGACCGACGATGCGCTGACCGCGATCATCCGGCACTATACCCGCGAGGCGGGGGTGCGGAACCTTGAGCGCGAGATCGCCAAGGTGGCGCGCAAGGCGGTGACGCAGATCGTGCGCAAGCGGGTCGAAACGGTGACGGTGACGCCCGAGAACCTGAGCGATTTCCTGGGTGTGCAGAAGTACAAGTACGGCCGTGCCGAGGAAGAGGACCAGGTCGGCGTCGTGACCGGGCTGGCCTATACATCGGTCGGGGGCGAGCTTCTGAACATCGAGGCGCTGCGCCTGCCGGGCAAGGGCCGGATGAAGACCACCGGCACGCTGGGTGACGTGATGAAGGAATCGATCGACGCGGCCTCGAGCTATGTCCGGTCGGTTGCACCCGAAATCGGGATCAAGCCGCCGCGCTTCGAGAAGTGGGATATCCACGTGCACGTTCCCGAGGGCGCCACGCCCAAGGACGGGCCAAGCGCGGGCCTGGCGATGGTCACGTCGATCGTGTCGGTTCTGACGGGTATCCCGGTGCGCAAGGACACCGCCATGACCGGCGAGGTCACGCTGCGCGGCAATGCCCTGCCGATCGGCGGCCTGAAGGAAAAGCTGCTGGCGGCGCTCAGGGGCGGTATCAAGCGCGTGCTGATCCCGCAGGAAAACGAGAAGGATCTGACCGAGATCCCCGATAACGTCAAGGAGGGTCTCGAGATCATTCCGGTGACCCATGTCCGCGAGGTTCTGGATCACGCCTTGATCCGCAAGCCCGAAGCGGTGGAATGGGACGAGGCAGCCGAGGAAGCCGCCGCCGCCGCGTTGCACGAAAGCGGGGGCGCGCAGGCCACGACCAAGCATTAAGCGTCTCGGGCCAGATCGGATACGGGAAAGGGGCGGTGCCGGTGGTGCCGCCCCTTTCGCATCCGGATGTCGGGGCCAATGCCGGTGTTGCGCGCGGGCGGCAATGGTGCGGCCGCATTGGTCAACAGGTTGCTATCGATAGCGCATTCATGTTGCTATAGTGTCGCTGTAACGGAAACAAGAAACAGGCATGAGATCATGGCAAAGGCCAGCACGACGAAATCCACATCGCGCACCGTGCGCAGCGCGGGCAGTTCCGACACGGCCAAGTCCGGTGCGACGAACTCCGCGACGACCAAGAGCGCGACACGCAGCGCGGCGGTGAAATCGGCGACCGATGCCGCCCCCGCGCCCAGGGTGGTCAGTGAAACCACGCCCACGGTCGCGTCGCCGGACATGAAGAAGAAGGAACTGATCGACACCGTCGTCGATCGTTCGGGCATCAAGAAGAAGGACGCCAAGCCGGTGGTCGAGGCGATGCTGGCGGTTCTGGGTGAGCAGATCGCCGCGGGGCGGGAACTGAACCTGATGCCGTTCGGAAAGCTGCGTATCAACCGGGTCAAGCAGATGAGCAATGGCCGCGTCGTGGTGTGCAAGCTGCGCCAGAGCACATCGGTGGTGAACGCGGCGCCGGAACTGGCGCCGGCGGATGAAACCCCGGACGAATAATGGCGTTTTGCCCTCTTGCGCAGATGCGGCACTGCGGCTAAAAGGCCGCGGAACGGGTGATTAGCTCAGTGGTAGAGCGCTTCGTTCACATCGAAGATGTCAGAAGTTCGAATCTTCTATCACCCACCATTTTCCCTGCAAACGCGCCAATGTGCGGCGCGTTTTGCATGCCCCGGTCAGGTCAGGCGCAGCAGGTATTTCTGCACGCCTTCTGCCACCAGAACGCTGTCCTGGTTGTGGATCGTGACCGCCAGGGTCATCACGCCGGTGGTGCTGCCGGGGGCCAGTTCGGAAATCTCGAACGCGGTATAGAGCGTGTCGCCGCAATAGACGGGCGCCAAAAAGCGGCTGGATTGTTCCAGAAATCCGATCAGTGCCTCGCCCATCTGGTGAGCCAGCGGGGTGGCGCCGATGGCGGCCTGGCACAGCGTCATGTAGCCGTGGGCATAGAGATCGTGATGGCCCAGCCGGGCCAGGTAGGCACGGTCGTAATGAATTGGGTGATTGTCACCGCTTGCGACCTGGAACGCGGCGAAAATGCCCTCGGTCATGGTGCGAGACGGGGCCAGGAAACGCTCGCCGATCGAGAAATCCGAGAACGGCCGCGTCGGGTGCATCTTGTGGGTTTGCGGGTTGAACGACATCGGCAGCCGGTCCTTCGTCTGTGGGCGGAACACTTACGCGATCAGGGCAGCGGCGCGTGCCGATGTCAACACGGCGCAAAGGCATCATACCTCTTGCACGCCCCCCGCGCATTGGCTAAAGCAGCGTCCGACGGGTGATTAGCTCAGTTGGTA
>JAABTI010000021.1 GCA_011389955.1 Paracoccaceae bacterium | reverse complement strand
ATGCACAGTCCACCCTTGCGCAGCACGCCCTTGACTCTGACGCGGGCATCCCGTATGCGCCGCGCTACTCCGGAAGTTCGCCAAAGCTTCCGGTCCCATGGGCCATGCCCGGGATCGCCCTCCGTCAGCGCGTTGCGCCCACGGGGGCGCTCGGGGTGTTCGCGCCCGCGCGGTCATCCATTGGCAACCGGGGCGGTCCTGCTTATCTTCAGGGCCGAAGCGAAACGGGCAAAGGAGCCTTGAGAGATGTTTGAAAACCTGTCCGAACGCCTCTCCGGCGTCCTGGATCGCCTGACCAAGCAGGGCGCGCTCAGCGAAGAGGACGTCAAGACCGCCCTGCGCGAGGTGCGCGTCGCGCTGCTCGAGGCCGACGTATCCCTGCCCGTGGCGCGCGATTTCGTCGCCCGCGTGCAGGAACAGGCCACCGGACAGGCCGTCACCAAATCCGTCACCCCGGGCCAGCAGGTCGTCAAGATCGTGCACGACGCCCTGGTCGACACCCTGCGCGGCCCCGATGACCCCGGCGCGCTGCGGATCGACACCCCGCCTGCCCCGATCCTGATGGTCGGCCTTCAGGGCTCGGGCAAGACGACCACCACCGCCAAGCTCGCCAAGCGCCTGCGCGACCGCGACGGCAAGCGCGTGCTGATGGCCTCGCTCGACGTCAACCGCCCCGCCGCCATGGAACAGCTCCAGATCCTGGGCGCGCAGATCGGCGTCGATACCCTGCCCATCGTCAAGGGCGAAGACCCCGTCGCCATCGCCAGGCGCGCAAAGACCCAGGCCAGCCTCGGCGGCTACGACGTCTACATGCTCGACACGGCCGGTCGCCTGCACATCGATGCCGATCTGATCGCCCAGGCCGCGGCCGTGCGCGATGCCGTGACACCGCGCGAAACACTGCTGGTTGTCGATGGCCTGACCGGCCAGGACGCTGTCAACGTCGCCACCGAATTCGACGACAAGATCGGCGTCTCCGGCGTCGTGCTGACCCGGATGGACGGCGACGGGCGCGGCGGCGCGGCGCTGTCGATGCGCGCCATCACCGGCAAGCCGATCCGCTTCGTCGGCACCGGCGAGAAGATGGACGCGCTGGAAACCTTCGAACCCGAGCGCATCGCCGGCCGCATCCTCGGGATGGGCGATATCGTCTCGCTGGTCGAGAAGGCGCAGGAAACCATCGAAGCCGAACAGGCCGAGCGCATGATGAAGCGCTTCCAGAAGGGCCAGTTCAACATGAACGACCTGCGGATGCAGCTCGAACAGATGCTCAAGATGGGCGGCATGGATTCGATCATGGGCATGATGCCCGGCATGGGCAAGATGGCCAAGCAGGTCCAGAACTCCGGCTTCGATGATTCCATCCTGCGCCAGCAGATCGCGCTGATCCAGTCGATGACCAAACGCGAACGCGCCAACCCCCAGATCCTTCAGGCCAGCCGCAAGAAGCGCATCGCGCGCGGCGCCGGGCTGGAGGTGTCGGACCTCAACAAGCTGCTGAAGATGCACCGACAGATGTCCGACATGATGAAAAAGATGGGCAAGATGGGCAAGGGCGGCGCACTCAAGCAGGCCATGAAGGGCATGTTCGGCAAGGGCGGAGGCATGCCCGACATGAACGACCCCAAGGCACTGGAAGAAGCCGCGCGCGCCATGGGCGGCGCCAAGGGGCTCGGTGGCATGGAAGGCGGCCCGGGAAAGATGGGCAATGCCCTGCCTCCCGGCCTTTCGGGATTCGGCAAGAAAAAATGACCATGATCTCCTCTCGCACCCGATACGCCCGCCGGAGGCGCGCCGCCCACCACCACGCGCAGGCGCTCTCGGCGGCGCGGCGCGGCCATGTGGATGCGCCGTCATGAGCCTGACCAACGCCCCGACCCTGGAAACCGAACGCCTGGTCCTGCGTGGCCCCGCGCCAAGGGACTTCGAGCCACTGATCGCCTTCCTGACGGATCAGACCCGCGCCGCCGGTTTCGGGGCCAGCCCCGACCGTCACGATGCCTGGCGCTGGGTCGCGCTCAGCGTCGGCCACTGGCACATCCACGGCTACGGCTATTTCACGATCGAGGACAAGACCACCGGCCAACCCGCCGGCATCACCGGCATCTGGAATCCCGATGGCTGGCCCGAGCCCGAACTGGGCTGGGTCGTGTTTGACGGATACGAGGGGCGCGGCATCGCCTACGAGGCCGCCGCGCGAGCGCGCGAATGGGCCTATGACGCGCTGGGTTTCACCACGCTGACCTCCAACATCGTGCCGGGCAACACCCGCTCGGTGGCGCTGGCCGAACGCTTGGGCGCGTGGTTCGAACGCGAATACACCAACGTCACCATGGGCCGCGACATGCTCTTTCGTCACCCCGGACCCGACGCGCTCGGCTCCGATGGCTCGGTGGAGGCCTACGCCTGATGCCACACAAGTCCATACCCGTCATCGAAACCCGGCGCCTCGTGCTGCGCGGCCCCGAACCGCAGGACTACCCGAACTTCAAGTCCACGTTCTCGTCCTACCGCTCGCGGTTCATGGGCGGGCCGCTCAACGATTACGAGGCCTGGATGCTCTACGCCGCGGAAATCGGCCATTGGCAGATTCGCGGCTACGGCATGTGGATGATCCATGACCGCGAGACCGACCGCACGCTGGGCATGGCCGGCGGCTGGTTCCCCGCCAAGTGGCCCGAACCCGAGATCGCCTGGATCATCTGGCCCGAGGTGGCCGGCCACGGCTACGCGCTCGAGGCGACCCACGCCGCGCGCGATTACCTCTACGACACGCTGGGCTGGACCAGCGCGGTCAGCTACATCGATCCCAAGAACCTCGACAGCATCCGCCTGGCCGAACGGCTGGGCGCGGTCAAGGATCGCACCGCCCCCTCGATTGACGGCCATGACGCCGTCTATCGCCATCCGGACGCGTCCGTGCTGCATGACAGCCAGATCGAACACGGCATCGAGATGGAAATCGCCAATTACTGCAACCCTCTGTTCAAACCCAAGGGGATGCCCATTGACTGACGATCACGCCACCCGCGCCGACCTGCTGCTGGCCGAGCACCGCGAGTCCATCGACCGGCTCGATGCCATCCTCGTCTATACGCTGGCCGAGCGGTTCAAGCACACCCAATCGGTGGGCCGCCTAAAGGCGCAACACGACCTTCCCCCGTCCGACCCCTCGCGCGAGGCGCGGCAGATCGCACGGCTCGAAGACCTGGCGACACGGGCCGACCTGGACCCCGAATTCGCCAAGAAGTTCCTGAACTTCATCATCGCCGAAGTCATTCGGCACCACCAGAAACAGCAATCATAGGTCGGGCAATCCGCCCGCCTCGTCGACCGCCATTCAAAAGGAGATACCCCAATGGCCATGAAAATCCGTCTCGCCCGCGCCGGCAGCAAGAAACGCCCCTTCTACCGCATTGTCGCCGCCGACAGCCGCATGCCCCGCGACGGGCGCTTCCTCGAGAAGCTGGGCACCTACAACCCGCTGTTGCCCAAGGATAGCGAGGACCGCGTGAAAATGGATGTCGAGCGTATCCAGCACTGGCTCGACCAGGGCGCGCAGACCACCGACCGCATCAGCCGCATGCTCGAAGCCGCCGGCGTCATCGCCAGGAAAGAGCGCAGCAACCCCAACAAGGGCACCCCGGGCAAGAAGGCCCAGGAACGCGCCGAGCAGAAAGCCGCCAAGGCTGCCGAGGCCAAGGCAGAGGCCGAAGCCGGCGAATAAGCCATCCGCCGGGCAAGGGGCGGCCGCCTTCGCGGCGCGCCGTCCCCCGCCTTGCCATCACGCATGGGGGCGCGAATGACCGACTCCGACGACGATACCATGATCTGCGTCGGCGCCATCGCCGGGGCCTTCGGCGTGCGCGGCGAGGTCCGCCTCATGAGCTTTACCGCCGACCCGCCAGACATCGCGGATTACGCGCCGCTGGTTTCCGAGAACGGCGAGATGTCATTCAGCGTCGATGTCATCGGCCCGATCAAGAACGGGCTGTCCGTCCGTCTCGGCGGCGTCGAAACCCGCGAACAGGCCGAGGCGTTGCGGGGCGTGCGTCTGTGCGTGCCGCGCAGCCGCCTGCCCGCCCTCCCCGACGACGAATTCTACCATGCCGACCTGATCGGGCTGGAGGTGCGCGACACCGGCGGCACCGTTCTGGGCGTGGTGAAATCGGTGCTCAACCACGGCGCCGGCGATTTGCTCGAAATCGCCCCGCCCGGCACCTCCGAAACCGTGCTCGTGCCCTTCACCCGCGCCGAGGTGCCCACCGTTGACCTTGCCGCCGGGCGCATCGTCGCCGACCCGCCCGAGGGGCTCTTGTGACATGCGGCTGATCGTGCATGCGGGGTTCCACAAGACCGGAACCAGCAGCGTGCAGAAGATGCTGCGCCATAACAACGCGCGGCTGTCCGACGAATTCCGGGTCTTCACCCACCGCGATATCCGCGGCCCCTGCGGCGCCGCGCGTGGCCTGTCGGTATCGCGTGATCCCCTCGATGAGGCGCTTTTCACGCTCGAACTGGCGGAATTCCTCACCGCGCTGGATGCGGATGACCCGCGCCCGGTGGTCATCAGCTCCGAAAACCTGGCCGGTCACATACCGGGGCGTTACGGGCTGCTGCGCTATTCGGCCACGCCCGCGATCATGGCCCGCTTTGCCGAGGTCGCCGCGGACTGCCTCGACGCGCCGCGGATCACCTTCTATTTCTCGACCCGCGCGCGCGAGCCGTGGTTGCGCTCGTGCCATTGGCAACACCTGCGCGCCACCCGCCTGGCCGATGATTTCGCCACCTACCGTGCCGCGCACCTGCCACATGCCGATCTTGCCGGCGACGTGGCCGCCATCGCCCGGGCCGTGCCCGCGCCCCACGATGTTGTCAGCGCCGCGCTCGATCAGGTCGCGAACGGCCCGCTGGGCCCGCTGCTCGACGTGATGCGCCCCTCGGTGCCGTTGCGCGCCGCGCTCACACCGCTGGGCCCCGCCAACCGCGGCCACTCGGCGCATGTCGCCGATGAATTGCTGCGACTGAACCGCTCGGACATGGACGAAGACGCCGTGCGCGCCGCCAAGAGCGCGCTTTTGCAACGCGGTCAAAGCGGGTAAGGACACGATCATGAACAATCCCGACAAACCCGCCCGCTCGCATGGCCGCAAATCCATCGCCGCCACGCGCACCCCGCGTGACCTGCTGGGCGATCCCGACCCGCGCGCCGGGGTCTGGACGGCGCAGGTGCTCACCCTGTTTCCGCAGGCGTTCCCCGGCGTCCTGGGCGAAAGCCTGACCGGGCGCGCCTTGCGCGACGGGCTGTGGGCGATCGACCCGATCGACCTGCGCCCGTTCGGTGTCGGCCCGCACCGCAACGTCGATGACACCCCGACCGGCGGCGGCGCCGGCATGGTGCTGCGCCCCGATGTGCTGGGTCGCGCCCTGGATCAGGCCGCGACACGCGCGCGCGGCGACTGGCCGGTGATCTACCTCAGCCCCCGAGGCCGCCGCTTCGATCAGGGCATGGCGCGCCGGTTGGCGCGGGCCGACGGCGTGACGCTGCTGTGCGGCCGGTTCGAGGGCGTGGACCAGCGCCTGCTCGACGCCCATGACGTGCAGGAGGTGTCACTGGGCGATTTCGTTCTCACCGGTGGCGAGATCGCCGCTCAGGCCTTGATAGACGCCACGGTCCGCCTTATACCGCGCGTACTCGGGAATCAGGCATCGACGGAGGAGGAGTCCTTCTCCGACGGTTTGCTTGAGCACCCGCAATACACCAAACCCGCCGTCTGGAAGGATCGCGCGGTTCCCGATGTTCTTCTATCGGGCCACCACGCGAAGATCACCGACTGGCGCCGGGCCATGGCCGAAAGGCTGACCAAGGAAAGACGACCTGACCTCTGGCGGGCTTATTGTGAACGACACGGTAGGGACCCGGAAGAAGACCAAGAGCTCTGAGGACGCATCACAACTTTGCGGGAAAAACCGCAAGCAGCATAGGAGTTGATCAGATGGACCTGATCGCGGAACTGGAGGCGGAACAGATCGCCTCCCTCGGGAAGAAGATTCCCGATTTCAAGGCCGGCGACACGATCCGTGTCGGCTACAAGGTCACCGAGGGCACCCGCTCGCGCGTGCAGAACTACGAAGGCGTGTGCATCAGCCGCAAGAACGGCAAGGGCATCGCCGGCACCTTCACCGTGCGCAAGATCTCCTTCGGCGAAGGCGTGGAACGTGTGTTCCCGCTCTACTCGACGAATATCGACAACATCACCGTGATCCGTCGTGGCCGCGTCCGCCGCGCCAAGCTGTATTACCTGCGCTCGCGCCGGGGCAAATCCGCCCGCATCGCCGAGGATACCCACTACAAGCCGCTCTCGGGCGCCAAAGCATAAGGTTCGGCACGATGAAAAAAGACATCCACCCCGATTACCACATGATCGACGTCAAGATGACCGACGGCACCGTGTTCCAGGTCCGCTCGACCTGGGGCGCCGAAGGCGACACCATGACGCTCGACATCGACCCGACGGCTCACCCCGCCTGGACGGGCGGCTCTTCGCGCCTGATGGACGCCGGTGGCCGCGTCTCGAAGTTCAAGAAGAAATACGAGGGCCTCGGCTTCTGAGCCAGCCCCGGTTTCGACCAGCAAAACCCCGCGCCCCGGCGCGGGGTTTTTTCGTTTGCACACACGACCCGGCCCGCCCGAACCTGTCCCGCCAAACATGCACGTTTCGGCATGTTACAAATATGCATCTGACGATACTTTTTTACCCTGTTTGATCTGGGTCACGTGACATGGCGCCTCTTGCCCGTATGAAATCGAAAGTTGCTATTCGTACACTTTTGAAGTTGAGGACGTCATGATCACCCCGCGCGTATTCCGCCACCTCATCGCCACGACCGCGCTGGCGGGGCTACCCGCCCTTGCCGCCGCGCAGGCCACCCCCAATATCATCGGCGAGATGACCGGCCTCGGCCTGTTTCCCACGACAGAAACGCTCTCCTATTCCGATGCTTACGGCGTAAGCGGCGACGGCACCGTCGTCACCGGGGTTGTCGGGCTGCGCAACGGCGTCCCGCGCGGTTTCTACTGGACCCAGGCGGACGGCATGCGCGAAATCGGCGCCCTGACCAGTGACGGCGCAGGGTATTCGGTCGGCCTGGGGGTCAGTGACAGTGGCCGTTTCGTTGGCGGGGGTGCGACCACCGATGACAACCGACAGCGCGCCTTCCACCTTGATCTGCAAACCGGCACAATGACCGATGTCGGCAGCCTGCGCACCACATCGCCGGGAAACAGCACCTTCGTCGCCATGAGCGATGACGGCCTCGCCATTGCCGGCACGTCGGACACGAACGCACTTAACCGTCGCGCCTATCGCTGGAACGCAACCACCGGGATCGAGGATCTCGGGACACTGGGCGGCTCCCGCTCCGACGCGGTCGATATCAACGCCGACGGCAGCGCGATCGCCGGCAGTTCGCTTACCGCGGGGGGAGATTGGCGCGCGTTCCGCTGGACCGAAACCGGAGGAATGGAAAACCTGGGCACGATTGCGGGCGGCGCCACCTATGCTCGGGCGATCAGCGCGGATGGCAGCACGGTCATTGGCGAGGATTCCATAAACCTTGGTCGGGCGTTCCGCTGGACACAAGCGGGCGGCATACAGTTGCTTGGCACCTTCTTCACCACCGGCATCGGCTCGTCGCGGGCGACCGACGTGGACGCCGACGGCACGGTGGTCGTCGGTCACGCCCGACTGGACAGCGGCGTGAACCACGCCTTTCGCTGGGTCGGCGATGACACCGGCGGTGTCATGCACGATCTCGGCACCCTGCGCGCCGGCAACGCCGGGGAATCCTATGCCAGTCTGGTAACCCCTGATGGCGCTGTCGTGGCCGGAAGCTCGGACACCGATCACACGGTGTCCCAGGCCTTCCGCTGGACCGCCACCGACGGCATGGAGGGTCTCGGGTCGCTGCGCACCGACAATACGGGCTATTCCTACCCCACGGATATGTCGGCGGACGGATCGGTGATTGTCGGAACCTCCACCGACGACAACGGGAACTCCCGCGCCTTTGCCTGGAACGGGGCGATGGTGGATCTGGCCAACACGCAGGCCACCGCGCGGATGGCGGCGGCGGGCGTGGGCGCGGCCAGCGCCGAATACAACGCCAATGCCATGCGCCGCCTCGATCGCGAGTTGGACCTGCAACCCGAAGGCGGCGGCGATGGCGTCCTGTCCACGCAGGGACGCGCACGCGCCCCCGTGGTCCTCAGCTTCGGCGCCGGACTGACCCGCAACGCCGATGTCGGCACCTTCGGGCGCGCCGACGTAACCGGCGCAATGGGCCTGGGCGGCGGCTACGTCCTCGGCGGCTTCCTCGAGGTCGCCAACGAAAGCAAGACATATGGCGCGGTGTCGCTCTCGGGCACTCACCTCGCCGGGGGTTTGTCGGTGCGCTATCGTGACAACGCCGATTTCACTGGCCTGACCTGGCGCCTCGCCAGCCAGTTCGGCACCGGCGACAGCACCATCACCCGCGCCGCGATCCTGCCCGGCACATTCTCCGGCACCGGCAAGGCCGGGCTCGATTCGGGCGCGGTCAGCGCCGAGCTTGGCTGGGGCTATGCGGTCGAGGGCGGCGTCGTGATCCCGTTTGCCCGGATCGCGGCGGCGCGCACCACCCGCGACGCCTATACCGAAACAACGGCGGCGGCCTTCCCGCTCAGCTATGACCAGCACCGCGAAACAGTCAGCACCGTGACGCTGGGGCTGGACAGCCGCATCGCCGTCGGCGCCGCCGGCACGCTGCGCCTGTCGGGGGGTATGGTCCACGATCTTGACCGCGACCGGGATCCGATCACCGGCACCTCGGCGATCCCCGGCATGGCGACGTTCTCGGTCGCGGCGCCTGCCGTGGTTAACAAGACGCGCGCTTTCGGCTTCGTCAGCTACCGCCACGAGATCGACCCGCAGCGGGCGATCACGACCAGCTTCGGCATGGCGCAGCAGGCCTGGACCGGCAAGCCATCCAGCACCCTGCGCGTGGGCTACGAGGTTCGTTTCTGACATCGCGCTTTCGGGCCGGCTTCGCACCCGCGAATCGTCCGGTTCAGGTCGCGAAACGCACGTTTGCGCGCATCCGCCAATCGTTATCCCGCCGCACTGCGGGGTAACGATGCACGCCGATCCTGCGTTTGTGCCCTTCCATATTCGTGCAACACCTGCGAATGAATGCGCCAACCGGCGCGCGCGGGGCTTTGCAAAACCCGCGCGACCACAATATCATGTGTGAAACGCGGCGCACAACGCGAGATATGAGGGGACAGAAACGGCATGGCGCATATCATCGTGGTCGGCAACGAAAAGGGCGGCGCGGGCAAATCAACCGTGTCCATGCACGTCGCCACCGCCCTCGCCCGCATGAATTACAAGGTCGGCGCCCTTGATCTGGATTTGCGCCAGAAATCCTTTGCCCGCTATGCCCAGAACCGTAAGAATTTCATTGAATCCCAAGGGATTGACCTGCCATCGCCCGACTATCACGACCTGCCCGAAGCCGATCAATCCGATCTGAAGCCGGGCGAGAACATCTATGATCACCGCCTTTCCGCCGCGATAGCGGATCTGGAATCCTCGTGTGATTTCATCGTGATAGACTGTCCCGGCTCGCATACCCGGCTCAGCCAGGTCGCCCACAGTCTCGCCGACACGCTCATCACCCCGCTCAACGACAGCTTCATCGATTTCGACTTGCTGGCGCATATCGATTCGGATGGGCAGAAAATCCTCGGCCCCTCCGTCTATTCGGAAATGGTGTGGAATGCCCGGCAGTTACGGGCGCAAGCGGGGCTGAAACCGATCGATTGGGTGGTGGTGCGCAACCGTCTCGGCGCGCAGCAGATGGTTAACAAGCAGAAAATGGGCGCGGCGCTCGACCGTCTGGCAAAACGCATCGGATTCCGCACCGCCCCGGGATTTCATGAACGAGTGGTTTTCAGAGAGCTCTTTCCCCGCGGCCTGACTCTTCTGGATCTCAAGGATATCGGGGTGAAGCAGTTGAACATCTCCAACATCGCCGCGAGGCAGGAGCTGCGCGATCTGGTCAAATCGCTGCAACTGCCCGGCGTGAGCGTGGATTTCTGACCGCGCTACATCCGCGCTAGCTTGCGTAAAGCATTGCGAAGTATGTATAATTCTTCATCACTGAAGTCCCCGGAAAGGCGTGCGTCATATCCCGTCGCTACCTTTCGCAGGTCGTGATAGGCCGCCTCGCCTTGGTTTGTCAGATCAAGATATTCCAGCCGGCGATCGCTTTCGTCGCGCGTTCTGGTCAGGAAACGGCGATCCTGCAAACGGGCCACCGCGCGGCTGATCTTGGTCTTGTGCATCTTCGAGCGACGCCCGATCTCCTTGGCCGTCATCCGCCCGTAGATGCCCAGATGAAACAACACCCGCCACTCCGTCCGCAGCATCCCGTAGCGATCCTTGTAAACTTTCTGGAACGCAAGACTGCTTTCCTCGGCCGCCTGATTGAGCAGGTAGGGCAGGAAATCCTGCAATTCGAAGCCTTCGTTGTTGTCCATAATCTTCCTCCCGCTCTTGTTAGTTACAAAATCAACCATTAACAACGCAAGCAACAAAGGAGGAAATGCCATGACTCTCGACACGCTCCCAGAGACTTTCGTCCAGGCTTCCACGCCACTAGGCACAACGCCCGGCTACATGCCCGGCTTCGGCAACGACTTCGAAACCGAGGCCCTGCCCGACGCGCTGCCACAGGGGATGAACAGCCCGCAGAAATGCAACTATGGTCTTTATGGTGAGCAACTCAGCGGCACGGCTTTCACCGCCCCCAGCCACCAGAACGAGCGCACCTGGTGCTACCGCATCCGGCCAAGCGTCAAGCATTCCGGCCGCTACCACAAGATCGACGTGCCGCACTGGTGTTCGGCCCCCAACGTGGACCCTGACGTGATCAGCCTGGGCCAATACCGCTGGGATCCCGTGCCCCACACCGACCAGACGCTGACCTGGATCACGGGCATGCGCACGATGACCACCGCGGGCGACGTCAACACGCAGGTCGGCATGGCCAGCCATATCTACCTGGTCACCGCCTCGATGGAGGACGAGTACTTTTTCTCGGCCGACAGCGAGTTGCTGGTCGTGCCCCAGGAAGGGCGGCTGCGCTTCGCCACCGAACTGGGCATAATCGATGTTGCGCCACAGGAAATCGCGGTCATTCCCCGTGGTCTTGTCTATCGCGTCGAAGTGCTGGAAGGCCCCTGCCGCGGCTTTGTGTGTGAAAACTACGGTCAGAAATTCGAACTGCCTGGTCGCGGACCGATCGGCGCGAACTGCATGGCCAATCGGCGCGATTTCAAGACCCCGGTCGCCGCCTTCGAGGATCGCGAGACGCCTTCGACGCTGACCATCAAGTGGTGTGGGCAGTTCCATACCTGCGAGATCGGGCAAAGCCCGCTCGACGTGGTCGCCTGGCATGGCAACTATGCGCCCTGCAAATACGACCTCAAGAACTATTGCCCCATCGGCGCGATCCTGTTCGACCATCCCGACCCATCGATCTTTACCGTGCTGACAGCGCCCTCGGGCGTGCCGGGCACGGCCAATATCGACTTCGTGCTGTTCCGCGAACGCTGGATGGTGATGGAGGATACCTTCCGGCCGCCATGGTATCACAAGAACATCATGTCCGAGATGATGGGCAACATCTATGGCCAGTATGACGCCAAGCCTCAAGGGTTCGTTCCGGGTGGCCTGAGCCTGCACAACATGATGCTGCCGCACGGCCCGGACCGCGATGCGTTCGAGGGCGCCAGCAACGCGGATCTCAAACCCGAGAAACTGGACAACACCATGTCGTTCATGTTCGAAACCCGCTTCCCGCAGCATCTCACTTCCTTTGCGGCCAACGAGGCGCCGTTGCAGGACGACTACATCGATTGCTGGGACGGAATCGAAAAGAAATTCGATGGCACGCCCGGCGTGAAATGATACTGGTCTGGGCTTTTCCTACCCTGCGGTCAGGCCGTAGGATGGGACAGGCCCATTTCCAACCAAGGATACCAGCATGACCCTTATGAAATCCTGGGTGGCCTCGGCCAACACCGCCGGCCACCCGTTTCCACTCAACAACCTGCCTTATGGCGTGTTCTCGACCGAAACACTCGATCCGCGTTGCGGCGTGGCCATCGGCGACATGATCTTCGACTGCCGCGCCGCCGAAGAAGCCGGTCTCATCACCCTGACCGAGGCGGCGCTGTTCGACGTCCCGTTCTGGAACGAGGTGATGGAGGAAGGACCCGAACTGTGGGCGGCGCTGCGCGCGCGTCTGGTGGAAATCCTGGCCGAGGACGCGCCGCAGCGCGCCGAGGCCCAACCAATGCTGGTGCCGCAGGCCGACGCGCAGATGCATCTGCCGTGCCTGGTGTCGGAATTCACCGACTTCTACGCCGGTCGGCACCACGCCACCAACGTGGGCACCATGTTCCGCGGCGCCGAGAACGCGCTGCCGCCAAACTGGCTGCACATTCCCATCGGCTATAACGGGCGCGCCTCTTCGGTGGTTGTATCGGGCACGGACGTGCGGCGCCCCTGGGGGCAGCTCAAATCACCCGATCATGACCGGCCCGCATTTCTGCCATGCCGGCGTTTCGACCTGGAGCTGGAGATGGGCGCCATCGTCGGACAGCCAAGCGACGGCCCCGTCACGGTGGACGAGGCCGACGCGATGATCTTCGGGTACGTGCTGCTCAACGATTGGTCCGCGCGCGACATACAGGCCTGGGAATACCAGCCGCTCGGCCCCTTCCAGGCCAAGGCAACCGCCACCAGCATCAGCCCCTGGATCGTCACCACCGCGGCGCTGGAGCCTTTCCGTGTGGATTGTCCGGAACGCGAGGTGGAATTGCTCGATCACCTCAAGGACACCGGGCCGATGCTTTATGACATCGACCTCGCCGTGACGCTGGCCCCCGAGGGCGGCCTGCCGAGCGAGATCGCACGCACGAACTACCGCGAGATGTATTATTCCTCGGCACAACAATTGGCGCAACATACCACCAGCGGCTGCCCGATGAACCCGGGTGATCTGCTTGGTTCGGGTACTATTTCGGGCGCTCACACGCGCCAGCGCGGCAGCCTTCTGGAACTCAGCTGGGGCGGCAAGGAACCGATCACGCTGGAGTCCGGAGAAACCCGCGCCTTCATCGAAGACGGCGACACCATCACCCTGCACGGGCGCTGCCATGGCGACGGTTACGCCATCGGATTCGGCACCTGCGAGGGCAAGGTACTGCCGGCGCTTGATGACCCCTACGCCCGTTAACCACTTCATCTTGCCAACCATACCCCCGCCTGCGGCACCCTGGAGCGCCTCAGGCGTCACCGATTGAGAGGATACGAAACCATGGCCAAGGCTTTTGCATCGCAAGGCGACATGACCGAAAAGAAAACCTCGTTCACCGAGGTGGGCGACGGCCTCTATGCCTTCACCGCCGAGGGCGACCCGAACAGCGGCGTCATTATCGGCGATGACAGCGTCATGATCGTCGAGGCCCAGGCAACCCCGCGGCTGGCCAACAAGGTGATCCACTGCGTGCGCAGCGTCACCGACAAGCCGATCACCCATGTCGCGCTCACCCATTATCACGCCGTGCGCGTCCTCGGCGCCAGCGCCTACGACGCACAGCAGATCGTGATGTCTGACATGGCGCGCGCGATGGTGGTCGAGCGCGGACAGGAAGACTGGGACAGCGAGTTCCAGCGCTTCCCGCGCCTGTTCGAAGGCCACGAGAGCATCCCCGGCCTGACCTGGCCCACCACCACGTTCAACGATTCGATGACGGTCTATCTGGGTAATCGCCGGGTCGATCTGATGCACCTGGGCCGCGCTCATACCGCCGGTGACATCGTCATCCATGTTCCCGATGCCAGCGTGATGTTCACCGGCGATATCGTGGAATACCATTCGGCCTGTTATTGCGGCGACGGGCATTTTGCCGACTGGAGCGACACGCTCGACGCGATCAAGTGGTTCGACGTGGACGCCATCGCGCCCGGGCGTGGCGACGCGCTGATGGGCCGCGAGCGGGTCAACGAAGCCATCGAGAACACCCGCGACTTCGTGGAAAGCACCTATCGCCCCGCTGCCAGGGTTGCCGCACGCGGCGGCACCCTGAAAGAGGCGTGGAACGCCGTTCGCGCCGAATGCGACCCCAAGTTCGCCGATTACGCGATCTACGAGCATTGCCTGCCCTTCAATGTCGCACGCGCCTTTGACGAGGCCCGCGGCCTTGACACACCGCGCATCTGGACGGCCGAGCGCGACCTGGAAATGTGGGAGCAACTGCAGGGCTGACGCGGCGGCTGCAAGCCTGCCACATCGCTTCGGGAGGAAACAGATGAACAAGATCTTCGAAACGCCGCTCTACCCGTACACCCACCACCCCGACCAGGACGCCACACCCCCCGCGCGGCGCAAGGTGGTGATCGTGGGCGCGGGTCCGGTGGGGCTGGCCACGGCCATTGACCTTGCGCGCAAAGGCGTCGAAGCGGTGGTCGTGGACGAAAACGACAAGGTCAGTTTCGGCTCCCGCGCGATCTGTTTCGCCAAGCGGCCGCTGGAAATCCTTGATCGGCTTGGCTGCGGACAGCCGATGGTGGACAAGGGCGTGCAATGGAACGTCGGCAAGGTGTTCTTCGACGAACGCAAGGTTTTCGAATTCAACCTGTTGCCCGAGGAGGGGCATAGACGCCCCGCCTTCATCAATCTGCAGCAATACTACTTCGAAGAATTCCTGGTCGAACGCGCCCGCGAACTCGAGGCCGAAGGCACCCCGATCGAATTGCGCGGTGGCAACAAGGTTATGGAGGTCACGCAGCACGACGATCATGTGACGCTACGCATCGACACGCCGGACGGTCCGTATAATCTCGAGGCTGACTGGCTGATCGCCTGCGACGGCGCCGCCTCGCCACTGCGCGCGATGATGGGGCTGGATTTCGTAGGGCGGGTATTCGAGGACAACTTCCTCATCGCCGATGTGGTGATGGAGGCCGATTTCCCGACCGAACGCTGGTTCTGGTTCGATCCGCCATTCAACCGCGGACAGTCGGCACTGCTGCACAAGCAACCCGATGGCGTCTGGCGGATCGACCTGCAACTGGGCTGGGACATCGACAAGGAAGAGGAAAAGAAACCCGAAAACGTGATCCCCCGCCTCAAGGAAATGCTTGGCGACGAGGTCGAGTTCGAGCTGGAATGGGTCAGCATCTATACCTTCCAGTGCCGGCGGATGGAACGGTTCCGCCACGGGCGCGTGATCTTTGCCGGCGATTCCGCGCATCAGGTCAGCCCGTTCGGCGCGCGTGGCGCCAACTCCGGCATACAGGACGCAGACAACCTTGGCTGGAAACTCAGGCTGGTGATCGAGGGGATCGCGCCCGAGGCCTTGCTTGACAGCTATGACACCGAGCGCGTCCAGGCGGCGGACGAAAACATCCTCAATTCCTCGCGGTCTACCGATTTCATCACCCCCAAATCCGAGATCAGCCGCGTGTTCCGCGATGCCGTTCTGGATCTGGCCGAACATCATGACTTCGCTCGACCGCTGGTCAATTCGGGGCGGCTGTCGGTGCCTTGCGTGCATGACGGCTCACCGCTAAGCGGCGCCGACTCCCTGCCCGACGGACCGGCGCGCACCCGGCCCGGCGCGCCCTGCCCCGACGCGCCACTGGGCGACGGGTTCCTGCTCGATCACCTCGGCGATCGATTCGTCCTGCTCACGCTGGGGGCTGTCGCGCCCGACGCGCTTTCGGAATCGGGGGTCGTGGCGCGGCGCGTGGCGCTCGACCCGGACGCCGGCGCGCTTGCCGCGCTGCGCGACCGTTATCTCGGCGATGCGCCCGCTGCCGTTTACCTGATCCGCCCGGATCAGCACGTCGCCGCCCGCTGGCCCGCCTATGACGAGGCGGAAACACGCGCCGCGATCCGCCGCGCAATCGGATTGGAGTGATCCCGCATGCCGCTGAACCTCGCCCCTAACCTGTCCGACGCCGATGATGTTTACGCCGACCTTCTGGCCGCCCATGAGGGTCTGAGCAAGGAGCAGAGCGACGCGCTGAACGCGCGCCTTGTCCTGATCCTTGCCAACCATATCGGCGACCGAAGCGTATTGCGCGACGCGCTCGACGCTGCCCGCGACCCCGGCAACGCGGACGTCTGAGCGCGTACCGCGCGAAGCGGCAGCCATCTGCCCCTTGCCCCCTGCCGCCGCCGGCCTTACCCCTTGACCCGAGCAGGCAGGAGGGGTGGCGATGCGCTGGAGCGAGTTTCCGAAGTGGGGCAAATGGGCGGCAGACTGGGCGGCGCGCTATCACGCGGGCCTGCGTGATCGGCCGGTGCGCGCCCGAACCCGGCCGGGCGAGGTGGCCGACGCCCTGCCCGCTCATCCCCCTGAGACCGCGCATCCGATGGACGAGATCATCGCCGATTTCGAATCCATCGTCGTGCCCGGCATTACCCATTGGCAGCATCCACGCTTCTTCGCCTATTTTCCCTCCAACGCCACACCGGCGGCAGTGCTGGCCGACAACCTGATTACCGCCATGGCCCCGCAATGCATGCTGTGGCAGACCTCGCCCGCCGCGACGGAAATGGAAACCCGGATGATGGACTGGCTGCGCCAGGCCATCGCCCTGCCCGAAGATTTTCACGGCGTGATTCAGGATAGCGCCAGCAGCGCGACGCTGGCGGCGGTCCTGGTGATGCGCGAACGCGCGTTGAACTGGCAGGGCAATGCCACGGGCCTAGCCGGCCAACCGCGCCTGCGCGTCTACGCCTCCGACGAGGTGCACAGCTCGGTCGACAGGGCGATCTGGATAAGTGGCATCGGACAGGCCAACCTGATCCGCATCCCCGTCAGGGGACCGCGGCGTGGCATGGACATCGCCGCGCTGGAGGCCGCGATCGAAGCCGACCGCGCGACCGGTCATTTACCGGCCGGGATCATCGCGTGCACCGGCGGCACCGGCACCGGGGCCTGCGACGATATCGCGGCGGCCTGCGCGGTCGGTCGGCGCCACGGGCTGTTCACCCATGTCGATGCGGCCTGGGCGGGGTCGGCGATGATCTGTCCGGAATTCCGCGCGTTGTGGGCCGGGGTCGAGCAGGCGGATTCGGTCGTCTTGAATCCGCACAAGTGGCTGGGCACACAGTTTGACCTTTCGGCGCATTACTTGCGCAGCCCGGATGATCTGACACGCACGCTGGCAATTCAGCCCGAATACCTGAAAACCCACGGCGCCAACGGGATCATAAACTATTCCGAGTGGTCGATTCCCTTGGGCCGACGGTTCCGCGCGCTCAAGCTTTGGTTCCTGATCCGGGCGCACGGCTTGGAGGGCTTGCGGCAGATGATCCGCAACCACGTCGCCTGGAGCAACGGTTTGGCCGAACGGTTGCGGGCCGTGCCCGGCTTCGAGATCACGACCGAACCAGTGCTTTCGCTGTTCACTTTTCGCTACGCGCCCGTGGGCAGGGATGCTGACGCATCGACGCAGGCGCTGCTGACCCGGATCAACGACGACGGACACATTTACCTCACCCAGACGCGGGTTGATGGGCGCTATGTAATCCGCTTTCAGGTCGGACAGTTCGATTGCACCGCCGAGGACGTGGATGCCGCGTTCGACACGATTACCCAAACCGCAATATCGCTTGAGGATGGTTGAAATGCCCGCACCGATTAACCCGTTCAAGGCCGCGCTTGCCCGTGGGGAGCAGCAAATCGGATGCTGGGCCGGCTTTGCGGACCCCTACGCGACCGATGTGCTTTCGACAGCCGGATTCGATTGGCTGGTAATCGACGCCGAGCATGCCCCCAATGACCTGCGTTCGATCACGGCACAGCTTCAGGTGCTCGATGGCAAGCAATCGCACCCCGTCGTTCGCCTGCCGATCGGGCGTGACTGGATGATAAAGCAGGTGCTGGACGCAGGTGCGCAAACCTTGCTGATCCCAATGGTTGAAAGCGCCGCTCAAGCACATGGTCTGGTTCGCGCGATGCGCTACCCGCCAGCGGGTATTCGCGGGGCGGGGGCGGCACTGGCGCGGGCGTCGCGATTTTCCGATATTGACGATTATGTCACCACCGCGAATGACCAGATGTGCCTTCTGGTGCAGGTCGAAAGCCGCCGGGGCCTCGAGGCGCTGGACGACATTCTTGCCGTGGACGGCGTAGATGGGGTGTTCATCGGACCGGCCGACCTGGCCGCCGACATGAGCTTTGGTGC
>JAABTI010000197.1 GCA_011389955.1 Paracoccaceae bacterium | reverse complement strand
GTGGTCTCGCATGATTGCGAGGACTGCCCGATCCGGCACAGGGCCGTATGTGCCCGGTGCGAGACGGACGAGCTTCGCCATCTCGAGGAAATCAAGTATTACCGCAAGTTCGAGGCCGGCCAGACGGTGATCTGGGCCGGTGACAGGATGGATTTCGTTGGCTCCGTGGTGTCGGGTATCGCCACCCTGACCCAGACCATGGAGGATGGCCGCACGCAGATGGTGGGGCTGTTGTTGCCCAGCGATTTCGTCGGCCGCCCCGGCCGCGACGGCGCCGCCTATGATGTGGTGGCCACCACCGACCTGGTGATGTGCTGTTTCCGCAAGAAACCGTTCGAGGCGATGATGGCGACCACCCCGCATATCGCGCAGCGGCTGCTGGAAATGACGCTGGACGAGTTGGACGCGGCCCGCGAGTGGATGCTGGTGCTGGGTCGCAAGACCGCGCGCGAGAAGATCGCGAGCCTGTTGTCGATCATCGCGCGGCGGGATGCCTCGCTCAACCTGCGCGGCACCGAGGGGCCGCTGGTGTTCGACCTGCCCCTGACGCGCGAGGCGATGTCGGATTACCTGGGGCTGACGCTGGAAACCGTGAGTCGCCAGATCTCGGCGCTCAAACGCGATGGCGTGATCGAATTGCAGGGCAAGCGTCACGTGACTGTGCCCGATTTCAGCCGCCTGATGAACGAGGCCGGCGATGACGCCGACGGCGGCATGCTGGCCTGACCGGGCGGCGCTGGCCCACGGACGGACGGGGGTCGCCCCCCCCCCCACCTTGCCGCGGGCCGTGCCGTTCAGTGCGCCATGAACACGGGCAGCTTCGCCTGTTCCAGCATGTTGCGGGTCGCGCCGCCCAGGATCGCCTCGCGGAAGCGCGAGTGACCGTAGGCGCCCATCACCACCATTTCCGATTCCGTATCGGCGGCATGACGCATCAGCACGTCGGACACGCGCGGCAGCGTTTTGGACAGCACGTCGATTTCGGCGCGAACGCCGTGCCGCGCGAGGTATTGCGACAGCTGCCCGCCCGGATCGGAGCGGTTGGGACCATGGGTGGGCGGATCGATGACCACCACGCGCACCGTGTCGGCGGCTTGCAGGAACGGCATTGCGGCGCGCGCCGCGACCAGCGCCTCGGCGCTTTCGTTCCAGCCCAGCACGATCTGTTTCGGTCTTGTCAGTGTCTTGGCGTCGTCGGGCATCACCAGCACCGGAGCGCGCCCTTCGAACATGGCTGATTCGACGATCGGTTCCAGTTCGGCGCCGCGACCTTCGCCATAGGGCTGGGGCAGTATCACCAAGTCGGAGAACCGCGCGCGCTCTGCCACGTGACGGCCCAGGTCGGCGATTTGCGCCACGCCGCTGTCGCTGCCCCAGGAAATGCCGGACGCGCCCAGATGCGCCTTGACCGCGTCTTCGATCTCGCGTGCCTCTTCCTGCGCGCGGGTGATGGTTTCTTGCAGGACCATCGCGTTGGCCCCGGCATAATAATAGCCGGTCTGACTGCGATCGACGCCCATGCACATGACGTCCAGGTGCGACTCGTTGGCCTCGGCCAGCGCGACGCCCTGATCCAGCACATCGTTCGCAAACGCCTTGTCCGTCAGAACTGTCAGTAGGGATTTGAATTGCATCTCGGTCTCCTTTGGGTCTGCCCGTTGGGGGGGCGATGGCGGGCACTCTAGCCGCTCGCCGACGATGTTACTTTGACACTGGTCAAGAAACCGATTGCGCGGTTTTGATACAGATCAAAGCGACAATTCGCCAGTATGCACATTACGTTCCATGATCTAGAAATCAGAGTGCGAATTATACCGACTCGCGCAAGGATCAGACGAAGGGACGCAAAATGGGTAATTACATCAAGCTGATTGCGCTTGGCCTGGTCACGCTTCTGGCGTTGATCGCTGCCAATTACGCGCGCGATCTGGCCTACTTGGTGAACGCGCTGACTGTGGCGCTGGTCGCCGGTGGCTTTTTTCTTTGGATACTGCGCCGCACGGACGAGCCGTCGCCGGGCGTGGATCTGTCCGGACAATACATGGATGGCGTCGTGCGCGCCGGGGTCATCGCGACCGCGGGCTGGGGCGTCGTCGGGTTCCTGGTGGGCGTGACGATCGCGTTCCAGCTGGCGTTCCCGCAACTCAATTTCGATTGGGCGCAGGGATATGCGAACTTCGGACGGCTTCGCCCGCTGCACACCAGCGCGGTGATCTTCGCGTTCGGCGGCAACGCCCTGATCGCGACCTCGTTCTACGTGGTGCAGCGCACCAGCGCCGCGCGCCTTTGGGGCGGCAACCTTGCATGGTTCGTATTCTGGGGTTTCCAGCTGGTGATCGTGCTGGCTGCAACCGGCTACCTGCTGGGCGCGACGCAGTCCAAGGAATACGCCGAGCCGGAGTGGTACGTAGACTGGTGGCTGACGATCGTCTGGGTGGCCTATCTGGCCGTGTTCCTGGGCACGATCGTGAAGCGCAAGGAGCCGCATATCTACGTGGCCAACTGGTTTTACCTGTCGTTCATAATCACGGTGGCGATGTTGCACATCGTCAACAACCTGAGCATCCCGGTCTCCATGTTCGGATCGAAGTCCGTCCAGGTGTTCTCGGGCGTGCAGGACGCCATGACGCAGTGGTGGTATGGCCACAATGCCGTTGGCTTCTTCCTGACGGCCGGCTTCCTGGGCATGATGTATTACTTCGTGCCGAAACAGGCCGAGCGGCCGATCTACAGCTACAAGCTGTCGATCATCCACTTCTGGGCACTGATCTTCATCTATATCTGGGCCGGTCCGCACCACCTGCACTACACGGCGCTGCCCGACTGGGCCTCGACGCTGGGCATGGTGTTCTCGATCGTGCTGTGGATGCCGTCCTGGGGCGGGATGATCAACGGCCTGATGACGCTGTCGGGCGCGTGGGACAAGCTGCGCACCGATCCGATCATCCGCATGATGGTGATCTCGGTCGGCTTTTACGGCATGTCCACCTTCGAAGG
>JAABTI010000196.1 GCA_011389955.1 Paracoccaceae bacterium | reverse complement strand
ACAAAGCAGAGGGTGGTAACCAATATGGCGTAATCGAAACTGTCATCGGCCAACGGCAGATCCTCACCCACCCCTTCGATGCCCTCGATGCCGCGTTGCGCCGCATATTCGAGCATGGCGGGAGACGGATCGACGCCCACCTGGATACCCAGCGGCGCGGCGAATCGACCACTGCCCACCCCGATCTCCAGACCCCGGCCCTGCCAGGGGACGAACGCACGCATAGCGAGCAACTCGGAAACGTAGGCCGCCTCGTGCCGCTCGAACCAATCTTCGTAACGCTGGTGGTGCTGCTCGAAGGCGGCGGCTCGGGCCATCGGCTGGATCTCCGCTGATTGGGGGCAGATGCGTCGCTGACACCATAGCACCCGGCGATGCGGTCTGCCGCAGGGCGATATACCTGCGAGAGGCGTTCAGGCGTCCGCAGGAGCACCACTGCGCTTGCGATGAGGGGCGTACAGCGCCGCGATGGCCAGGACCAGCCCGGACACCGTGGCGATCATGCCCGCAGCGCTGACCGCATCCTGACCACCCAGCCACAGTGGCCCGTAACCGGCGAGCACGTAACCCATCACCGCCGAAAACACGGCGAAGGCCACCGACCAGAGCACCTGAACCTCCAGGCGATTGGTCATCAGCCGGGCGGCGGCGGGCGGACAGATGAACATGGCAATGACGATGATCGACCCGACCGCGTCGAATGCGGCCACGGCGGCGACAGCGGCCATGATCACCAGTGACAGGCCGATGAGGTTGGTGCGCATGCCGAGCACACGCGCAAATCCTTCGTCGAAAGTGGAGATTTTCAACGGTCGCCACAAAAGCAAGGTATAGAGAAGCATCGCCGCCGCCACGATGGCCATCCGCGGCAACTCCGGCGGCAGGCCAGCCAGGGCCGCCGGATCGAGCAACGAGCCCCAGCCGGTGGCCTCGACCCAGATCAGGCTCTCCAGATTGCCGTAGAGGGCGTGCTGAACATCCAGGTGGACCGAGGAGGTGTCGGATTGTTCGAGCAAAAGCACGCCGAAGGCGAATAGGGCCGTGAATGCCACACCCATCGCCGCGCCCGGCTCGATCCGGCCCAGGCGCCGGATCAACTCGATCAACATCACGGCGACCACGGCGGCGCCGGCCGCACCGGCCATCATCGCCCAGGAATTGACCATGCCGGTGACCAGAAAGGCGACCACGATGCCCGGCAGGACCACGTGGCTGATGGCATCACCGATCAGCGCCTGACGACGCAGCACCAGGAAATTGCCTGGCAACGCACAGGCAATGGCGGCCAGTACGCCGATCGCGATCGGCGCGAGAGAGAGCATCACGAACTCGCCGCCCATCAGGCACACCCCCCGCCACCGCTGTCGATCTGGCGATCGATCGCGTGGATCTCGTCGAGGGTCAGCACCTGCTCGATCGGCATCAGTCCGTCATAGCGCGACACGGCGGCCTCGTGCGAATGGATGCGACGGGCGATAGCCCAGCGGGCCTCGTCGAGACAGGCCTTGGCCGCCCGCTCGCGGCCGGCCTGAGTGGGCACGCCATCGGGCCGAGCCAGCCCGGCCTTGACCAACAAGCGCAGCGTGTAACGCTCGTAGATCGGCAGATCCTGCGCCAACGCAAGCAGGCCCTGGCGCAAGTGGATCCGTCGCTGGTGGCGCCGATGGCGAAGCCAGGCCACGAGAATGCCGCGGCCGGGCGCGAACAGCAGCGAGAGCGTGAACAGGGCGAAGGCGGTCAGCACGATGAGTGGGCCGGTGGGCAGCGAGGGGGCCGAGGCGGAAATCGCTGCGCCGACAAAACCGGCCAACCCGCCCAGCGCGCCGGCGATCCAGAGCACATGGCCGCTGTGATCGCTCCAGAACCGCGCCGTTACCGGCGGGATGATCAACAGCGCCACGATCAGCACCAGACCGACGACCTTCAGGCCGATGATGGTCACCGCCATCACCAGCCCCATCATGGCCAGGTCCACGCGGGGGACATTCATGCCGATGGAGGCGGCAAAGCCGGGGTCGAAGGCCACCAGGGTCATGGGGCGGCGCAGCAGCCAGATGGCCAGCACCGCCACGGCGCCGGCCACGGCGATCAGTACCGCGTCGGCGTAGAGCATGCCGGCGGTCGCCCCCAGCAGGAATTCCTCCAGCCCCGCCTGGCGTCCCTTCGACAGGGTCTGGATGACCGTCAACAGGACCACGCCGAAACCGAAGAACACCGAGAGCACCGCGCCAATCGCGGCATCCTCGGCCAGGCGCGTCCGACGGGTCAGCCAGTGCATGGCCAGCAGTCCGGCCCCGGCTGTCAGCGCCGCCCCGAGCATCAAACCGACGAGATTGCGGCCGTCGCCACCCAAGGCGACCATGACAATGAAGGCCAGGCCGATCCCCGGCAGGGTGGAATGACTGATCGCATCGGAGACCAGCGCGCGTTTGCGCAGGAACAGAAACGTCCCCGCGGCCCCGGCGGCGATACCCAACAGGCCGGCGCCGATGGCCACCAACGTGGCGTTGTAGCCCAGTTGCAGGGTCAGCGCCTCGATCAACATCTAGTGGCCGCCCAACTGGAGTTGATCCATCAGGTTGGCCGCCAGACGCCCACCATAGGCCTGTTGGAGACTGTCCTCGTTGAAGGCATCGGCCACTCGGCCCTCGGCCACCTTGCGGACATTGATCATCATGACCCGATCGAAGTAGTCGCGCACGGTGGACAAGTCGTGGTGCACGGCCACCACGGTACGCCCCTCGTCCTTGAGCGACTTGAGCACGTCGATAATGGCCCGTTCGGTGGCCGCGTCCACACCGGCGAACGGTTCGTCGAGCAAATAGAGATCCGCACCCTGGGCCAGCGCCCGAGCCAGGAACACGCGCTGCTGCTGCCCGCCGGAAAGCTGGCCGATCTGGCGTTGGGCAAAGTCCTTCATGCCTACCCGGTCGAGACACTGGAAGGCGCGCTCGCGATGTCGGTCACGCACCAATCCCAGCAGGCCCAGTTCACGCGCCA
>JAABTI010000195.1 GCA_011389955.1 Paracoccaceae bacterium | reverse complement strand
TCCCGGCCTCGCGCAGGCTGCCGGCCAGGTCCTCGGCATAGACCCAGTCCGAGCAGGCCGGAACCGGCGGGCAACCGACGGCGATCTTGACCTCCTCGGCCCAGAGCGGTGCCGCCAGCAACGTGGCGGCCAGTGTGACAATCATGCGTTTCATCGTTTTCTCCCTTGTTGGTCGTTCCAGTGGACTTAGTGGACAAGCCCCAGCGCCCTTGGCAGCGCAAGGGTCAGTTCGGGCATCAGGATCAGCAGGATCAGCAACACCAACTGCACCCCGAGAAAGGGCAGGATGGCGAGGCTGAGCCGCAAATAGTTCACCCCGCTGGCCGCCGAGATCACCATCAGGCATCCCCCGAAAGGCGGCGAGATCAGGCCCAGCGTCAGGTTGAGACAGGACACCACGCCGACATGCACCGGGTCCGCCCCGCCCGCGATCGCCGCGGGGATCAGCACCGGCACCAGCAGCACCAGCGCCATGGTGACATCCATGACCATCCCGGCTGCGAACATCACCGCACTGGCCAGAAGCAGGTATTGCGTGCTGCCCAGCCCGATATTCTGGACCAGCGCGGCAATCTGTTCCGGCACCTGAAGGATGCCCATCAGATACCCGAACACCGCCGCCGCGAAGAGGATCATGAAGATCGACCCGGTCAGCATCACCGTCCGCTCGACCGAATCCGAGGTCAAACCCGCGGTTGTCTTCAGCGCGGCGCGGATACCGCCGCGATCGACCAGCGCATAGGCGAAGATCAGCACGATGGTGATCGCCACCGCGATGCCCGCCGCTTCGGTCGGTGTGACGATGCCAAAGACGATGCCCGCCACGATCGTGACCGGAATCGCCAGCGCGGGCAAGGCACGCAGGATCGTCGCCAGCGCCGCTCCGGGCAACGCCACGCCACCGGGATGATCGTCGCGCCGGGCGACCCAGAAATTATAGGCGAACAGGAACAGCGCCATCAGCAGCCCGGGCACGATGCCGCCCGCGAACAATGCCGCGACCGACACGTTCATCAGCGCCCCGTAAAAGATCATCACGATGCTGGGCGGGATGATCGGGCCGATGACGCAGCTTGCCGCGGTCAGCGCGGCGGCGAAATCGGCCCGGTATCCCTGTTCCTTCATCGCCGGCACCAGCGTGTTCGTGGTCGCCGCCGCATCCGCCACCGCCGATCCCGATATGCCGGCCAGAAACACGCTGGAGGCGATGTTTACATAGCCCAACCCACCCTTGAACCGCCCGACGATCAGCATCGCAAGGTCGATCAGCACCCGCGTCACCCCGCCCCGTGTCATCGCGTCCCCGGCAAGGATGAACAGCGGCATGGCCAGAAAGGTGAATACGTCGATCTGGCTGAAGATGCGTTGCGGCAGGATGCCGAGATAGGCAGTGTGGTCGGCCAGAACGAACGCCATCACCGCCGCCGCCCCCGCGACATAGCTGATCGCCACCCCGGACAGGACGGCGGCCAACGCGAAGACAAGCAGAACGATCCAGATCATCGGGACTCCTTGCGCCAAGCATGGTTTTACGATAGGAAAATTGTCAAGAAAATTTCCTATAGGAAAACCGATGCGTGAACCAGAACCCGAGGATCCGGCAACGCGCCATCGCGCCGCATTCGGGATGCGCGTCCAGCGTCTGCGCCGCGCACAGGGCCTCACCCTGCAACAGGTGTCCGACGCCTGCGGCCTGGCCGCCTCGACGATTTCCAAGATCGAGAACTCGCACCTGTCGCCGACCTATGACGTGATGCTGAAACTGGCGCAGGGGCTCGGGACCGATATCGTCTCGCTGTTCGAAAACACCAGCGCCACGGTATCGAAACCGGCCCTGAACGGGCGGCTCGCCGTGATGCGCCGCGCCGAGGTGGTGCCGCTGGATGCCGGGCCTTACGTCTACGAACCGATCACGACACAGCTCAAGAACGCGCTGATCGACGCCACGGTGGTCACGGTGAACGCCCGCGATCTCTCTGCCTTTGACGCCCCGATCCGGCATGCGGGCGAGGAACTGGTCTTCATCCTCTCCGGTGCGGTGGAACTGCATACCGATCACTATGCGCCGATCCGGCTCGAAGCCGGGGACAGCGTGCATTACGACGCCGACATGGCCCATGCCTATGTGTCGGTCAGCGCCGAGGATGCACGGATTCTCAACATTGTCTCCGGCGGTTCGCCGGGAAAGGAGCCCTGACATGCTTTCGACCGAAGAATGGCGCGCCCAGGATCTTGTCGGTCTGGCCGATCTGGCAGCCTCGGGCGCGGTCTCGCGACGCGACATCCTGCAAACCGCGATCCGCGAAATCGAGGCGCTGAACCCGTCCGTCAACGCGGTGGTCCTGACCCGCTTCGAAGAGGCGCTGGACGCGCTCGACGACACGGCGTCAGGGCGGTTCGCCGGGATGCCCTACCTGATCAAGGACCTGCACGCGCCGGTCCGGGGCATGCCGCTGTCGAACGGATCGGTGCGGTTCAAGGGCACGGTGTTCGATTTCGATTCGACCACCGTCGCGCGGTTGCGGGCGGCCGGGTTCGGTCTGCTGGGGCGCACGGCCTCGCCCGAATTCGGCCTTTCCGTGGCGACCGAAAGCGCGGCCTATGGCATCACCCGCAACCCGTGGAATCCCGATCACGGCGCCGGCGGGTCCAGCGGCGGGGCCGGGGCGGCGGTGGCCTCGGGAATGCTGCCCGCCGCCCATGCCACCGACAGCGCCGGGTCGATCCGCATCCCGGCGGCCTTCAACGGGCTGGTGGGGCTGAAACCGACCCGCGGGCTGAACGCCTTCGGCCCGCATCGCGGCGATCCGAACAACGGGCTGAGCCACGAGAACGCGGTCACCCGCAGCGTGCGCGACACTGCCGTGATCCTCGACATCACCGCCGGGCCGGATGCCGGGTGCCCCTATTTCACACCCCGGCCCGACACCCCGTTCGAAACTCTGATCGAACGCCCGCCCGAAGCGTTGCGGATCGGCTTCGTCACCACCATGTTCGACGGCGGCGCG
>JAABTI010000194.1 GCA_011389955.1 Paracoccaceae bacterium | reverse complement strand
CCAGAGGCCCCCTAAGCATGTCGCGTACGATTGAATACGGAAACCTGATGCACCGCGCCATGCGTGGTCTCATCCAGGAAGTGCTCTGCGACGTGCGCGACAACGGGCTTCCCGGCGCGCACCACTTCTTCATCACCTTCGACACCACCCATCCCGAGGCCGCGCTCGCGGACTGGTTGCGCGATCGCTACCCGTCCGAGATGACGGTGGTCATGCAACATTGGTACGACGCGCTTGAGGTGACGGATGACGGCTTTTCGGTGACGCTCAATTTCGGGGACGCACCGGAGCGGCTTTACGTGCCCTACGATGCGATCAAGACCTTCGTCGACCCTTCTGTGGAATTCGGTCTGCGGTTCGAGACGCAGGACGTCGACGAAGAGGCCGAGATCGCAGAGGACACTGCCCAGACGGACGAGAACACGCAGGCCGGCGAGGCGGATATCGTCAGCCTCGACAGTTTTCGCAAATAGGCCCGGTGCGCGTCCCGGTCGCTTTGTGCATGTTCCGCGGCATTGATATTCGCGCGCAGTCCGGTAATGACATGGGCGGTATGCAGGCCCCAAAAGTCAAGGAGACGCATCGATGACCGCCACTCGCAGCGAATCGGACAGTTTCGGACCCCTCGACGTGCCGTCCGACAAATACTGGGGCGCGCAGACGCAACGCTCGATCATGAACTTCCCCATCGGCTGGGAAAGACAGCCCGCGGCGATCGTCCGCGCGCTCGGTGTGGTCAAGAAGGCCTGCGCAGAGGCCAACAAGGCCAGCGGCAAGCTCGACGAAAAGCGGGCCGACGCGATCATTCAGGCGGCGGACGAGGTGATCGCGGGGCGGCTCGACGACAATTTCCCGCTGGTCGTGTGGCAGACCGGGTCGGGCACACAATCCAACATGAACGCCAACGAGGTGATCGCCAACCGCGCCATCGAGATCCTCGGCGGCACCATCGGATCCAAGGACCCTGTGCATCCCAACGATCACTGCAACATGGGGCAGTCCTCGAACGACACCTTCCCCACGGCGATGCATGTCGCCACGGCGATGAGCGTGCGTGACGTGCTTTTGCCGGGGCTGGAAAAGCTGGCCGAGGGGCTCGAGGCGAAGTCGGCGCAGTTCCGCGACATCATCAAGATCGGCCGTACCCACACCCAGGATGCGACGCCGCTGACCCTGGGGCAGGAATTCTCGGGCTACGCGCATCAGATCCGTCAGGGTATCGCGCGCGTCAAAGCGGCGATGCCGGGCATCTACGAGCTGGCCCAGGGTGGAACCGCCGTGGGCACCGGGCTCAACACCGCGCCGGACTGGGGCGACCGGGTGGCGGCGAACATGGCCAAGATCACCGGCCTGCCCTTCGTCACGGCCCCCAACAAGTTCGAGGCGCTTGCCGCGCATGACGCGATGGTGTTCCTGTCCGGCGCCCTGAGCACGGTCGCGGGCTCGTGCTACAAGATCGCCAACGACATCCGATTTCTCGGCTCCGGTCCGCGCTCGGGTCTGGGCGAGTTGATCCTGCCGGAAAACGAGCCGGGCTCGTCGATCATGCCGGGCAAGGTCAACCCCACCCAGGCCGAGGCGCTGACGCAGGTCGCGGCACACGTCATGGGCAACGACGCCGCGATCAAGTTCGCCGGATCGCAGGGTCATTTCGAGCTCAACGTCTACAACCCGATGATGGCCTACAACCTGCTGCAATCCATCCAGCTTCTCGGGGATGCGACCGCCAGCTTCACCGAACGGATGCTGATGGGGATCGAGGCCAACGCGCCCCGGATCGAAAAGCTGATGCGCGAGAGCCTGATGCTTGTCACTGCACTCGCGCCCACCATCGGTTACGACAATGCCACCAAGGTGGCCAAGACCGCGCACAAGAACGGCACGACCCTGCGCGAAGAGGCGATCGCGCTTGGCTTTGTCGATGCCGAGACCTTCGACCGGGTGGTGCGCCCCGAAGACATGATCGGCCCGAAATGAGCGACACGCCGGTCAACCTCAACCGGGTGCGCAAGGGCAGGGCGCGGGCCGCGAAGAAAGCCCGCGCGGACGAGAACGCCATAAAACACGGGCGCTCCAAGGCCCGCAAAGAAAAGGACGAAGCCGAGCTTTCGAAGGCGCGCCACGTCCTCGACCAGCACCGGCTGCGCGAGGACTGATGCCGGTTTCTTCTGGCCCCAATCATCCCGGGGGTGGTGGCGGTGCCCTCAGCCCCGGCTGGCCATGAGTGCCCGCCCAGTCAAGCATTCCCTGACGCTGCGCGGCCACCGGACCAGCGTCTCGCTGGAGGCCGAATTCTGGAACGCCTTCCGCGAAATTGCCGCGCTGGAGGGCATAGCGCTCAACGAACTGGCGGCGCGGATCGATGCAGAGCGCGGCTTGGAGGCGGGGCTCGCCTCGGCCATCCGCGTGTTCGTCCTGCGCCATTATCGCGGCCGACCGCGCGGCTGAATGCCACCTGATCCCGTGCCGCAAGGGCTTGAAATGCCGCTCATCCGCAGGTCATTTGTCGTTTTCTGCATCTGATATACCGCTGAATGGTTGCTTTTTCATCACTCGGCTTGTTACCGTTATGGTTCTATCGCGAACGGGATGCTGTGTCTGAATATTACACCGAAACGTCACAGTGCCGGTTTGAAAAGCGCGAAACGCCAGAACGTCCGCCCACTCACGGCCCGTGTCCAGGCACGGTCGGGTGATTGGAAATCGGACGCGGCACTGGGACAGGGAGGGCCTTCATGGCCGATGAAACAGCGAACCAGGGTATCCCCGAGCCTGAAGGGCATTCGGGTATCATCGACACCGATTACGTCGTCGGTCAGGACAACATTACCGCGAAGGTTGGGCCTTTTGGGCTCGATATTCATAACCCGGTTTTCATGATTTCGGGTCTCGTCGTCATCGCATTCGTCGCCTATGCCTTGATCGCGCCCGATCAGGCGGCCGCGTTTTTCGGATGGCTGCGCCCGGCATTGACCAGTTCCTTTGACTGGTTTTTCCTGCTTTCGGCGAA
>JAABTI010000193.1 GCA_011389955.1 Paracoccaceae bacterium | reverse complement strand
CGAGGCGATGGTAACGCCGCCGAACACCAGCAGGTCGTTGAGCCCCTGCATGCGCCCGCGTTCATGCGGCTCATGCGCTCCGGCCAGCATCGTGGTCGCCCCGATGAAGCCGAAATTCCAGCCGAGCCCGAGCAGGACCAGCGCGATGAAGAAATTCGCAAGATCAACCCCCTGAAGCGCCACCGCCCCGGCCCCTGCGAGGATGACAAGGCCGCTCGCCACGATCTTTTCCACACCGAACCGGGAGATCAGGTGACCGGTGAAGAACGACGGAATATACATCGCCAGCACATGCGCGGTGACCACGTCCGCCGCGGCGCTCTCGTCAAAGCCGCACCCGACCACGGCCAGCGGTGTCGAGGTCATGACCAGGTTCATCAGCGCGTAGGAGACCATCGCGCAGGTCACCGCCACCGCGATGCGCGGTGTCGTTATCAACTCCCAGCGGCTTCGGCCCTTGGGGGCGTCCTCGCTCGGCACGGGCGGTTTCGGGATGTCGAGAAAAAAGAACAGGAACGAGCCGACCACATTGACCGCGATCACCGCCAGGTAGGTGCCCATGAACGGAATTACCATCGCCTGGCTGGTCAGCTTGACTAGTTGCGGCCCGATCACGGCGGCGGCGAGGCCACCGGCCATGACGTAGGAAATCGCCTTGGGGCGGAATGCATCCGACGCCGTATCGGCGGCGGCAAACCGGTAGAATCCCTGAGCCGACATGTAGACGCCGGTAATGAGACTGCCGAGCAGGAAGATCGGAAACGATGCATGATAGAGGCCATAGGCCCCAACCGCACCACCCAGAGCGCCCGCGGTCGTCCCGATCAGGAACCCGGCGCGACGTCCATGTTTCTGCATCATGTGCGACACCGGTGTCGCCGCCAGCATCGAGCCCAGCACGATCAACGAGATCGGCAGCGTGGCAAAGCACACGTTGCTGGCCAGTGATTGCCCCGCCAACCCGCCGATGATGAAGATCATCGGCATCTGGGCGCCGAGAATCGCCTGCGCCAGGACCAGCACGGTCACGTTGCGGCGTGCGCGGCGGTCATCGGTACCGATGTCTGCTGTATATTCGGACTTTGTCATGCGTAGTTGCTAGACCGCAGGCCGGGGGGCTGCAAGCAGTCTTCTTTCCGGCAGGGCGGTTGATTGCACCGGGCCAGCCAGCGTGGCTATAGTCGGCCTGGCGCGGCAGCGGCACGCGCGGGCCTTGAAAGGACGGGTAATGAGCGATCAGGGCGAAGTGGGACGGATCATCGAAACGACGGATTGCGTGGCCGAAGGCGCGGCGTGGCTGGCCGAGCAGGACAGCCGCATGGCGGCGGCCTATGCGCAAACCGGGCCTTTGCCATTGCGGCGCCGGCCGGCCGGTTTTTCCCAGCTTCTCAGTGCCATCGTCAGTCAGCAGGTCAGCGTCGCCTCGGCCAACGCGATATGGGGCCGGCTGGAGGCGGCGGAGTTGACCGAAGCGGAGGCGATCCGGCAAAGCGATGACGAGACCTTGCGCGCCAACGGGTTGAGCCGTCAGAAAGCACGGTACGCGCGCGCGCTGGCCGAGGCGGGAATAGATTTCGACGCGTTGCACGATCGACCCACGTCCGAAGTGGTCCGGGAGTTGACCGGGGTCACGGGGATCGGTGTCTGGACTGCGGAAATCTATACCATGTTCAGCCTTGGCCGCGCCGATGTCTTCGCCCCGGGCGATCTGGCCCTGCAAGAGGCGGTGCGGCTTCTTTTTGAAATGAACAAGCGCCCCTCCGAGCGGGAATTGCGCGCCATGTCCGAAAACTGGAGCCCGTGGCGGGCGGTTGCGGCGCGGTTGCTTTGGGCCTACTACCACGTTGAAAAGAACAGGGAAGGGATCAGATGACACGGGTATTGAACGCAGAGCGCCGGGCGCCTGTTTCCGGCAGCGCGCGCTCCGTGGTCGTGTTTTTGCACGGCTATGGCGCCAATGGCGCCGACCTGCTGGGCCTTGCGGATGTCCTGGGTGAGCATTTGCCCGATACGCTTTTCGTGGCCCCCGATGCGCCCGAGGACTGCGCCGGCGCGCCGATGGGGTACCAATGGTTCCCGATCCCATGGATCGACGGCGCCTCGGACGATGCCGCCGAACAGGGCATGCAGCGCGCGGTGGAAGACCTGAATGCCTTTCTCGATGCGCTGCTCGTGGACGAGGACATGCTGCCCGAGCAGATGGTGTTGTTCGGGTTCTCCCAGGGGTCGATGATGGCGCTGCACGTCGCGCCGCGCCGCGAGGACGAGATTTCTGGCGTGGTGGCGTTTTCGGGGCGACTGCTGGCCCCCGAGGACCTCAAAGACGAGGCGGTGAACAAGCCGCCGGTTCTGTTGGTGCATGGAGATCAGGACGAGGTGGTTCCGGTTCAATCGCTACCCGAGGCGGCACAAGGGCTGCAGGATGCGGGATTCGATCAGGTCTATGCACATATCCAGAAGGGCACCGGCCATGGCATCGCGCCCGATGGGTTGAACGTGGCGCTGGCTTTCATGCGCGACAAGCTGAGCCTGTAACGCGATCACGCCCGCGGCGGACCGGGCGTGCGCGGGGTCATTCCCATTCGATGGTGCCGGGCGGCTTTGAAGTCACGTCGTAGGTGACGCGGTTGATGCCCTTGACCTCGTTGATGATGCGCGTCGCCGTTTCGCCAAGAAAATCGTGGCTGAAGGGGTAGTAATCGGCGGTCATGCCGTCGACAGAGGTGACCGCGCGCAGGGCGCAGGCGTAATCATAGGTGCGCCCGTCTCCCATCACTCCGACAGTGCGTACCGGCAGGATGGCGACAAAGGCCTGCCATATCTCGTCATAGAGGCCATGCTTGCGGATCTGGTCGATATAGACCGCGTCGGCCTTGCGCAGGATTTCCAGCTTGTCGCGGGTGATCTCGCCCGGGCAGCGGATCGCAAGGCCGGGACCGGGGAAGGGGTGCCGGCCGATGAACGAGGCTGGCAGGCCCAGTTCGCGGCCAAGCGCGCGGACCTCGTCCTTGAACATCTC
>JAABTI010000192.1 GCA_011389955.1 Paracoccaceae bacterium | reverse complement strand
CGCCTTCGGCCTCGGTGCTGGTGACTTCCTTTCCGGATTCGGCCTCGAGCACGACGGGCTGCACCCCGAAGAAGGGAACGGTAGCTGAGCCCGGTTTGGTTGCGGTCGCGCCGGGCAGCGGGGTGATCATGTGACCGCCGGTTTCGGTCTGCCACCAAGTGTCGACGATGGGCACATTGCCCTTGCCCACGATGTCATTATACCAGTTCCACGCTTCTGGGTTGATGGGCTCGCCTACAGTGCCGAGCACCTTGAGGTCTGATAGGTCATATTTCGTGACATACTCGTCGCCTTGGCCCATCAATGCGCGGATCGCCGTGGGGGCGGTATAGAACTGGTTCACCTTGTGCTTTTCACAGACCTGCCAGAAACGGCCGGCGTCGGGGTAGGTTGGCACCCCTTCGAACATCAGCGTGGTAGCGCCGTTAGCCAGTGGACCGTAGATGATGTAGCTGTGGCCGGTCACCCAGCCGACATCGGCGGTGCACCAGAATACATCGCCCTGATGGTAGTCAAAGGTGTACTGATGCGTCATCGCGGCATAGACAAGGTAACCGCCCGAACTGTGCACGACGCCTTTGGGTCTGCCGGTGGAGCCGGAGGTGTAGAGAACAAAGAGCGGATCCTCTGCGTTCATCGGGCGGGCCGGACATTCGGGGCTAACGGTTTCCATCATCGCGTTCACGTCCACGTCGCGCCCGTCGATCCATGTGGTCTGCGCGCCGGTATGCTTGACCACCAGGCAGCGCACCTTGTCTGAACAGTGCAACAGCGCCGCGTCGGTATTGGACTTCAGCGCGGTCACGCGGCCACCTCGAGGGGCCTCGTCGGCGGTGATGACCAGTTTGGCGTTGCAGTCGTTGATCCGGTTGCCGAGGGCGTCTGGCGAGAACCCGGCGAACACGACGGAATGGATGGCCCCGATGCGCGCGCAGGCCAGCATCGCATAAGCGGCCTCGGGAATCATCGGCAGGTAGATCACCACCCGGTCGCCGCGCATCACGCCTTGGCTGAGCAGCACGTTGGCGAAGCGGTTTACCTTCTCGTGCAACTCTCGGTAAGTGATGTGAAGCGCCTCTGCATCGGCCTCGTCGGGTTCCCAGATGATTGCGGTCTGATCCCCGCGCGCCGCCAGATGACGATCGATGCAGTTTTCCGCGACGTTCAGGACGCCATCCTCGAACCAGCGGATATCGACATTGCCGTAGTCGAAGGTCGTGTTCTTGACCTTGGTGAACGGTTCGATCCAGTCGAGGCGTTTGCCATGCTCGGCCCAGAAACTTTCGGGATCGTTGACCGAGGCATCATACATTTCGCGATACTTCGCGGCGTCCACATGGGCATTCGCGGCAAAATCAGCGGAGGGTTTGTAAGTTGTGTCGGACATGATGGACCTTCGTCTTTCTGTCGGAATTTCTGGTAGTGGTCACCGGCATGCTCCCGTGCGGGGGCGGATCAGATGGCGAGATACTCGGCCCGAAGGCTTTCGTTTTCAAGAACTTCGGCTGCGGAACCGTCAAACACGATGCCGCCGGTATCCAAGATCACTGCACGATCGGCCAGTTCCAGTGCGCGCACGGCGTTCTGTTCGACGATCACGGTGGTGATGCCTTGTTCCTTGATGATCCGGAGGGTTTTCTCGATCTCGTCCACGATCACGGGGGCGAGCCCCTCGTAGGGTTCATCCAGCAACAGCACCTTGATATCCCGTGCCAGCGCCCGCGCCACGGCCAGCATCTGCTGTTCGCCGCCCGATAGGGTGGTGCCGTCCTGCTTGCGCCGCTCCCGGAGGCGGGGGAACAGATCGAACAGTCGGTCGATCGACCAGCCGATTGGCGGTGCGATCTGGGCCAGTTCCAGGTTCTCTTCGACCGTCAGGCCCGGGATAATGCGACGATCCTCCGGTACCAGGCCAATGCCGGCCACGGCGGCTTGGTGGCTATTCATGTTGTGAAGCGGCTGGTGGTCAAGCCAGATTTCGCCGTGCGTGACCTGTGGACTGTCCATTCGTGCGATCGACCGCAGCGTGGTGGTCTTGCCCGCGCCGTTTCGCCCCAGAAGCGCCAGGATCTCGCCTTCATGGACGTTGAAGCTGATCTTCTGAACAATGTAGCTTTCGCCATAATAGCTTTCCATGTCCCATATGGACAGGAAGGCCGGCGCGGTTTCAGCGTAGTTCCTGCCCTTCGAGAAGTCGGGTTTGACGTTCATGGGATGTCCTTTCTTACGCTGCTGCTTCGCCGAGATAGGCTTCGCGCACCTTGGGGTGGCCCTTGATGTTCTCTGGCGTATCTTCGACCAGCGGCGAGCCTTGCGCCAGCACGGTGATCCGTTCCGCCAATGAAAACACCACATGCATGTCGTGTTCAATGATCGCGATCGTGATGTCGCGCTCGGACTTGATCCTTTGGAGCAGTTCGATGGTGTTGTTCGTGTCGGCCCGCGCCATGCCGGCGGTCGGTTCGTCCAACAGAAGAAGCTTGGGATCCTGGGCGAGGCACATGGCGATTTCGAGCCGCCGCTTGTCGCCGCGTGACATCGACGCTGAATGCGCGTGACGCTTGTCGGCCATATTCATGTCCTCGAGCATCGCCTCGGCGTGGGTGATGATGTCCTTTTCGTTGAAGCTGTGCTCGACGGCGTGCATCCGAAAAGAGCCGTCCCGCTTGGCAAAGCAGGGGATCATCATGTTTTCCAGCACCGTCAGATCACCGAAGATTTCGGGCGTCTGGAACACGCGCGAAATCCCCATCTGGTTGATCTCGAACGGCTTGCGGCCCAGCACCGATTGCCCCTCGAACATCACCGATCCGGTGTCGGGGATCAGCTTGCCCACCAGGCAGTTGAGCAGGGTAGACTTGCCTGCACCGTTGGGGCCGATGATGGCATGCACAGTGTTTTCGACGATATCCAGGTTGACGTCACCCAAGGCCTGTAGGCCGCCGAAGCGCTTGTTTACGCCTTTGACTTCGAGAATTCCCATTGGTCTCTCCTTACTCGGCAGGGTCATTGGATGAGGAC
>JAABTI010000191.1 GCA_011389955.1 Paracoccaceae bacterium | reverse complement strand
ATATGGCGTTTCATAGGGATCGGGCTCGCGTGGCGACGCCGAAGCCCGGCTGACGGAGCGCTGCGTGCTTCCATAGGAGATCAGCGCGACATTGCAGTGGCCGGACTGCAACGCCGCGACAGCCCGTCCGACATGCGTCATGAAAGACGCGCCACCGATATTGGTGCCATCGAAGTGTCGCGGAGTCAGACCAAGATACTCGCACAGGGCCAGCGGTGCCATGCGCAGCTGGGATGTTGTCGCGAAGACGCCATCGACGTCATCTGGCGCAAGGCCCGCATCGCGCAACGCCCGCACCGTCGCCTGCGCCATGAGATCGACGGGCGTGGTGTCAGGCGGCGACATGCCCAGGTCGGATTCTGCAACGCCGACGACCGCAATTCCGGTTCCGACCGTCATGCCGAACGCTCTGCCGGGACGAAGACCGGAAGATCGGGCCCATCTTCCTCGAGTTTGCGGAAGCGCACCTCGACCGGCTGGTCAATGCCGATACTTGTCCGGTCCTCGACATCGATCCGGCTCATCATCCGAAAGCCTTCTTCCAGATCGATCAGGGCAAGGGCAAAGGGCTCTTCGTTGCGGGGGTGGACCACGGTCAGGGAGTAGATCGTCCCCCGACCCGAGGAATCGCGCCATTCCAGCGGCTCGGATCGGCCGGTCTCCGGCAAGCGCGGCGGAAAGACGGCGCCCTCCTCGGCTCCATGCTGGTAGACAAGTCGCCCTTCGGCACATGCGGCGAGATAAGTCTGGCGCGGCGAAGCCGGTCCCGCGTCATCTTGGATCATAAGGACGGATCCTTTCCGACTAGGTGAAGAAGCGCGTCGAGCGTGTCGAGCGACTCGATGCCATTCACGGTTTCCACTATGGCCGGCGCATCGTCCGCGAAATCGGTCCCGGACAGGCAGCCTGTGAGCTTCTGGTAGAGATCGCCATTCGTCATCGGATTGTCGCCCTCGCCCTTCGGGTCCAGAATCAGGCGTGACAGATTGCGTCCATCCTTCAGGCGGATGACGATCGAGCCCGAGCGACGCTTGGGATAGAGTTCCTCGCATTCCTCGTCGACGAATACCTCTACCCGCCGGACCAGGGCGGCAATCTGCGGGTTGTCGCGAACGGGTTCGGCAAAATGGTCCGGAACCACCTTTCCGTACCAAAGGGCCACCGCGATCGCATATGGTGCGCTCATCTGTGCTTCGAGGAAGTTGCGCACGCGCTGAGAATCGTGGCCCTTCGCCCCCACCGCATAAAGTCCCACCGAGACGGTATCGATCTGTTCCGGCGTCAGCTCGTTTTCGGCTCGCAGACCCAGCACGGCCTCTATGGCCGAATGGAAATGCCGGCAGCACGGATAGGGTTTGAAATAGACCTGTTCGATCGCGGCGTTTTCGCCCAGCCCATGGGTCAGGGCGGCCGGTTCGCCCTTGCCATGCAGCATGGCGCTGAAAAGACCATGCCGGCCCTCCAGCGCATCGACCGCACCGGTTATCCCGCGCTTGGCCAGATCGGCGCACAGGATTCCGTCGCGCGCGGCCTTTCCCGGGTGGAGCCGTTTGACCTCGGCTCCGTCGTCCAGGTATTCCCGAAGCCCCCCGGCAAAGCTGGTCGCAAGACCGATGGCATCGCGCGTTGCGTCCGGGTCGAGCCTGGCCAGTGACGCGACCGAAGCCGCCGAGCCAATGACGCCGCCAACCGCGGTGTTGTGCCAACCGACACTCGCCGACAACGGGTGCATCGCGGATGCCACGCGCAGCATGACCTCGTATCCAGCTACAATGGCCGTCACCAGGTCGCGCGGCGAGGCGTCGACCTCTTCGGCATAGGCCAGGGCCGCCGACACGATCGCTCCGGCCGGATGTGCAGAGGCCCGCGTGTGGCCGTCGTCGAAATCCAGCGAATGGGCGGCCGCGCCGTTGGCCAGGGCGGCCGAACAGGCCGACATCCGCAAGCCGGTTCCCAGCACCTGGGCGCGGGGCCGCTCCCCGCGTTCGGCGAGGTAGGTTCTCACGATCTGCGGGGTCGGCATCGCCGAGCCGGAAATGACGCAGGCAAGATAATCGATCAGCACGCGCTTGGTGGCCAGAACGGTCGCTTCATCGAGCTTGTCGAACCGCAACTCGGCTACATATGACGCCAACCGGGCGGTGCTCGTGTCACGCATATCGCTTCCTGGCGGCGCCATCATGGCGCCTTCCGCGCGATAACAAGCCCGTCGACGGCCACGGGGCCGGCCTTGCCCTCGCGCAGCAGGACCGGATTGGCCTCAGCCTCGACGATCTGTGGCAGCGCGGCAAGCTGAGAGAACCTCGCAACCACTCGCGACAATGCGTCAAGGTCGCTCTGCGGCAGGCCGCGAAACCCGGAGACGAGGCGAAGCTCGGGGATTTCGGCGAGCATCTCCCCGGCGACCTCCGCCGTGACCGGGGCAAGCCGCACCGAGATGCTGGGGCGGATCTCGGCCGCAACGCCGCCAGTCGACACCACCACCACGGGCCCGGCTTCCGGATCACGTCGAAACCCGAGCATCACTTCCATCAAGCCAGTTTCCATGCGTTGGACCAGGACCCCCTCAATGCGGGCGTCCGGTCGGGTCCTTCGGGCAAGCGCGATCAGTTCAGCGCCGGTCGCCGCGACCTCCTGCGGCGGCACGCCCAGCCAGACTAACCCAGCATCGCTCTTGTGGCCGATATCGGGTGACAGGCATTTCACCACGCGCAACGCATCATCATCGCTGCGCCAGTGCGGAATTCGCGCCTCGGCAACGAACTCGCTTTCCACGACCGGAACGCCCAGCGCGGAGAAAAGCCCTATCGCCGTCTCTTCGGTCCAGACTTCGGTGTCCCGGGCCAGTTCCTGCGCCCGCGGCGGGGCGGACGCCTCGGTCTGCCGAGAGGGCGCGGTCCAGTTGAGGTAGGCATGCACGGCGTCGGAACAGGATTCCGGGGTCCGGAAACCGGCAATCCCCTCTTTCTGCAGCAACCTCAATGCCTCATCGGCCTGCGGCGCGAGGAAAACCGCCAGCGGCTTGTCCGTCA
>JAABTI010000190.1 GCA_011389955.1 Paracoccaceae bacterium | reverse complement strand
CTGGGCCAGTTCGAGATCAACCTGATGCATTGCGACGACGCCCTGCGCGCGGCCGATGACGCGTGGCTGTTCAAGATGCTGGTCAAGGGCTTGGCGCGGCGGCACGGCTTCGCCGCCTCGTTCATGGCAAAACCCTATGACGATTATCCCGGCTCGGGCTTGCATACGCATTTCTCTCTGCTCGACGCCGAGGGCAACAACGTGTTCGACGATGGCACCGGCAAGGGCACCGAAACCCTGCGCCACGCCATCGCCGGCTGCCTGAACGCCATGCATGACAGCGCGCTGGTCTTCGCGCCGCACTCCAACAGTTATGATCGCATGGTGCCCGGCGCTCACGCCCCTACGGGCATCTGCTGGGCCTACGAGAACCGCACTGCGGCCATCCGCGTGCCATCGGGCAGCCACAAGGCGCGCCGAATCGAGCACCGCGTCGCCGGCGGTGACGTGAACCCTTACCTGATGCTCGCCGCGATCCTGGGTGCGGCCCTTACCGGTATCGAGGACGGCACCGAGCCCCCGGCCCCTATCACCGGCAACGCCTATGCGCTGGACCTGCCCCACATTCCAGACACCTGGGCGGGCGCGATCGACGCGTTCGAGACCTCGGGTATCGTCAAGCGCATCTTCACACCCGAACTGATCCGCAATCTTGTCCTGACCAAGCGGCAGGAGTTGCATTACATGGGCGAGCTGACACCGACGGAACAGGCCGAGATATATCTCGACACCGTCTGACCGGCTCTTGTCGCGCCAGCCACGCTGGCCTAGCCTTTGCCCACCTCAATCACTTGGTGATCCATGAAAATCGGCATCCTGCAAACCGGCCACGCCCCTCAAGAGGTCAAGGACAAGCTGGGAACTTATCCCGACATGTTCGCGCAGCTTCTTGCCGGGCACGGCTTCGACTTCGAAACATGGAGCGTCGTCGACAACCAGTTTCCCCCCGGCCCCGAGGCCGCCGATGGCTGGCTGATTACCGGCTCCAAGCATGGCGCCTACGAGGATCACGACTGGATCGCACCGCTGGTATCCCTGGTGCGCGACATCCAGGCGTCGCAACGGCCATTGGTCGGTATCTGCTTCGGCCACCAGGTCATCGCGCAGGCCCTCGGCGGCAAGGTCGAGAAATTTCAGGACGGCTGGGCCATCGGGCCGCAGAACTATGATTTCGATGGTACCGAGATGACGCTCAATGCCTGGCATCAGGACCAGGTTACCGAAAAGCCCCCGGGCGCGCGCGTCACCGCGACCAATCCGTTCTGCCGCTATGCCGGTCTGGCCTATGGCGACACCATCCTGACGGTACAGCCCCATCCCGAGTTCAGCCCCGAAATGATCGACATGCTGATCACGCATCGCGGTCCGGGCCTGATTGACGATGCGATGCTGAACGCCACCCAGGGGCGTCTTGCCACCCCCCTGCACGCACAGGAATTCGCCGACCAGATTGCCGATTTTTTCAAAAGGACCGCGTCATGAGCGATTGGACCGAAAAGCTGCCCGAACATGCCCGCGCCTATCTCGAAGGGCGCCGCCTCGACGAGGTGGAGTGCATCATCTCCGACCTTCCGGGGATAGCGCGCGGCAAGGCTGTCCCGGCCAGCAAGTTCGCGCGGCAGGATTACTTCCACCTGCCTGACAGCATTTTCTACCAGACAATCACCGGCGACTGGGGCGAGGCGGCCGGCGAGGATGGCTTCATCGAGCGCGACATGATCCTGAAGCCCGACATGTCCACCGCCTCGGCCGCGCCGTGGACCGGCGACTGGACCTTGCAGGTGATCCATGACGCCTTCGACCGCAAGGGCGAACCGATCGCGTTCGCGCCGCGCAACGTGCTCCGGCGCGTTGTCGATCTTTATCATGCGCAGGGCTGGACGCCGGTCGTGGCGCCGGAAATGGAATTCTACCTCGTCGCGCGCAACGTCGATCCTGCCAAGAAGATCGAACCGATGATGGGCCGCTCGGGCCGCCCCGCCGCCGCGCGACAGGCCTATTCCATGACCGCCGTGGATGAATTCGGCCCCGTCATCGACGACATCTACGACTTCGCCGAGGCGCAAGGCTTCGAGATCGACGGCATCACGCAAGAGGGCGGCGCCGGCCAGTTGGAAATCAACCTGCGCCACGGTGATCCGATCAAGCTGGCCGACGAGGTGTTCTTCTTCAAGCGCCTGATTCGCGAAGCGGCCATGCGCCACGATTGTTTTGCCACCTTCATGGCCAAACCGATCGCGGAAGAACCCGGCTCGGCGATGCACATACATCATTCGGTGCTGGACACGGACAGCGGCCAGAACATCTTTTCCGGGCCCCAGGGCGGCGAGACCGAGGCGTTCTATCACTTCATCGGCGGATTGCAGACGCATCTTCCCTCGGCCATCGCGGTGCTGGCGCCTTACGTGAATTCGTACCGCCGCTACGTGCGCGACCATGCCGCGCCGATCAATCTGGCCTGGGGGCGCGACAACCGCACCACCGGCATCCGCGTGCCGCTCTCGGGTCCGGAATCCCGCCGTGTCGAAAACCGTCTCGCCGGCATGGATTGCAACCCCTACCTGGGTATCGCGGCCAGCCTGGCCTGCGGTTACATGGGGCTGATGGACGAGGTCCGCCCCGACAAGCAGTTCAAGGGCGACGCCTATGACGGTGACGGCGATATTCCCCGCGTTCTGGGGCAGGCGCTCGATGTTTTCGACGCGGCCACCAACCTGCACGACATCATCGGCCCCGAGTTTGCCCGCGTCTACAGCATCGTAAAGCGCGCCGAGTATGAGGAATTCCTCCAGGTCATCAGCCCGTGGGAACGCGAGCACCTGCTGATCAACGTCTGATGGACGCGCCCGGCATCGTTCATGACGTCAAGACACTGGCGGGGTGGGTGGCACGCCGCGCCCCCATCCCCGCCGACCGACGGAAAACTCACCCATGAATCTGCTCTATTCCAATGACCGCCCCGGCGAATTTCCACAAAGCTGGTATGCCGCCACCGCCACCGAATCCCCACGCACCGCCCCTCTTTCAGGCGAGG
>JAABTI010000189.1 GCA_011389955.1 Paracoccaceae bacterium | reverse complement strand
ATCTACTTCGTGCGCAACTACATCGCCAAGGGCTTTGCCCTGGGCCGCGTGTGACCTGAAAAAAGGGAGGAAATCCAATGAGCTGGATGGCATGGACATGGCCCACGGCGATCTTCTTCGTCACCATCGCGGCGCTGCTGATGATCTTCACGATCCTGGCGCTGCGCTACCCCGAAACGCCGCGCGTGGGCATCCTGCGCATTGAAACCACGCGCGGTGATCGCCTGTTCATGACGCTTCTGGGCTCGGCCTTCATCAACCTGGCCTGGCTCGGGCTTGTCGGCGCGCATCAACCCTACGCGCTGATCGTCTGCCTGGTCTATGCCGCGGCGGTGTTCCGCTGGGTATAGGGCAGGCCCAACCACCGGGGCGCGCCAAAGCGCCCCGTTCAACGACCAACCAACGGTTCCAAGGGAGGAAACCAATGAACCTGAATTTCAAATCCACCACAGCCGTAGGCATGGCACTGGCGATACTCGCCGGCCCCGCCTTCGCCGACATGGAGGCCGCCCGCGCGTTCCTGGACAAGGAGATCGGCGACATGTCCACGCTTTCGCGTGCCGACCAGGAAGCCGAGATGCAGTGGTTCATCGACGCCGCCGAGCCCTTCGCGGGCATGGATATCCGCGTCGTGTCGGAAACCATCACCACCCACGAATACGAAGCCAAGGTGCTGGCGCCGGCGTTCACCGCGATCACCGGTATCAACGTCACCCATGACCTGATCGGCGAGGGCGATGTCGTCGAGAAGCTGCAAACGCAGATGCAGTCGGGCGAGAACATCTACGACGCCTACGTCAACGATTCCGACCTGATCGGCACGCATTGGCGCTACCAGCAGGTGCGCAACCTGACCGACTGGATGGCGGGCGAGGGCGCCGATGTCACCAGCCCGACGCTGGACCTCGACGATTTCATCGGAACCGAGTTCACCACCGGCCCCGATGGCAAGCTGTACCAGTTGCCGACGCAGCAGTTCGCCAACCTCTACTGGTTCCGTTACGATTGGTTCAACGATCCCGAGATCCAGGCCGAATTCAAGGACGAGTACGGCTATGACCTCGGCGTGCCGGTGAACTGGTCCGCCTACGAGGACATCGCCGAATTCTTCACCGGCAAGACCATCGACGGCAAGGAAGTCTATGGCAACATGGACTACGGCAAGAAGGATCCCAGCCTTGGCTGGCGCTTCACCGATGCGTGGATGTCGATGGCCGGCATGGGCGACAAGGGCGAGCCGAACGGCCTGCCCGTGGATGAATGGGGCATCCGCGTCAACGAGAACAGCCAGCCGGTTGGCTCCTGCATGGATCGCGGCGGCGCCACCAACAGCCCCGCGGCGGTCTATGCGATCGAGAAATATACCCACTGGCTGAACAACTACACGCCGCCAGCGGCCGCCGGCATGACCTTTGGCGAGGCCGGCCCGGTTCCCGCGCAGGGCAACATCGCGCAGCAGATGTTCTGGTACACCGCCTTCACCGCCGACATGGTGGGTGACGGGGCCGATGCCGTGCTGAACGATGACGGCACGCCCAAGTGGCGCATGGCACCCAGCCCGCACGGCGCCTATTGGCAAGAGGGCATGAAAGTCGGCTACCAGGACGCGGGTTCCTGGACGCTGATGAAGTCCACGCCCGCCGATCGCGCCAAGGCCGCGTGGCTCTATGCGCAGTTCGTGATCTCCAAGACCGTGGACGTGAAGAAAAGCCATACCGGCCTGACCTTCATCCGCGATTCCTCGATCAACCACGAAAGCTTCACCGAGCGCGCGCCGAAACTGGGCGGTCTGGTTGAGTTCTACCGTTCTCCGGCCCGGACCCGTTGGTCGCCCACCGGCACCAACATCCCCGACTACCCCAAGCTGGCGCAGCTGTGGTGGCAGAACATCGGCGATGCCTCGTCGGGCGCGAAAACCGCCAAGGAAGCCCTCGACAGCCTGTGCGCCCAACAGGAACGTGTGCTTCAGCGTCTTGAACGCGCGGGCGTTCAGGGTGATCTTGGTCCCGATCTGAACGAGGAACGCGACCCCGAGTACTGGCTGAGCCAGCCCGGCGCACCCAAGCCGGAGCTGGACAACGAAAAGCCCGCGCCGAAGACCGTCAAGTACGACGATCTGCTGGCATCGTGGCAGTAAGATGATCCTCGGCCCGCCCCCGCCACGCGCGGTGGGGGCGGGCCACACCCAACACGTTTACCCCGCCGGAGGCAGCAGGCGCGACGCTTGCTCCGGCATATTGCGGAAAGGCTGGACATGAGCACGCATATCCTCGCCATCGACCAGGGCACGACATCAAGCCGCGCGATCCTGTTCGACGGCCGGATGAAGCTTGTCGCCACCGCGCAAGAAGAATTCGAACAGCATTATCCCGATTCCGGCTGGGTCGAACACGACCCCTCGGTGATCTGGTCCTCGACCGCCGGAACCTGCCGCAGCGTGATCGAACGCGCGCGCCTGTCGGCCCGCGACGTGGCTGCCATCGGCATCACCAACCAGCGCGAAACCACCATCGTCTGGGACCGCGAAACCGGGCAAGCCGTCCATAACGCCATTGTCTGGCAGGACCGCCGCACCGCACCGATGTGCCGCGCCCTGCGCGATGCCGGGCACGAGGACATGGTGCGTGACCGCACCGGCCTGCTGCTGGACCCGTATTTCTCCGGCACCAAGCTGAAATGGATTCTCGACAATGTCGAAGGCGCCCGCGCCCGCGCCGAGAAGGGCGAGCTGCTGTTCGGCACGGTCGATTGCTTCCTGATCTGGCACCTGACCGGCGGCAAGGTGCACGCCACCGATGCCACCAATGCCGCGCGCACTCTGCTCTACGACATCCGCAAGGGGCGCTGGAGCAGCACCATGTGCGAGCTGCTGGACATCCCCACCGCGATGCTGCCGGAGGTGCGCGACAGTGCCGCCGATTACGGCGTCACCCGCGCCGATCTGTTTGGCCGCGAAATTCCCATCCTCGGCGTCGCGGGCGATCAGCAGGCCGCGACCGTGGGGCAGGCGTGTTTCACTCCCGGCATGATGAAATCCACCTACGGGACGGGCTGTTTCGCGCTGCTCAATACCGGC